>DATLQW010000217.1:0-13691 GCA_035535035.1 Acetobacteraceae bacterium
CCTGCCAGGCCCGTCGTCGTTGCGCCTCGGTCAGGGTCACGACCCCACCAAGCCAGCTCTCAAATGCCGCCAGGTCCATGGCGATCTCCTCGTCCTGCCACTAGCATAGCCGATACCAACAAAGAACGCCATAAGAGCCAAGAAAATGGAACCGCGGACGCACGCAGGTGCGTGCCTGCGCCCCTGCGGCGGCCTCAAGGGTTTCCCTTCCCAGGACGCACGCCGTCCTGACGTACCCCGTCGTCTTTGCTCCGGCCTTCGGCGAATCGCTCGCGTTCGTTTCCCGCATGCTACGGGCGACCATCCTGGCAAGAAGCAAACTCCCCTTCCCTTGAGGGAAGGGGGAGCCTCTTGTTCTCTTCCGCGACCGGCGCGGTTTCATTCGGGGCGGGTGGGCCATCGCCGGCCGGTGGTCAACGCGCATGGTCGCAACGCGCTCCGCCCTGGCCTATCCTGCCGCCGAACACGCCGGGGACCGCAAATGGACCGCGACCTGATCGGCTATGGCGCCAACCCGCCCGACCCGCGCTGGCCGGGCGGCGCCCGCCTGGCGCTGAACTTCGTGCTGAATTTCGAGGAGGGTTCGGAACCCTCGATCCCCGACGGCGACCCCGCCTCGGAATGGGGCCTCACCGAGAACGGCGGGATCAACCCGAACGTGCCCGGCCGCGATCTCGCCGCTGAGGGCATGTTCGCCTATGGCAGCCGCGTCGGCTTCTGGCGGATCATGCGCCTGTTCGCCGGGCGCGCGCTGCCGCTGACGGTGTTCGGCTGCGCCCTCGCGCTGCAACGCCATCCCCCGGCCGCCGCCGCGATCCGCGCCGCCGGCCACGACGTCTGCTGCCACGGCTGGCGCTGGGAAAAGCACTACCAGCTGACCGAGGCCGAGGAACGCGAGCGCATCCGCCGCGCGGTGGCCTCGCTGCAACAGACGATGGGCGAGCGCCCGCTCGGCTGGTATTGCCGCCACGGACCCAGCGTGAACACCCGCCGCCTGCTGGTCGAGCATGGCGGCTTTCTTTATGATTCCGACGCTTACGACGATGAGCTGCCGTATTGGACCAGCGTCCTCGGCCAGCCGCACCTCGTCGTGCCCTACTCGCTTTCCACCAACGATGCCAAGTTCGGCCGCGGCACCTTCGCCACCGGCGACGACTTCTTCGCCTATTGCCGCGACGCCTTCGACTTCCTGTATCGCGAGGGCCGCACCCAGCCGCGCATGCTGTCGATCGGCCTGCACCAGCGGCTGATTGGCCACCCGGCCCGCGCCGCCGGCCTGGAGCGCCTGCTGGACCATGTCGGCCGTTTCGCTGGCGTCTGGATCACGCGCCGGCTGGACATCGCCCGGCACTGGTCTGCCATCCATCCGGCACCGATTGCCGCCCCTCCTTGAGGCTGATATCGGACGCTTATGCCGCAGTGCAGCATAACCTCGTGGCCAAGATGACCCCGTGACCGAAGCCGCGCACCGCACCTGGACGCAACGCCGCCGCCTCGCCGTCGCCTGGCTGCACGACCGCCGGCAGTTCGCGGAATCGCGTCTGCCGCGCACCTGCCCGATCTGCGGCTATACCGGCCGGTTCGTCAGCGTCGGCCACCCGCCGCGCTGGGACGCTCGTTGCCTGAACTGCGGCAGCCGCGAGCGGCATCGGCTGCCGCATCTCCGGGTGACCGAAGGCGGCGGCGACAGGCTCGCCGGCAAGCGCATCCTGCATTTCGCGCCGGAGCAGGCGGCGATGCGGCGGATGCGCGGCAACCCGTTGTATGAAGCCGCGGACCTGGTCCAGCCCGGGGTGACCCACAGGGTGGACATTCGCCGAGTGGGGCTGCCCGACGCCAGCTATGAGGCGGTGATCGCCAATCACGTGCTGGAGCACATCCCGGACGATCGCCAGGCGATGCGCGAGTTGTTCCGGCTGCTGCGGCCCGGCGGGGTGGCGCTGCCGGCGGTGCCGCTGAACGCCACCCGCCAGCAGATCTACGAAAATCCGGCGATCGCCACGCCGGCCGAGCAGTACGCGCATTTCAGCGCGGCGGACCATGTGCGCTATTACGGCCTGGACTTCGCCGACCGGCTGGCCGAGGTAGGTTTCGCGGTGACGATTTTCCGCCTGACACCCGAACAGGAGGTGCGCTACGGCCTGCTGCGCGACGAGTGGCTGTATGCGGCAACGAAACGTTGAATCCTCTCCCACCAGGCGGGCGAGGTAGTCGGCAATGACCGCCCGCATCCTCGTCCTGAAGCTCGGGGCGCTGGGCAACGTCGTGTTGTCGCTGGGTGCCTTCGCCGCCATCCGGCAGCACCATCCCGATGCGCGGATCACCTTGCTCACCACCGCGCCCTACGCCGGCTGGATGGCCGGCGCGCCTTGGTTCGACCGCGTGCTGACCGACGCCAGGCCCGCCTGGTGGGACCTTCGCGCCGTCCTGCGCCTGCGCCACCTGCTGCGCGACGGGCGCTTCGACCGGGTCTATGACCTGCAGACCTCCGGCCGCTCTTCCCACTATTTCCGTATGTTCCCGCATGGCGCGCGCCCCGAGTGGTCCGGTATCGCGCCGGGCGCTTCCCACCCCGACCGCGACCCCAACCGCGGCCGCATGCACGACATCGACCGGCAGCAGGGCCAGTTGCGCCAGGCGGGCATCGCCGGAATCCCGCCGCCCGACCTGTCCTGGTGCCGCGGCGACATCGCCCGCTTTGCCCTGCCGCGCCCGTTCGCCTTGCTGGTGCCCGGCAGTTCGGCGCATCGCCCGGTGAAGCGCTGGCCGGCCGCGCAGTATCGCGCCCTCGCCGGCTGGCTGACGCAGCGCGGCATCACGCCGGTCGTCCTGGGCACCGCCGGCGAACGCAGGCTCGCCGGGGCGATCGCTGCCGGCGTGGTTTCCCCAGGCGCCGGCGGCGCCGCCCAGGGTGCCGGCGGCACCGCCCAGGGTGCCGGCGGCACCGCCCAGGGTACCGAGATGCGCGACCTGACCGGCCAGACCAGCTTCGGCGACCTCGCCGAACTCGGCCGTGCCGCGGCCTTCGCGGTCGGCAACGACACCGGCCCGATGCACTTGCTCGCCGCCGCCGGCTGCCCCGCGCTGGTGCTGTTCTCGGGCGATTCCGATCCGGCCCGCTGCGCGCCCCGTGCCCCTCCGGGCGCCCCCGCGATCCGCGTGCTGCGGCGCCACGACCTGGCGACACTGACCCCAGGGGAGGTGTCGCAGGAGCTGGCGGACTTCGTTCAAGCTGCCCTTCCGGTCCCGGCCAAGGCTCCCGCCTGATGGCCGGAGCCACCCTCACGGTCAGCCAGGCGCCGCGCCTGCCGGTCCCCGACGGGGTGCCGCTGCCGCAGCGCTACTGGGCGATCCTCACCATCGCGCTCGGCCTGACGCTGGCGGTGCTGGACGGCGCCATCGCCAACGTGGCGCTGCCCACCATCGCACGCGACGTGAACGCCTCGCCCTCCGCCTCGATCTGGGTGGTGAACGCCTACCAGCTCGCGGTGACGATTTCCCTCCTGCCGCTCGCCTCCCTGGGCGAGATCTATGGCTACCGCCGTATCTACCAGGGCGGGCTGGTGCTGTTCACCATCGCCTCGCTGTGCTGCGCGCTGTCCACGTCGCTGGCCACGCTGACGCTGGCCCGCATCATCCAGGGTTTCGGCGCCGCCGGGATCATGAGCGTGAACGGCGCCCTGGTCCGCTTCATCTACCCGCGCCGCTGGATCGGCCGCGGCGTCGGATTGAACGCGACCATCGGCTCGATCGCCTCGGCGCTCGGCCCGACCGTTGCCGCCGGCATTCTGTCCGTTGCCACCTGGCCCTGGCTGTTCGCGGTGAACATCCCGCTCGGCCTGATCGCCATCCCGGTCGCCATTTGGCACCTGCCGGCCACGCCAACCTCCGGCGCCCGCTTCGATGTCGGCAGCGCGGTGCTGAGCGCCTTCACCTTCGGCCTGCTGATCACCGCCGTCGCCGGCCTGGGCCACGGCGAGGACATCGGCAATGTCGGCGCCGAGCTGTTCATCGTCGTCGGCATGGTGTTCGTGCTGGTGGCCCGCCAGATGGCGCGCAGTTCGCCGCTGCTGCCGATCGACCTGCTGCGCATCCCGCTGTTCGCGCTGTCGGTCGCCACCTCGGTCTGCGCCTTCGTGGCGCAAGCGATGGCGCTGGTTTCCCTACCGTTCCTGTTCGAGAACACCCTGGGCTTCAGCGAAGTGGCGACCGGCCTGCTGATGACGCCCTGGCCGCTGACCGTGGCGGTGATCGCGCCCTTCGCCGGCCGCCTGGCCGATCGCTACCCGGTCGGCATCCTGAGCGGCTGCGGCCTGGCGGTGATGGCCATCGGCCTGCTGGCGCTCGCCTTGCTGCCGGTCCACCCGGCCCCGCTCGACATCGTCTGGCGCATGACCATCTGCGGCCTCGGCTTCGGCTTCTTCAACACGCCGAATAACCGGGCGATCATCACCGCGGCGCCGCCCGCCCGCACCGGTGGCGCCAGCGGCATGCAGGCGACCGCGCGCTTGCTCGGGCAGACGATGGGCGCGGCGCTGGTGGCGCTGGTGTTTGGACTTTTCCCCGTTAGCGGCACCACTACCAGCATGCTGTTCGCCGCGGTGGCGGCAACCGGCGCGGCGGCCGTCAGCTTCTCGCGCCGGCTGGGCGGCGGGTCACGCCACTAGCGCGGCGGCTGAGCGCCGCGGCACCCAGGCCGACCCGGCCGCCGGGTGAACGTGTTCCCCCACGCGGCATCGCCCCACGCGCCATCGCCCCACGCAGCATGGCCTGCGGCCGGCGATCCCGCCGGCAAAATGCGCTTGGAGCGCCAGTGCCGCCGGTCGCGAAATGACACAGTCCCCCGGCCCGCGCGCCCGGGTTGTCTTCCCGCCCGTGCGGTGAAATCATCCGTGCCGGGCGCGAAACGCGGGAGACGGAACATGAAGGTCGGGTTCATCGGCGTCGGCAACATGGGCGGCCCCATGTGCCGCAACATCATCCGCAACACCAACCACGAGGTCATCGTGTTCGACCTCAGCGCCGACGCGGTGAAGGCCTGCACCGATCTGGGCGCCGCGGCCGGCGGTTCGGTCGCCGATGTCGCAGCGCGTTGCGAGGTGGTGATCACCTCGCTGCCGCTGCCGCGCATCGTCGAGGAGGTGGCGCTCGGCCCCAACGGCATCGCGGCGAACGCGAAGCCGGGCACCACCTATATCGACCTCTCCACCAACGCCCCCGCCACCGCGCGGCGCTGCGCCGAGGGTATGCTGGCCAAGGGCATCGCCATGCTGGAAGCGCCGGTCTCCGGCGGCACCGCGCGGGCCAAAGACGGCACCATCGTCATCATGGCCGGCGGCGACCCGGCGACCTTCGAAGCGCAGCTCCCGCTGCTGAAATCCTTCAGCGGCGAGGTGGTGCATTGCGGCGAGATCGGCATGGGCTCGGTCGCCAAGCTGATCAACAACATGCTGGCGTTCTGCAATTCGGCGGCGGCGGCCGAGGCGCTGATGATCGGCAAGCGCGCCGGCATCGACCTGCACAAGCTCGACCAGGTAATCCGCAACGCGTCGGGCTTTTCCACCGGCTACGGCAACATGGCGAGCAAGGCGTTCAAGGGCGAGTTCCAGGCAACCTTCGCGCTCGACCTGGCGCACAAGGACCTGCGCCTGGCGCTGGAAATGGCCGACGAGCTGGGCGTGCCGGGCATGATCGCGCCGCAAGTGATGAACCTCATGCGCATGGCGCGCGGCATGGGCCTCGGCAGTTCGGATTCCTGCGCGGTGATCCGGGTTTACGAAACCGCGCTGGACACCGAGGTGCGCGCCTGATCGCCGTTGCGGCGGGCCTCCGCCGGCACGATCTTGGCAACCTGGCGCGAGGTGCGGCAGACCGGCCGGGCAGCGACCGCCCGAGGCCGGAACCCGGCAGTTTGGTGACGCCCCGGCGCTGGTATATGGTGGTTGCGTTCAGGCGACCGAACCAAGTGAACCACCGACGCATGCTGACACGGCCGCACATCCTCGTTGTCGAAGACGACCCGCTGGTCGCCGAGGTTATCGCCGCGGCGCTCGACGACGATTACGCGACCACCCTGGTCGAAACTTCGGCGGCGGCGCTTCGGCTGCTGGCCGGCGCCGGAATCGATCTGATGCTGCTCGACTGTACGCTGCCGGATGGCATCGACCGGGAACTGATTCCGGCCGCCGACCGGGCGAGGGTGCCCGTCGTGTTCATGTCCGGCGATCCGCGGCGCATGGAAGGGCTGGCGGCCCAGCCGCGCCCCTTCATCCTGAAGCCGTTCACGCTCGTCGCGCTCGTCGCGGCGGTGGAGCGTGAGATCGGTGGCTCCGCCCCGGCGGCGGCCTGACCGGCCGCACCGGCGACTTGTCACCCCGGCGACCTGTCACCCCGGCTACTTGTCATCATGGTCTCGGCAACCCGCCGGAAGGCTGTGCGGCAGCGCCCGTCCCACGCCGGCAGGCCGAGTGCCGCCGCGGCGGTTCTTCCCTTTCCCGCACCGCCGGGGCAGACTTGCCGGCATGACCATCACCATGCACGACCTCGCGGGCGCCGACCCGGCGCTGCGGTTCAGCCCGTATTGCTGGCGCACGCGGTTCGCTCTGGCGCATAAGGGCCTGCCGGTGGAAACCGTGCCGTGGCGCTTCACCGACACGCGGGAAATCGCGTTTTCCGGACAGGGCCGCGTGCCGGTGATCCGCGACGGCGAGACGGTGGTCGCCGACAGTTGGGCGATCGCGGAATATCTCGAGGAGCGCTATCCGGCGCCCGCGCTGTTCGGCGGCGCCACGGCGCGGGCGCACGCGCGTTTCATCAACGCCTGGGCGGATTCCGTCATGCTGGGCGGCATCGCGCGGCTGATCGTGCGGGACATTTTCGCGGTCATCGATGCCGGCGACCGCGATTATTTCCGGCAGAGCCGCGAGGCACGGTTCGGCACGACGCTGGAAGCGGTGCAGGCCGGGCGCGAAACCCGCGTGGCGGCGTTTCGCGAATCGCTGCTGCCGGTGCGGCTGGTGTTGGGCCGCCAGCCCTGGCTGGGCGGCGCGGCGCCGAGCTACGCCGATTGCATCGTCGCCGGCACGCTGATGTGGCCGCGATGCTCCAGCGGTTTCCCGGTGCTGGCCGAGGACGATCCGATTGCCGCCTGGTTCGGGCGCATGCTGGATCTGTATGGCGGCCTGGGGCGCGCGGCGCTTCGGCCCTAGCCCGCGCGGGCGACACGCTGCCCGGCGTCGGGTGTCAATCGGAGAGAAGGTGCGGCACCTGGCGGGCGTCACCGATGATCTCGACAAGGCCCAGACCCTCGGTGGTCACGGCGAGGCAATGCGAAAGCCGGCGCTTGCGCCGCAGTTGTGGCGGATGTTTCTCCGTGCAAGACAGGCCGCATGCCGCACCGCTTCCATATGCTGCACATCGCCTCGCTGCGCCGCGAAACCGAGGATGCGGTCTCGCTCGCCTTCACGGTGCCCGACGCGTTGCGGGCAGCCTATCGCTACACGCCCGGCCAGTACCTGACGTTGCGCGCAACGATCGACGGCGCGGAGGTACGGCGCAGCTACTCGATCTGTTCAGGGCTCGACGACGGCGAACTGCGCGTGGCGATCAAGAGGGTGCCGGGCGGGGTTTTTTCCACCTGGGCGAACGCGGCGTTGCGCGCGGGCGACGCGGTGTCGGTGATGACGCCGGACGGTCGTTTCGGCATTGCGATCGAGCCGGGCGCGGCGCGCACGCTGGTCGCTTTCGCCGCGGGTTCCGGCATTACGCCGGTGCTGGCGATCCTCAGGACGGTGCTGGCGCGCGAGAAGGCCAGCCACTTTGTGCTGTTTTACGGCAATCGCTCGACCGGCAGCATCATGTTCCGCGGCGTGCTGGAGGATCTGAAAGACCGCTACATGGCGCGGCTGTCGGTGTTCCACGTGCTGTCGCGCGAGCAACAGGACGTGGCGGTGCTGAACGGGCACCTGGATGCGGAGAAGGCCGGCGCGCTGATGCGGGCGATGCTGCCGGTGCAGGCGGTGGACCATGCGTTCGTTTGCGGTCCGCAGCCGATGATCGAGGGGCTGGAAAAGGCGCTGGCCGATCTCGGCCTGCCGCGCGCGCGCATCCATGTCGAGCGGTTCACGCCGGGTGCCGGCGGCCGGCCGCACGTCGTTGCGGTGTCACCGGCGGCCCCGCCGAAGGCGATCGTGACGGTGATCTGCGAAGGCGCGCGCTGGGAGATGCCGGTGGCGGAGGGCGAGGCGATCATCGACGCGGCGATCCGAGCCGGCCGCAACCTGCCGTTTTCCTGCAAGGGCGGCATGTGCTGCACCTGCCGGGCGAAGCTGCTGGAAGGGCGGGTGGAGATGACGGTGAACTACTCGCTGGAACCGTGGGAGACCGCGGCGGGCTACGTGCTGACCTGCCAGTCGCATCCGGTGACGGAGCATGTGGTGGTGGACTACGACCAGGTGTAGCGACTCGCTCTCCCGCTTCGCGGGAGACCGGCACGGTCATTCCGGCTGCTCCTTCTTGTGCGCGAGCAGTGCCATCAGCCGGCGGTCGCGCCATTCCTGCCGCACGGGTTGCAGGTTTGCCGGCAATTCGGCCCGGCGTGCGGCCTGCAGCCGATCGACCAGCACCTTGTCCCACAGCCGCGGCACCATCTGCCGCTGCATCGTCGCGTAAAGCGGCCCGTAGCGCGCGCAGTAATCCGCCAACCCGCCCGGCGCGTTGAGGTCGATCGTCTCCAGCGGCCCCATGAAGCTCCAGCGCAAACCCAGCCCGTGCTTGACCAGCGCGTCGAGATCGGCGGGCGAGATCACGTCGTCGGCGAGCAGCCGGAACGCCTCGGCCAGCAGCGCACCCTGCAATCGGTTCAGCGCGAATCCGTCCATTTCATGCCGCACGGTCGCCGGCACCTGGCCGGCGCGCGTCATCAACTCGCGCGTGCGCGCGACCACCAATGGCTCGGTCCACGGCGCCGGACACAGTTCCACCAGAGGAATGAGGTAGGGCGGGTTGACCGGGTGCGCCACCAGGCAGCGCGACCGCCCGGCCAATCCTTCGGTGAAGGCGCTGGCCGGAATGCCGCTGGTGGAACTCGCCAGCACCGTATCGGCGTGCGCCAGCAGATCGAGTTCCCCGAAGATGCGCTGCTTGTCAGCGACGCGCTCGGGGCCGTTCTCCTGCACATGCTCCGCGCCATGCACCGCCTCGGCGAGGCTCGCGGCCGGGTGGATGCGGGCGCGCACCGCGGCTGGCGCGTCGGCCAGCAGGCCCGCCTCGCGCAGTTCCGGCAGCCGCTCGGCGATGAAATCCTGCGCCGCGGCGATCGCCTGCGGGACCGGGTCCCACAAGGCGACATCGAACCCGGCACGCGCGAACACGATCGACCAGGCGCGGCCGATCAGGCCGGCGCCCACCACCGCAATCTTCGTCATCGCAATGCCTCCTTCGCGACGGCGGATGAGACCACCCGCGGCGATGGCGGGCAACCGCCGCCACCCGTCATGGCCAGGCCCGTCATGGCCGAGCCCGGGGGCGGCCATGACGGGCTCGGCCATGGGCCGGCCAGGGGCTTGGCGGAAGCACCGCCGGCACGCCACACTGGCGCGGGTATCATGCGGCGGATTTCTCCCCCCGCTTGAGGGTGGGAGGGAGGGTCGGTGGGCGCGAACCCCCGACCGACCGCTCCCCCCGACCCCCTCCCTCCAAGGGGAGGGGGAGAATTCGAGGCGTTCGGACTGTTTTGGGATCTTCGCGGAAAGGACCATGGGCATGGCGACATTGCAGGCGAAATCGATCCGGCGGCGCGAGGATGCGCGGCTGCTGACCGGCAAAGGCAACTACGCCGCCGACGCCAGGCGCGACGGCATGCTGGTGGCCGTGCTGGTGCGCTCGCCGCACGCACACGCGACATTCGGTGTGCCGGACACGACCGCCGCGCGCGCGGTGCCTGGTGTCATCGGCGTCTATACCAACGCCGACCTGGCGGATGTCGGGCCGATCCCCGGCGGCATAGGCTTTCCTCGCCCGGACGGCGGGCCCGCGCCGAAAACCGACCGCACATTGCTCGCCTCGGGCCGCGTGCGTTTCGTCGGCGAACCGGTGGCGCTGGTGGTGGCGGAAACCAGGGGCGCCGCGCTGGAGGCCGTGGATGCGGTGCTGGTGGACTACCGCGCGCTTCCGGTGGTCACCGATCCGGTCGCCGCGATGCAGCCCGGAGCGCCCGCCGTTTGGGACGAGGTCCCCGACAACATCGGCTTCCTGTGGAAGCGTGGCGACGCCGAACGAACCGGGCAGGCATTGCGCGACGCCGCGCACGTGACGCGGCTGCAGTTCACCGTGTCGCGCGTCACCGCCAACTCGATGGAGCCGCGCGGCGCCTGGGCGGAAATCGGCGCGGACGGGCGATTGGTGCTGCACCCCTCCATCCAGTCGCCGTACCCGCTGCGCAACGGTTTGGCGCAGAGCAATTTCAGGCTGGCACCCACGGACATCCACGTGGTGGTCGGCGATGTCGGCGGCTCGTTCGGCATGAAGTCGGGCGTGCAACAGGAATACGCCCTGGTCTGCTGGGCGGCGCGCAAGTTCAACCGTCCGGTGCGCTGGATCTCCGACCGCACCGAGGGATTGCTCACCGACGAGCAAGCGCGCGAGATGCGCATCACCGCGGAACTGGCACTGGATGCGGGAGGAAAATTCACCGCGCTGAAGCTGCGCTGGGACGTGAACCTGGGTGCCTACGTGTCCGGCCGTTCCGGCTGGCCGGTGGGCAATATCGGTGGGACCGCCGGTGTCTATGACATTCCGGCGATGTACGCGGAAGCCTGCGGCATCATGACGCACACGGTTCCCACCGCGGCGTATCGCGGCGCCGGGCGGCCCGAGGCGACCTACACGATCGAGCGCCTGATCGATGTCGCGGCGCGCGAGTTGGGCATGGATCCGTACGAGCTGCGCCGGCGCAACCTGATTCCTCCGGAGGCGATGCCGTACAAGACCGCCCTCACCTTCACCTACGATTGCGGCGAGTTCGAAGGCAACATGCAAACTGCTGCCGATCTCGCCGAGCTCGGCGGTTTCCCGGCTCGGCGCGAGGCCGCGCAGCGTCGTGGCAAGCTGCGCGGCATCGGATTGTGCAACTGCATCGAGGTGGCCGGTGGACCCTTTCTGCGCCCGGCGAAGGACATGTCCACGCTGCGCCTGGCGGAAGACGGCACGCTGTTCCTGCGGTCAGGCTCGGTGTCGGTGGGGCAGGGGTTGGAGACGGCGTTCTGCCAGATCGTCGCCGAGCGCTTCGGCGTGCCGCTGGAGCAGGTGCGGTATGAGCAAGGCGACACCGACCACTTGCCGTACGGCAAGGGCAATGGCGGGTCGGGCGCGCTGTGCATCGGTGGCTCGGCGGTGATGCTGGCGGTGGACGCGGTGATCGAGAAGGCCCGGCGCATCGCAGCGGAATTGCTCGAAGCGGCGGTGGTGGACGTGACGTTCGAGGCCGGTCGGTTCAGCATTGCCGGCACGGATCGTTCGGTCGATCTCGCCGCGGTGGCGCGGGCGGCGTACGACCCGGCGCATATTCCGCCCGGCGAGGAGGGGGGCCTGGTGGAGAACGGGGAGTTCGCGGCCACCGCGGTGACCTTCCCCAACGGCACGCACATCTGCGAGGTGGAGATCGACCCCGATACCGGCGTGACCGAGATCGTGCGCTACAGCGCGGTAGAAGAACTCGGTCGGGTGCTGAATCCGCTGCTGGTGGCGGGGCAGACACATGGCGGGGTGGCGCAGGGCATCGGCCAGGCGCTGGGAGAGCAGATCCTGTACGACCGCGAGTCGGGGCAGATGCTGACGGCGTCGTTCATGGACTACCAGATGCCGCGGGCGGACGACCTGCCGAACTTCCGGGTGGCGACGCGCGAGGTGCCGACCAAGGTCAATCCGCTCGGTGCCAAGGGTGTCGGGGAGGCCGGCACCGTCGGTGCCCTGGCGGCGGCGATGAACGCGGTGAACGACGCCCTGGCGCCGCTGGGCATCCGGCATTTCGACATGCCGGCGACGCCGGCGCGCGTCTGGCAGGCGATTGCCATTGCTCGCGGCGCCGCGCCCTGATGGCGGCGCGGCGTAACCTGTCGTACGTCATCCCCGCGACGTCTTTGCCTATGTGGGCAATGACCCGCTTAATCTGAGCGATCCGTCCGGGTTGCTCGTTGGCCAGGCGGGGAGTGCAGTGTGGGACCTGATCACGTCCGGGCGAACTGCGCGAAGACCAATCCAGGGCAGGTGGCTGGTGCCGCTCTCGTGGGAGCGGGTATTGTCGCCTGCACCCCCTGCGTTGCGGGCGAGTTGGCAGTCGCGGAGGTGCGGCGGCCGTAGGTGGTGTAACCCTCACGACAACGGGTGTGGCCGCCGGCACGGCTATCGTTGGCGGCACCATCCTGATGAGCCGAAACCAATCGGATCAGGGTGGATCGGATACCGGATCTTCGGTTGATCCCAACAAGCTGAGTCATATTTTTTGGAACGCAGGGCGTAATCCTGATCCGGTTGTTTCCGAGTTCGGATCGCAAGAGAGTGCCTTCTCAGCGCCTCAAAATGCCACGCAGCGAGCAGTGCAAAGCCAGGGGATTCAGGGTGATTTTGAGACGCAGGTTCAAATAGGAGAACCGACAGTGACCGTGCGTGGTATATCTTCTGGTCGCGTGGTCGGAACCGGAACGGCATTCATCCCATGACCGAGGTCACACCCCTTGAAAGGGAGGTTATGGAGCGGCTCCTCAGCGATGCCGAGGAGCCAACCCGCACGCTTACAAAGCAGTACGCGGCGGCGTCGATCACCAAGCGTGATATATTAACCTTCCCAGAATAGTTGCCATTCAAATCGAGATGTGCTAATCTTCGTACCTATGAAGACCGATGCTCGCGCCCTGGATCATTCTGGTTTGACCGAACTTCGCAAGCGTGGTGTGGCGGCAGTACAATCCGGCCAAAGCCCGACGATCGTGGCGGCGGCACTTGGGGTCAACTTGCGCAGCCTGTTCCGTTGGCTGGCGGAGTATCGACGCGGCGGATGGGATCGGTTGACCGCGCACAAGCGTGGCGGTCGCCCGCCCAAACTGGATGGTGCCGCTCTGCGATGGATCTACGAAGCCATCGCCGACAGGAACCCGCTGCAATTCAAGTTTCCGTTTGCGCTGTGGACTGCGGCGATGGTGCAATCGCTGATCGCCGAGCGGTTCGATGTGCGCCGGAGCCATGGCTCGGTGTGCCGGCTGCCGATCCAACTCGGCCTAACCGCTCAGCGACCGCTTTGGCGCGCGTAACAACAGGACCCCGATGCGGTGAAACGCTGGTTGGAGAAGGAGTATCCAGCGATCCGACGGAGGGCGAAACGCGAAGGGGCACACATATTCTTTGCCGACGAAGCCGGCGTACGATCCGACTATCATAGTGGCACGACCTGGGGCCGGCGCGGTCGGACGCCGGTGGTGTCAAGCACCGGCGCACGGTTCGGCGTCAATCTGATCTCAGCGGTCAGTGCCCAAGGACAGTTGCGCTTCATGTTGACGAAGGGACGTGTCACCGCTGTGGTGTTTATCGAGTTCCTCAAGCGGCTGCTGATCAACGCAACGACGCCGATCTTCGTGATCGTCGATGGCCACCCGACGCATCGGGCAAAGTCGGCTACTCGGTTTGTGGCAGCCAGCGCG
>DATLQW010000218.1:0-4810 GCA_035535035.1 Acetobacteraceae bacterium
ATCCACCCGAGCCTGCTGCCGGCGTTCCCCGGCCTCGACACCCACGCCCGCGCGCTCGCGGCCGGGGTGAAGCTGCACGGATGCACGGTGCATCTGGTCACCGAGGCCGTGGACGAAGGCCCGATCCTCGCCCAGGCCGCCGTGCCGGTGCTGGCGGACGATACCGAGGCGCGCCTCGCCGCCCGGGTCCTGGAACAGGAACACATCCTGTACCCCTCGGCCCTGCGCCACCTGGCCGCCGGAACCGCCGGCCGCGCGCCGCCGGCAGGCGCGGCACTGCGCAACCCCTTGCCGGAGCCCGAGCCGCTGCCATAGAAACGGCGTGCCGGCTGTTCGGCCCGGCGTCACACCGAGCGAGGGCAGTCATGGCGCAACATCCGATCACGGTCCCGGGCCACGAAACCCCGGAGGAATTCCTCGCCGATCGGGAGCGGTTCTGGCACGCCTGGACCCACTTCACCGTCGGCGCGGTCATCTTCCTCGTCGTGCTGCTGATCCTGATGGCGGTCTTCCTGCTGTAGCGGCAAGCAACGCCACGGAGCGCGTCCGCCTGGCCTTGGCCTGCCGCGGCGACCAGCCGACTGCCCCTCACGCCCGCAGCCGAGCCGGTTCGCCGCGTTCCGCGAGGGCTACGACTGCCCTGATTCGCACCAGCGTCGTCCCGGTGACCGCCGGTGTCGGCCAGCCGCACGACATGGGCGCTGCGGCGGGGATGCGCGATTCGCGCGGAGCCGAACGGTGTCGCACAGTATGCGTGCGGCCTCGCGAGAACGCCGCGGTGCTGCTAGCGCCCGGCTACGACCGGCAATTGCCCAGGCTCGCCGAGGTTCCAACCATCCCAGGCGTGCGCGCGTCGCCGGAATTTATCGGACGCTCACGCCTCTTTTATTGCGCCCATGACGGTCCGATGATCGGACGGAATCGATATGGTACTGAATTCGTTATCGACTCTGTCCGTCATTGTCGGATTGTCATGCCGATATTCTTCGAGCAGGGAGATCATCTTGGCGGACTTCTGGTCGTTCAAAATCGTACGCTCGAGAATCAACCGCTCGCGCCGGCCGACGAGCTGATTTTTCCGCCGTTCCCTGGTAAGAATACGCGCTTATCGCGAGGTCTGTTGCAGGCTGGGGCGTTGGCTTCGGCGGCGGCGGTCCGAATACGGCGGCCGGCGCTCCGTGGCCCCGCCAGGAAGCAAGGCAGGTCGAACGCAGATGGGCGCAGATGGGCGCAAATACACGCGGATGCAGCGTGCCGCTTCCGCGATCCCACCGCAATTCCGTGCGGCGGCGTATGTTGCTGCCTCGGGCCTGTGCCGCCGCCGGCCCGTTCCGCTCGGTCCATTTGCGTTGAATTCTTCTTCTGTCTGGCCGCGCACCGACAGGGTTCGCAATAAGAGCGTAGGAATAAGGACCGCCACGACGAGCGCGCCCATCCATATGGTATCCTGAAGCCAGAAAAACGGCGGCCGATCTGCCGGTCGCATGCCGACCCACAGAGCGATCGCGATAGGCGAGTGCTGCCACGAAACCGGGCAAGCCGACCAGCACGGTGAGCCGATCCACGCTGTGCTGTAACAGGCTGGTCTCCTGCTCGTGCTCGACGCGAAGCCGAGCCGGCTTGGTTCTTCAGTGCTCGCGGCCGGGGCCATGTCCAGGGCACGGGGGCAGTCTCATGGATTGGTTTTTTCGACCGCCGGACCCTGGGCGCATTGCGCTGGATCGATGTGCAAGCCGGTCGGATCGGCGACGTCTTGCTCTCGTGCGGGCGTCCGGATCACCCGGTCACGGACTGGCGGAGCCGCTGATGCCGAACGGCGGATGCCTGCCGACCGTCACCCTCTGCGCGATGTGACGCCGCAGAACGTGTCGAACGAAGCGCACCCGGCGTGTATGAAGTTCGCCCGGCTCAGGGAGATGCGCGGCGCAGGTACGTCGGCGCCCCATCCCCGGGCGTCGCTCCGGGGATAGCGTGTCGCAGGGTGCAGGAGAGAACATGGCCGTCACGACTCCGCCAGCGCCTGTCAGTACCGGTTCCGCCGGACCGGTGGCGGCCGCGAAGGCTGCTCCCCTGGGCGGCCTGACGAGCGAGGAGGCGCGCGGCCGCCTGGCCAAATTCGGCCCGAACGCGATGCCGGACACGAACCTCCATCCGCTGCGCATGGCGCTGGCAAAATTCTGGGCGCCGGTGCCGTGGATGCTGGAAGCCGCGATCGTGCTCCAGGTCGCGCTCGGCGACGACACCGAGGCCGTGATCATCGCCGGTCTGCTGGTGTTCAACGCGGCGCTCGGGCTGTTCCAGGAGAGCCGTGCCCAGGCAACCCTGGCGGCGCTGAAATCGCGGCTGGCACTGAATGCGTCCGTCCTGCGTGACGGCGCATGGAAAACCGTACCGGCGGCCGAACTGGTGCCGGGCGACGTGGTGAAGCTTTCGCTCGGCGGCGTGGTCGCTGCGGATGTGCAGCTTACGGGCGGCGAAATCCTGCTCGACCAGTCCATGCTCACCGGCGAGTCGGTGCCCATCGAAGCCGGTACGGGGGTGCAGACCTATGCCGGGGCGCTGGTGCGCCGCGGCGAGGCGGTCGCGCAGGTCACGGCGACGGGCGCGCGCACCAAATTCGGCCGCACCGCCGAACTGGTGCGCACCGCCCATGTCGTCAGTTCGCAGCAGAAGGCGGTTCTGCGCGTCGTGCGCAATCTCGGCGGTTTCAGCGGCGCGGTCATCCTGATGCTGCTGGCCTACGCGTATGCCCTCCACCTGCCGCTCAGGGAGATGGTTCCCCTCGTTCTGACGGCGGTGCTGGCATCGATCCCGGTCGCGCTGCCGGCCACCTTCACCCTTGCCGCGGCGCTCGGTGCGCGCGCCCTGGCGCGCGAGGGCGTGCTTCCGACCCGCCTTTCCGCGGTGGATGAAGCGGCATCGATGGATGTCCTGTGCGCCGACAAGACGGGCACGTTGACACGCAACGAACTGACGGTGACGGCGGTTCGGCCGATGCCGGACTTCGACGACGCGCATGTTCTGATGCTGGCCGGGCTCGCCAGCTCGGAAGGCGGGCAGGACCCGGTCGATGCAGCCATCCGCGCCGCCGCCAAAGGCGGGAACACCGCCGTTGCGCCGCAGATGGTCACGTTCACGCCGTTCGATCCGGCGACGAAGATGTCCGAGGCGACGGTCGCGGCCCCGGGTGGCGGCACGCAACGGATCGTGAAGGGCGCCTTTGCCGTGGTCACCGGCCTCGCCCACGGATCGCCGGCCGCCACGGCGGCGGCGCACGAACTCGAGGGGCAGGGGTTCCGAGTGCTGGCAGTCGCCGCCGGACCGCCGGCGGCGATGACGCTCGTCGGCCTGATCGCGCTGAGCGACCCGCCGCGCGCGGATTCGGCCGGCCTGGTCAGCGAATTGCGTGGGTTGGGTGTGCGCACCGTGATGGTGACGGGCGACGCGCCGGTGACGGCGGGCATCGTTGCGCACGCGGTCGGGATCGACGGCGCGGTCTGTCCGCCGGGACCGATTCCGGACGCGGTGCATCCCGAGACGTTCGCGGTGTTCGCCGGCGTTCTTCCGGAGGACAAATACAAGCTCGTCAAGGCGTTTCAGAAGGGCGGTCACGTCGTCGGCATGTGCGGCGACGGCGCCAACGACGCGCCGGCGCTGCGCCAGGCGCAGATCGGCATCGCGGTCTCGACGGCAACCGACGTCGCCAAGTCGGCGGCCGGCATGGTGCTGACCAGTCCCGGACTCGCCGGCATCGTTGCCGCAGTACGGGAAGGGCGCCTCACCTTCCAGCGCATCCTGACCTACACCCTGAATTCGATCCTCAAGAAGATCGTGACGGTGCTCCTCCTGATCGTCGGGCTGAGCATGACGGGGCACGCGGTCCTGACCCCGCTGCTGATGGTGATTCTGCTGATCGCCGGAGACTTCCTCGCGATGTCGTTGACGACGGACAACGTCCGGCCCTCGCCGATGCCGAATGCCTGGAACATCGGCCGCCTGACCGTGGCCGGCGTGATGCTGGGGGTCTGTCTGCTGGCTTTCTGCACCGGCATCCTGGCGATCGGTAAATTCGGCATGCAGCTCGGAACCGGGACGCTGAGAACCCTGGTCTTCGTCTCCATGGTCTTCGGAAGCCAGGCGACGATCTATGCGGTGCGGGAACGTCGCCATTTATGGAATTCCCGCCCGAGCCTGTGGCTCGCCTTGTCATCTGTTGCCGATGTACTGATCGCCGCCGTACTTGCCGTCGGCGGCATTGCCATGGCGCCGCTGCCGGTTTTGATCGTGGCCGGCCTGCTTGGCGCGGCGGTTACCTTCGCCTTCGTCCTGGATTTCATAAAGATTCCGGTATTTCGCCATCTCAAGATTGCCTAGATGTCGGCGCGTGTAGAAGGATGCGGATATGGACCGATTTGAACGTCATGCGCATGCCGAGCGTGCCGACCTCAGTCTACGGAAGAGTCTTTCGGGCTGACGCCCGTTACCACCGTCATCGGCCAGGGCATGCCGCTCTCCATGCACCGACGGGCTTGTTCCTGCCAGGTCGTCCCGCTGCTCAACCGGAACGGCCATCCTGGCGCGCGTATCCGCGGTGCGTGCGGCGATGGCCAAGGACGGCGCAGCCAACGCGCCCTGGCGTTGGCGTACCCCTTGGCAGCGCTTCTTCTGTCGCCGCCGTTGCGGGTGCCCGGCTCCGGGAGGCAACAGTCGCACATTGCCGGGGCAGCGCGCGGCTTCGGCGCGCCGGTGACCTCGATCGCCGCGACGATGCGTGCCTGGAGCAGCGCGCGCGGGGCCGTTGGCGGCCGGC
>DATLQW010000219.1:0-17322 GCA_035535035.1 Acetobacteraceae bacterium
AGTTCGGCCAGCAGAGCTTCAAGCTCTGCACGGCTTAGCGCCGAAAGGGTGGCGGGCGGCGGCACATGACGCAAAGAGTCCACCGCGCCGAATCGACGCAAGGAAAAAATGAGGGGTTACCCACATTTTTGCCCCTGTTACATGCCCGTCAGCGAATCCCTGCTATGCGGTGAATAAGATGGGCTAGCCGGGCGCTCGCGCCATTCGGGGCGTGCGGGCGCGCTTGACAGCGATAGACTGCCGAGACCTTCTGCCCGGCGATAATCCGCGGTGCCGCGAGTGCCGCACGCACCGGCACCGGATCGCGGCGCGACAACGGGGAGACGTGATGGCGGGAAGCCGGACTCTGGTGCTGCTGCTGGGCCTGTCCGTGCTCTCGGCCTGCTCTCCTTACGTCTATAACCCGGAGATCACCGGCTTCAGCACCGGCGTCGCCGCCGTCGTATCGAGCTACCAGACCGGCCGGCAGGCGGTCGATGCGATCGTTGCGCAGCGGCAGGTGGCGGCCGAAATTGCCGCCCGGGCGCGAATGACGCTGTTGCCCGGCTGCACCCAGCGCGAGCCGAGCGGTACGCCTCCCCGGCTGCGGGACTGCGCTATCGTGACGTTCGGCGCGACCGCGGTGCCGGCGCCGACCCCGGCGCAACAGGCCCTGGCGGATGCCGCGCCGGCGTTCAATGCGCTGAATGCGTATGCCGCGTCGCTCGCCGCGGTTGCCTCGGCGGCCGACGCAACGGCACTGAGCCAGGCCACGCAGAGCCTGACCGCGGCGGCCGGCGGACTGGCCGGCGCGGTTGCCACACTGCATCCGGCGGCGGCGCCCGCCGGTGCCTTGGTCACGTCCGGGGGCAGCCTGATCGGCCAGGGGATTGCGCTCTATCTCGACCAACGCCGCCTGGCGGCGTTGCGCAGTACGGTCCCCAGGCTGGACCCCGACGTGCAAATACTCGGGCAAACGGTGCGGGCAGCCTTGCTGGAAATCCACCTGCTGCAGCTTCGACAACTGGATCGCGAGTTGCTCCGCGACTCCGCGCCGCTCGAGGCGGCCACGGTCGGCCGGCTCAGCGCGGCCGCCTACCAGAGCAAGCGGGCGGCGGTTGCGGCCGAGGTGGCAGCCTTCAACCAGGCCCGCGCCGCCGATCCGGCCGCAACTGTCACGGCGATGGTGGTCGCACATCGCCAACTGGCGGCGGCCCTGCGGGACAATGCCGGGCAGGGGCTGGCGGTACTGACCACCGTGCGGAACTTCATCGCCGCCGCCGCACAGTTGAAAACCGCGATCGGGGCCGCCGCCAAGGCGCCGGTCGCCGGCAACATGTGACGACATCCCCGGCGGAGCCGGACAATTCGCGTCATACGGGAGGGTAGCATGGCACAGGTGAATCCGAACGACGTGGCCACGGCGGCCATACAGGTCCTGCAAGCCGCCATCGACCGGTTGAGCGCGTTGAAGCTGAAGCACGGTGCCGATATCGCGGGGATCGACGCGCAGATCGGCAAGTTGCAGGACAAGCAGGACGATTTTCGCGTCCAGGCGCTGCGCACGATCGAGGATTCGGACGCCAACAAACAGGCGATCGCGGCAATGAACGACGCCGCTGCCAACCTGAAGACCGAGGCCGCCACCATAAAGGACGCTGCCACCCTGCTCACCGGCGTCGCGCAGGTCCTGAGCGCGGCGGCGGCGCTACTTGCCGCGCTCGCGCCGTTTCTTTGAGCGGCATCTGCTCACACCGCCCGCTTCTCGCCCACCGCCGCGATCGTCCGCCCGTCCCACACGTAGCAGAGGTGCCGCTCCTGCCTGGGATTGGTCAGGCAACGCGGCCGGAACACCGCGGCACACGCGCCGCCGGCACGCCGCACGCTGTCATAGACGATGCCCGACGATCCCGCGGCGCGCAGCCGCCGCGCCAGCGCCTGGCCGGGAGCATAATCATCCGGGTCATAAACCGCCGCCATCGCCTGGCGCAGGCCGCCGATGTCGTGCAGTTCGCCATCGAGGTCCACGACATAGACCCGCATGTCCAGTTCCATGGGCGGCTGGCTCGTCGCCCGCATGAAGCGAGCGCGGTGATGCCGGGTCTCGGTGACCGCGGTCGCCAGGTCGGCGGCGGCATAGAACACGCCGAAACTGCCGTCGCTGAACCGGCTGCCGTCCGGATTGAGATGGGTGAACGCCGCCATCACGATCGAGGCGCCCGGGCCGCCGACGCGTTCCTCCGGCGGCACCAGGGCGATGTCGCCCACCGCATCGCGAATGCGGTCATTGGTCAGCGATTCGACGGAAATCAGCGCTTCCCAGTCGGCCGGATCGGCGATGCGCTCGAACAGGTCGATCGGTGGGAACCGACTCGGGACGATGCGCCAGGACGGCTGCCAGACGACGCGCCGTTGCGGCACCGTCACGCCCATCCGCCGCGCTGCGCGTCGAGATAACGGCGCACCTCGAATAGGTCGGCGACGTGGCCCGACAGCATGCGGTCCAGCGCGGAGCCGCCGCCGAACAGCGGCGCCTGGTTCGGCCGCCGCACCCAGGCATCCGCCGCCGATGCCTCCGGCAACAGGATCTGCAGCGCCTTGTAGATGCCGAGCAGATAGGAAATCCGCTCCAACGTGTCTTTCGGCAGCGCGATTTCGGGATGCTTCTTCCAATGGAAGAAGGTGGACCGCGCGCTGACGCCAAGCAGCGTCATCTGCTCTTGCACGCTGAGCTTCCACAGGGAAGCGAGGCCGTAGAAAGCTCGCAATGCGGCGGGCGACAGCGCCCTGCGGTCGGGTCCTGGTTGCATGGCACCGGGCATGGTGTCCATATATGGACTATCCAGGCAGTTGTCCACCGATGCGGCGGTTTCCGTCATGCCCGGTTGACCGCGGCAACGATCATGTCGATCGCCTGCGCGTGCCAGCGCTGCACCGCCTTATGGTCGGCTCCCAGTGCCGCGCCGAGCCGCCGCCACGGAAACAGATGCCGGTCGGTGACCGGATGCACCAGGCTGCGCGCGCCGACGATGCGGCGCAGCACGTAGCGGTCGAGCGGGATCACTCCGATCCAGCCCATCGCCTCGTCCATCCGGGTGATCTTCTCCGCCGACGGAACCGGCGGCCGGATTCGCGTCTCGGTCCAGCCGTAACTTTCCAGCGCGGTGCGCACGATCTCGAGCGAGGAGGTGCGCAGCTTCGTGGTCCAGCCGGTGCCGGGCAGGGCCAGCAGCGTCGCTCCGGCCTCCTCCAGCCGCAGGATAATGAAATCCGCATCGACCGGCTGGCCGTCCGGCGTCGCCACCGGTGCGGGGCGAAAGGAAGGCGAACCGGCGGCGCCGGCTTTGGCGGTGGCGATCATGGGGCGAGTCTCCTTGCGGGACGTGGTGGGCGGCGATCAGCGGCGGAAGAACGGCAGCGGGTAAGCCTCGCCCTCCAGCACGGTGCCGGCGGTGATCGCGTCCCAGCTCGTCGGATGGCCGGCCGGCAAGGGCTCGCGCTGCGGGTCCTCCCCGGCGGGCACGAATTCGGCCGGCGGGCGGCTGGCGCCGATGCGTCGGCCGCGCTCGGTCACCGCCCACAGCGTCAGCGCCAGGTCGGCGGCGATCGCCTCCCAGTTCGCGCCTTCGCCCCGCCGCCGGCGGATCTGCGTGTCCTGGGCATCAGTCCAGGCTAGGTTGCGTGACATGGGGCGGTGTGCTCCGGAGGTTGTCGATAGCAGATAAGTTAGCACTAATGACCTTATACGTCAATAAAATTAACATGCCACTCCCGAAATACCGGCCGGGAGCAACTGCGGTGGCGCCCCCTGGCATCCTATGCGCCGCGCTGCCGGCGGCATTCCGGCCATGCAATTTCGCTTCCCTGGTTAGCTGATCTGACTTACAGTAGCGCCATGAGCGACCCGGTACAGATCGGCGAACGGATTCGTGCCGCGCGGCAGGAGCGCGGCTGGACCCAGGAGCAGTTGGCGGAGGCGGTGGGGGTGTCGCGCAGCGCGGTGGCGCAGTGGGAAACCGGGCGTGCCGGTCAGCTCACCGGCAACCTGTCGCGCATCGCCGAGGTGCTCTCGGTTGGCATCGAGCACCTGACCCATGGCCGGGAGAAGCGCACGAACCTACAGGCCGGGACCGGCGACGAACTCGCCCTGTTGCGGCTGTATCGCGAAGCCGCGCCGGAAGACCGCCAGCTTCTGCTGCGCACCGCCCGCCGGTTGGTCAAACGCTGACGGAGGCGGGGATGCGGCGCATGTCCTTCGGCATTCGCGGAGCGGCCAATCTGACCCCCCTCGGAGAGAAAAATCAGGAGGCTCCTGCTGCCCCGCAGCCCCAGGTGCAGAATTGGTTGCGGCGGCGGCTGGAGGATGCGGTGGAGGATGTCTTCCGCGCGGCCCTGCAACGCGGCGACCTCGCGAGTGCCGAGGAGCTGCTGGGCGTCATGGAGAACATGCACGCCCGTGCCCGCGTGCGGTTCCACGCCGAACGCAAAGGCACCGCAATGATGATCGACCGCGCCCGCAAGGAGTTGGAGTCGCGCAAGCTGCGGCGCCGGCAGAGCACGCCCTGATAGGCCTCTCCCGCGCCGCGGGGGAGGCGTTGCCTCAGCGGATCACGCCTCCCGTGGTTTGCCGGCGCCGCGCCGCGACCAGCGACGCCACGGCGCAGGAACCGATCCGCGAGATCAGCGAATCGGCCCGGCTGGTCAGGATGATCGGCACGCGCGCGCCCAGCACGATGCCGGCGCTCTCCGCTCCGGCCAGGAAGGACAGGCTCTTCGCCAGCATGTTGCCGGCTTCAAGGTCCGGCACGACCAGGATGTTGGCGCGTCCGGCCACCGGCGAGACGATGTGCTTGATCGCCGCCGCCTCGCGGCTGATCGCGTTGTCCAGCGCCAGCGGCCCGTCGAGCACGCCGCCGGTGATCTGGCCGCGCTCCGCCATTTTGCACAGCGCCGCGGCCTCGACGGTGGACGGCACTTTCGGGTTCACCGTCTCCGTCGCCGAGAGGATTGCCACCAAGGGCTGGTCGATGCCGAGGGCATGGGCGAGGTCGATCGCGTTCTGCACGATGTCAACCTTTTCCTCCAGCGTCGGCGCGATGTTCACCGCGGCGTCGGTGATGATCAGCGGCGCGGCGTGGCCGGGCACGTCCATGATGAAGCAGTGGCTGATGCGGCGCGCGGTGCGCAGGCCACTGTCATGCGCGACCACCGCGGCCATCAGCTCGTCGGTGTGCAGGCTGCCCTTCATCAGCGCCTCGGCCTTCGCTTCGCGCACCAGGGCGACCGCCTTGGCCGCCGAGTCGTGGCTGTGCTCCGAGGCGACCTGCGGCAGGCCGGCGATGTCGATGTTGTTCTGCCGGGCGAGGTCCCGCAGCCGCGCCGGCGGGGCGACCAGGATCGGCGCGATCAGGCCGAGGCGGTGCGCCTCCACGGCACCGGCCAGCGACACCGCGTCGCACGGATGCGCCACCGCGGTGACGACCGGAGGCAGCCGGCGCGCCATCGCCAGCAGACGCTGGTATTTTTCCCGGCCGCGTTCGGCCCCGCCATCCACGTCGATCGGTTCCAGCCCTGGGAATGTGTGTTGCATGCGCCGTTGATGGCGGGCCCGGCCGATCGCCGCATTGACCTGGGTCAAGGTCGCCCGCCAGTCTCGCTTGCGCGGGACCGGCGGAGTCATGTGCCCGCCGGCCAGGCCGTTGGCCTTATAGCGGCGCAATGGATAACGAATGGTTGGGGGAGGCCGCCGGAAACGCAATCGGCGTCAGGTCAGGACGCGCCCCGCTTACGCTCCACCTCCGCTCACCGTCCGCCCCGCGTTCGCGGGTTGGGGAGCGCGCAGCGTGACGGAGCCGGAGGTGCGGTGGCCCGGGATGCGGGGACGGCCGGCACGACCGGCCGGCCTGCCGCACGCCGTCACAATTTCAGCCGCTGGTAGCCGCACCGCCTGAGGTGTTCGACATAGGTCGGTGTCAGGGCGCCACGCCGGTGCGCGAGTTGATGCAGATTGAGGTCGCCGCCAAAATTGAACTCCAGCACCGCGGGACCGGTGTCGGTGAGGGCGATATCCCAGGATTGCGTGCGAATTGCCGGAAACATCGCGGCGGCGTGCCGGCACAAATCGACCGCCGGCTGCCAGTCGGGCACCGCCAGCCCAGCCAGGGCCGCCCCGGTGTCGGGGTGTTCCGCCATCTCGCGCAGCGTGACGCCGGCCCCGGTGATGGCCCGCCATACGGTTCCCGTCCCGTCCAGCGCTCCGAGCATGTTTCCCGCCCGCCAGTAGTTGTCGGCGGGATTGCGCGGAGAGGGGATCTTGATGACGGCGCTCTCGATCGTCGCGCCTGCCGGTGAGAGCAGTACGAGGAAGCGGATCGTGGGCAGGGTGCTACCAAATGCCTGGCGCAGCGTCGGATGCGGATCCAGGCGACGCTGCAACAGGTATCCCTCGCCGCTGAAGCCGGCGATGAAGCGAACCACGTCATCTGCGTCCGCCGTCTCGCCGGTCGAGAAGCGAATCGTCGTCCCCTCCAGCGTTGCCAGGCTCAGCGCGCCGACACTATACATGCCGTCGATTGGCTTGACGAACAACGGATAGCACTCGGGGCGCAGCAGGAAGGCGGCGAGATGCCGCGGCGTGCGCAGCGTCTCGGCGGCCAAGGAACGCCCGCCCGGTGCGTAAACGGCCAGGGTGTGCGGTGTCGGCAAGCCGCTGCCGCGCGCCGCCGCATAGAACAGCGCCTTGTCATGCGCGACGGCGAACCAGCGCACGTCGTTGCAGGCCATGTGGAAGACCGACTGGCGGCGCTTGCCGACGTAGCGTCGGGCCGCGTCCCGGGTGACGCCGGGACCGTCGAGGCGGTAGTAGAAACACTCGCCCGCGGTCAGCCGCCCCGGTCCTCGCATGGTCCATCCCAGCACCCGCATCAGCGCTATCGGCCGCTGTCCGGCCGCGGCGGCGGCCCTGACATGTGCCAGGAGGTCGAGGCGCGGCGGCGCATCAAGCGCGGCGATCCGGGCCTCCGCTGCGGCGACATCCAACATCGCCGCGCCGCTCCGCGCGTCAGTGGCATTCATCGATATCGACTTCACTCCCGGCGATTCGGCAATCACCATGAGGAACGAGATACTACTGAACGCTTGCCCGCCCACCATCATTGGCGCGTCAAATTGCACCGCGGTAACGTCCCGGCATCTCCCCGCCACGACGAAGCGCACGGTCGGCGGGTCGGCTTCATCGGTCGATCCGTCTGGCTTCGCCCTGCTCGCGCGTTGGATCGGGGGGCGGCAGCGACGGTCGTTGTATTTCAGGACGGACTGGTCGCCGCCCCCGTGATCCTCGGTGCTCAGGTTGACCGCGAGCGCGATCTCCCGAAACCCGGCACGTTCGGCCACACTGCCGGCCGGTGGTCATTCCGTGGCAGAGCGGCATCCGCTCGTCAGGCGGCACGAGGGTCATTGTCGGCCTCTCATTGGCAATCCCGGCGGTTGCGAGGATTGGCGCAGGCTGGCGGCGTTCCGCGCCCGGCTGGATTGGCCACGCGGCGATCAGCACGCAAGGGTGCTCCGCCAAGGAACAAGGGTGCTCCGCCAAGGAAAATGACGATGCCGGCTCACAGATAGCCGAGCCGCCCAGCCACGGCGCGGCGGCGTTGCGGCATCGCGCCACCATGCCGGCGCCGGACGGCACGCCGAGCAAGCCGAGCACGTGCGCGGCACCGCGGCGGTATCTTCCAGCAGCGCCTCGTAGCGCACGGTCAGGCACGCAAGCGCGCGGGCGGCGGCGAATTGCTCGGCATGGGCGAAATCGGTCGCCCATTCGCGGGCGAACAACGCGGCGTCGGCGGACGGCGACGGGAGTTTCGCGCGGATCCAGTCGGGATTGGTCCCCAGGTTGTGGAACCAGCCGGATATTGCGCAGTCGCGCCCGTCGCGCACCACGTGCGGGAGCTTCGCGGCCGGAAAGATCGTGTGCGCTACGTCGAAATAGCGGACATTGTCGGCGGCCCTCTCGCCGATCGCGCGCAGCGCCGTGCTGGGGTTCGCCTTGGTTAAGGTCGGCGGCGGCTCGGCGCCGGCCAGATACGCCAGGTCGTCGGAGGAGCAGAGCGGGAAGCCGTCCAGTTCACCGAACACCGCGCGGTTCTTGTGCCCGATCTTCTGGTTGTGTCGGTCCAGGCTGCCCGGCGGCGGCCGCACCAGGTGCTGGCGACGTGCCCTGCACCCTTGCAGGCGACCCGCGGATGCGCATCGAGCAACAGCCGCGGCCAGGTGGTGCCGGATTTCCGCAGGCCGCCGACGAAGAACACCTGCGCGGCACCCGGCGCGCCGGTCAGCCCGTGCAGCCGGCCGAACCTGCGCCTCGCGCTTCCCCGCCCGCCATCCGTTGCAGATCGAGCCGCACGCGCGCGATCACTTCCGGCCAGTCATGCGGCCTGGCCTGGCGATACAGACGCAGCGTCGGATACCAGGGGCTGTCGGCACGGTCCCGCAGCCAGCGCCAGCATCCGTCGTAGCGCGACAGCAACCAGACCGGTCGCCCCAGACCCGCGGCCAGATGTGCCACCGACGTGTCCACTGAGATCACCAGGTCGAGCGAGGCGACCAGTGCCGCGGTCTCGGCGAAGTTGTGCATCCCGGCCATGCCATCGATCATTTCCAGCCCCGCGACGGCCGGCGGCGGCAGGTCTTTCTGAAGACTGACGAATTGCACGCCACGCAGGCCCGCCAGACCGGCGAGGTCCGCGGCGCCGAGGGAACGACGTTGACCGATCAGCCGCGCTTCCCAGTTGTCGAGATTGGGCAAGCCGGCCCAGACCAGCCCGACACGCGGACCCTCATGGCGCGGCCGGCAGTCGCGCCAATGCTGCCTCCACTGTGCGATGCGCGCCGGATCGGCATGCAGGTACGCGGGTGCGGCCGGAATGCTGTCCAGCGTCGTGCCGAAGGCGAGCGGCAGGCTCATCAGCGGGCAGTGGCGATCGAACGGCGGCGGTGTCTCGCCATGCGCCACCACCTGGGCGACGCCCGGCAGCGCGCGCAGCAGACCGATCAGCGAGGGCTGCACCTGCAGGACCACGCGACCGCCGCGTTCCGCCACCAGCGGCGCATACCGCACGAATTGCAGCGTATCCCCCAGCCCCTGCTCGTGATGCAGCAGGATGGTGCGACCTTCCAGCGCCTGGCCCCGCCAGGGCGGCGCGGCGAAGCGCGGCTTGTGGCCGGCGCGGCGCCAGCGCCATTCATACTCCCGCCAACCCTCGGTGAACGCCCCTGCCGCCAGCAGCGTCGTGGCGCGGTGGAAGCGGAACATCGCGTGGTCCGGGACGGACCCAGGCGTCGCGGCGATCGCGCTGTCATGCGCCGCGAGCGCCTCGTCCAGCCGTCCCATGGCCCGCAACGTGTTGCCCAGGCTGCTGAGCGCGCCAGCGTGGCCGGGCGCGTGGCGCAGCGCCATCCGGTAGGCCGCGACCGATGCGGCAAGGTCCCCCGCGTGATGCAGGATGCCGGCGAGGCAGAGCAGGGCGTCGGGCGATCCTGGCATGAGGTGCACGCCGCTTGTCGCGAACCCGCGCGCCTGGTCGAGCATCCCAAAGCGCAACAGGACATAGGCCAGGTTGACATGCGCGGCACCGAATTCCGGAGCGCGACGCAGACACCGCACCAGCGTCTCTGCGCTCTCGACAGCGTGCCCCGCCTGCAACTGAGCGTTCGCCAGGTTGAACAGCGTGGCCGGATGGTCCGGCCGGAGCTCCAGGCAACGCTGGAACGCCGCGACGGCCGTGGCCGCGTCGCCGCGTTCGAGGCAGGCATTGCCGCGATTGAAGGCGTCAGCGGGATCGCCCGGATGCTGCATTGTCGCCCGTCGGAAGCGAGGAGCGCCACGCTGCCGAGTCCGGCGTGAATGTTCGGTTAACCCGGGCGGATCAGTGCCTGGCCGGACAATGCGGTTGTCGGCCCTTGTACCTCCCAACGTCCGCGCCGTGCTGACCCGGTTGCCCGGCCGGAGCTACGATGACTCGGCGCGGCACGCGCCGCCGGCTCGTTGCCCGATTGCCGCCGGTCGCGTTCCGGCTGCGATCGTGACATAGCCAGACAGGCTGACCGAAGCCGCCGATGGAGATACGCCGTGGATAGCACCGCTCGCTCCGTGCCGACGCACACGGCGCGGGCCGAACCACCCGCCCACGCGCCCGCCGGCGCGACCGGTTCCGCAACCTTCGATCCCACATCGCCGCAGCCGGGCGAGCCACCGCCGGCCGAACGCATCGCCGTCACCCGCGAGGCGCTACGCGACGGCTCCCTGCTCGCCGCGGCCCGCCTGCGCGTGCCGCCCGGCACGACGCTGCTGTCGGACGCCGCGATCGAGGCCGACCTCGACGCCAAACTGGCTCAGCGCCCGCCGGGCGCGGATGTCTGGCTGTTCGGCTATGGCTCCCTGATGTGGAATCCGGCGATCGAATTCGCCGAGCGCCGCCCCGGGGCGGTGCATGGCTGGCACCGCCGCTTCTGCCTGTGGCTGCACATGGGCCGCGGCGCGCCGGACAATCCCGGGCTGATGCTGGCGCTGGAGCGCGGTGGACGCTGCGCCGGCCTGCTGTTCCGCATCCCGGCCGCCGAGGCGCGCGCCGAGCTGCTGCTCGCCTGGCGGCGCGAAATGTTCACCGGCGCATACCGCTCCCGCTGGGTGACCGCGACGACCGATGCCGGCCCGGTGCGCGCCGCCACCTTCGTCGCCAACCGCACCCACCCGCGCTACGCGGGGCGGCTGGACGAAGCAGCGGTGGCCGCACGCCTGGCGACCGCCAGCGGCTCGCTCGGCAGTTGCGCGACGTATCTGGCGGAGACGGTGGGCGCGTTGCAGGCGGCGGGGTTGCGCGACGATGCGCTGGAGCGGTTGCAACGGTTGGTGGGGGAGGGGTTGGAGGTGAGAACGTGACCTGACCGATATCGCTACACCTGCAATCCCTGGTGGCGAAGTTCTACTGCCGCTGCATCGGCCGCCAAACCGGTGCGCTTCGCCCACCTCGATCCGCGGTCCTGGCCGATCCCGTCGGACTGCTGGGCGGCTGCACCTAGATCTTCGCGCTGCAGCAGGAGGAGCCGTGGGACACCGAGCAGCTCGCCCAGGTGGCGCGCCAGGCACCGGCCAAGCACGCGGCTGTACGGGCCGAGCCTATTTCGTCGATGCCGGTCGGAGCCGAGCCGCACCGCCTGTCGCGAGCGGCCACACGTAGCGATCCCACGTGAGACCGACCACTTCCATTTGGCCGGCGGCTCGCACACCGCACCGTTCCGCGACGCGCCGCGAGCGGGTGTTCTGCGGAAGAATAGCCGAGATTGCGTACGACAGCCGCAGAACGTCGCGCGCGTAGTCGCGAACACAACGCACCGCTTCGGTCGCGAAACCCTGGCCCCAGGCGGCGGGGTCGAACGTGTAGCCGAGCTCACACTCGAATGTCAGCGCGACGCCGGCGGGCGCCTGTGCGTCCCCGAACCATCCTTTGCGAATCCCATGCTCCGGTGCCGCGGATTCGACAACGAGGTCCATCAAGCCGCAGCGCCCGACCAGCGTTCCGTCGTCCTTGCGCAGGACCGCGAGATAGCCGAGCGCGAGCTGCTCATAGCCCTCGAGAGTGGCCCGCAGCCATGCGGCCGACGCTTCGGGCGACCGCGGCCGGCCTCCGGGATAAAGATACTGCGCGACTTCGGGGAGTGCGTGGATCCGAGTGAAGAACGGCAGATCGTCCGGCGCGATCCGCCGCAGCACGAGGCGAGCCGACTCCAGCCGGTCTGTGCCGTGCGCCAGGGTCAATTTGAAGACTCCTTCATGTCGCTCGGATTGTAGAGTCGTTCGCGGAGTAGGCATCGGTAGCCGCGCCCGCGCCCCATGCCGAGAACGTAAGGGAACAACGGCATGGAATCCCGACAAACTGTACCACTTGAGCCGGTTCTCGAGCGGCTCCGGGTAAGCAGGGATGATCCGAGCAATCGCAACCTCAAGCTGGCGCGGAATGAACCATTCCTACAAGCGTGCTTCGGTTGCTGTATCGAAGGCCGGCAAACGCTGCCGGATGATCGTGACAACGTCGTACACCGTCACTTGATCCCCACCAATCGCGCCACGCCCAGCAGCCGCGCCAGCGTGCCGGCATCCGCCTGGCCGGTGACCTCCTCTGGCCGCCAGTGCCGCTGGAACGCCCGCAGCACCGCCGCCAGCGCCGGGTCGAGCGGCCCCTCGGGCGCCACCCGGTATCCGATCTCCCCCAGCACCCGGCGCACGCCACGCAGCCTGGCGGCGTCGCGCGCCGCACCACCGGTGCCGACATCGGGCACGTCCTCCGGCCACAGCCCGACGCCGTTGCGCGCGAGGCCCTCCCAGTCGAATTTCTCGCCCGGGTCCTCCTTGCGGTCCGGCGCCACGTCGCTGTGCGCGACGATGTTGCGCGCCGGGATGGCGTGCCGCGACAGGATCTCCAGGCACAAATCGCACACCGCGGCGAGCTGCAGCACCGGAAACTCGCGATAGCCCCATTCATGTCCGGGATTGACGATCTCGATGCCGATCGAGCGGCTGTTCAACTCGGTGTTGCCGCGCCAGTACGACACGCCGGCGTGCCAGGCACGGCGCGCCTCCGGCACCAGGCGCAGCACCGTGCCATCCTCGTCCACCACGTAATGCGACGACACATGTGCCGCCGGGTCGCGCAGCCGGTCGATCGCCGCCTGCGCCGTCTGCATGCCGGTATAGTGGAGGATGAGCGCGTCGATCGGCACGCCGTCCGGCCGTACGTCCTGGTTGGGGCTAGGCAGGTCGCGGATGCGGACGAAAACTCCCTCCCCCGTGAAGGGGGGGTGGGCGGCGACGCGGACCAACGGGGGCGGGGGGTGCTCGCCGCCGCGGCCGGTGGGGCCCGCACCCGTCTCCCCCGTTGGTCCGCGTCGCGGCCCAATCCCCCTTAATGGGGGAGGGAGTCCTTCTCGCCCTTCTGCTCCTCCGCCGCCTGAACTGGCCGTCACAGCCCGCGCTCCCGCTTGATGCGATCCCAGGCGGCGTTGATCCGCGCCACCTTGTCGTTGGCGCGGGCAATGAACTCCGCCGGCACGCCGCGCGACGCAAGGCTGTCCGGATGGTTCTCGCGCATCAGCTTCTTCCAGGTGGCGTGGACCACCTCATCGCTGGCCGATTGCGGCACGCCCAGCAGCGCGTAAGGGTCCGGCGCGTCCGCCGCCGGACGCGGCACCGAGCCTTTCGCCCGCTCCCACGCCGCCGATTCCAGCCCGAACCGCCGGTGCGCGCGCAACAGGAAGTTTTCCTCCCGCGCGTTTACCGGCCCGTCGGCGCGGGCGATGACGAACAGCGCCGACAGCACATCCTCCAGGACGCCGCGATTGTCCTCGAACGCCTCGCCAAGCTGAGTCGCGTAGGATTCGAAGCCGCCCTCGTCTTCGCGCGCCTGGTCGAACAGCCGGCCGATGTCGCGCACCGCCTCCGCCGGGATGCGAAAATGCCGCTTGAACGCGTCGATTTCCGCGCGCTTCACCGGGCCGTCGCATTTGGCAAGCTTGGCGGCGAGCACGACGACGCAGATCGAGAACACCTGATCGCGCCGCCCCAGCATGGCGGCGATCCGGGCGGGGTTGAGCATCGTCTGGCTGCCGAACGAAAACCCCTTGTTCGGCATGCCGCCGCTATCCGCGGCGTGGCCGAGCGCCGCCCCGACCACGGCGCCGAACGGCCCCCCCATAGCGAAGCCCGCCATGCCGCCGATGATCTTGCCCCAATAGCCCATGCTCGGCCTGCCGCTCCCACTCTAACGGGAGAGGCATGCCCCCGGGCGCTTGACCCGGAGGGCAGGGTGAGAGTGCCGCGAGCGCCCGTTATGCGCCAAGCAGCGACTGGTCCTGCACGGTGGTATCCTGGCCGATGACCGGGTCGGCGATCGCCGCCTCCAGATTGGTGGCGCCCTTCCATTGCTCCGGCGGGCGCACCTTGCCGTCCGAGCCGATCTGGTCGATCCCCCAGTAGATTTCCAGATTGTGCCCGTCCGGGTCCTGGAACTCCACCGCGAGTTGCACGCCGGCGCGGCGGCGACCCTCGAAATGGATCGGCACGTCGTGCCGGCGCAGGTGGTCGCGCACGCGCAGCACCTCATCCAGGGTCGAGACCTCGAAGGCGATGTGGTGCAGGCCGGCGCCGGGGCGATAGTCCTTCGTCGCCTTGAACAGCGCGATGCCGTGGTGGTCCGCGTTGAGGCGCACGAACACCGCGCCGCCCGGCAGTTGCCCGCCGCTTTCGGCATAGACGTCGGAGATCTGGAAACCCAGCACCTCGGTGTAGAACTTGGCCGAGCGCTGCAGGTCGTGCACGTAGAGCGCGAGGTGGCCGATCTTGTTCAGGCGGAACGGCAGGCCCTTCGGCCGGCCCATGGCGGCGACTTCGTCGGCATTCATGGCAAGCCCTCCTTGGCGGGCGATATTACGCCTTGGCCGCGCGTTGCGCCACACGTACGCCTGTTCCGCGTTTCGCGTGGCGGAGGTCGCGGCGGGGGAGCGCCGGGGCCGCGGTGGACTCCACGGTTGCCCCTACGCCGGGGGCATACTATCCGTGGTCGGGTAGTTGGCACGACGATCATCTCCCGCCATGGCTGAATCCCCCATCGCACCGCCGCCAAAGCGCGCGGCCAGCGCACGGACCGTCTCGCTGATCGTCGCCAGCGCGATGTTCATGGAGCAGTTGGACGGGACGGTTCTGGCCACCGCGCTACCGACGATGGCCAGGAGCTTTCACGCCGACCCGCTGCACATGAACGTGGCGTTGACCTCCTACTTGCTCACGCTCGCGATGTTCATTCCGGCGAGCGGAAGGCTGGCGGACCGGTTCGGGTCACGCACGGTGTTCCGGGCGGCGATCGCGCTGTTCACGCTCGGTTCGGTCGCCTGCGCGCAGGCGCCGACCCTGGGCTTCCTGGTCGCGGCACGCATGCTGCAGGGTGCCGGCGGCGCCATGATGTCGCCGGTCGGACGCCTGGTGCTGCTGCGCGCCGTGTCGAAATCCGAGTTGGTCAAGGCGATGGCCTGGCTGATGATCCCGGCCACCATCGGCCCGATCGTCGGCCCTCCGATCGGCGGCTTCATCGTCACCTATCTGTCGTGGCACTGGATCTTCTACGTCAACGTGCCGATCGGCTGCGCCGGCATCATGCTGGTCACGCGCTACATCGAGGAAATGCGCGAGCCGACGCGCACGCCGTTCGATCTGGTCGGGCTGATTTTGGCCGGCACCGCGCTGGCGTCGCTGATGTTCGGCCTCGAAATGGCGAGCCGCGGCGTCGGATCAGGGGTGGTCACGCTCGGTCTGGCCGGCACCGGCATCGTCTCGGCGGGGCTTTACGTGCTGCACGCAAGGCGCCATCCGCGACCGATGCTGGACTTTCGCATGATGCGCATCCAGACCTTTCGGCTGTCGGTGATCTGCGGGTCGATGTCGCGCATCGGCGTCGGCGCCATGCCGTTCCTGCTGCCGATGATGCTGCAACTCGGGTTCGGACTTTCGGCGCTGCACAGCGGGTTGATCACCTTCGTCAGTTCGGTCGGATCGCTCGCCATGCGGCTGGCCGCGCCGATATTCCTGCGCCGGCTTGGCTTCCGCAACGTGCTGGTCTGGGTCGGTCTGCTCGCCACATTCCTGCTGGCGGCGACGGCCGGCTTCCGTCCGAGCTGGCCGGTCGTTGCGATCTATGTCGTGCTGCTGCTGAACGGATTTTTCCAGTCGCTGCAATTCATGGCGTACAACACGATCGCCTATGCCGACGTGCCGCGCGCGCTGATGAGCACGGCCACCAGCTTCTATACGACGTTCCAGCAGATGTCGCTGACGCTCGGCATCGCGATTTCGGCGGCCGTGCTTGCCGCATCGGTCCGCTTGCTCGGCCACCCTGGGCCGCTGTTGCCAGATTTTTCGGTCGCATTCCTGGTGGTTGCCAGCGTGGCGCTCGTCGCGCCGGTCGTCAGTCTGCGGCTGGACAAGGCGGCCGGCGCGGAACTGAGCGGCCATCGCGACCGCACCGCCAGGCGGCGGATCGCCGTGGCGGAATGAAGCGGGGTTCGCGGGACTCTGCTTGCGGCGCGCGGGATCGCGCCGCAACACACAGCCTCGGACACACACAGCCTCGGACTCCGCTTGGACTCCGCTTGTTGACAGCCGGCCTCGCCAATTTGACAATGCAGAACGACCCAGGGAGGCAGTTTCCCATGACCATTGACGGCCAGACTGACGAAGCGATCCGAGCTATCCTGACCGGCACGCGGCGCATCGCCCTGGTCGGCGCTTCGGCCAAACCCGAGCGCGCGTCGCACGGGGTCATGGGGTTTCTGCTGGAACGCGGGTACGATGTAACGCCGGTGAATCCCGTCCTGGCCGGCCAGGCGATTCACGGCCGCACAGTGGTGGCGCGCCTCGCGGATGCCGCGCCGCTGGACATGGTGGACGTGTTCCGCAACAGCGACAATGTCGCCCCGCTGGTGGATGCGGTGATCCGTCTGGGCGCCAAGTGCATCTGGATGCAGCTCGGCGTGATCGACGAAGCCGCCGCGGCAAAGGCCCGGGCCGCCGGGATCACCGTGGTGATGGACCGCTGCCCGATTATCGAGGACCGGCGCCTCGACCTGCACCTGGGCGGCCTGCCACCCCGTCCCCGTCCCGCCGGCCACTGAACCTGGCGTGCCGGAGCGATCCCGGTGCAACCCATCCGCAACCGCGCCGTCCTGCGACTGCACTGACACCGCAAACAAGGTTCATCACAAAGACACCAAGACGGATTTTTTGCGTCCTGGGGCCTGTGCGGTGAACCTCGCTTGCCAAGCCTCCTGTTCCGCCTTGCGGCTCCAACCACTCGATCGCCCCGCACGCCGCCAGCTTTTGCTCCACTGCCTCGTAGCCGCGGCCCAGGTGACAGACCCGGTTCACCACCGTCTCGCCGGCCGCCGCCAGACATCTGACACGCGTCTTAATGCGCTGGCTTACGCTGTCTTCCGGAACGAACACCCCTCGGGGCACCCACGCTGACGGTGCAACCGTCAATCGCGCGGAGCACGCATCGAGGGCTCGGAACAGCGTGGCACCGGACCTTTGGGTCTCGCCTCCAAGCCACAAGCGCCGAGCCTAAATGACGAACCCAAATGTATCAAAGCCGTTGACACGTTCTGTGGCTAGCTCGTGATCTGTCCGGGTTTTGTAGCTCGTGAAGTGTCCGGTCCTTTGGCCCCCAACGAATGGGGGTTTGCATGGACCGGGCACGGATTCACGAAGGGATACGCCGGATGCGTTTCACGGACGTTCTCGGC
>DATLQW010000220.1:0-9745 GCA_035535035.1 Acetobacteraceae bacterium
ATGAAGCGGATGACCAGCGCGAGGAGATGGGCGACCCACTCGGGCAGGCGCGCGGGCGCGTCCGGGGCGGCCCGATCCGCATCGGGGGCACAGGCGTCGGCCGGAGTGGTGAGTGGATCGTGCATCATGGCGGGACGGATACGGAGCGGCCTTTCGTGGCGGGTTGCGTAGCGCGCACGGCGTGTAGCATGGCGGGGGGTGTGTGTCAATGGTAATAACTGAGTATGTCAGAGATACGCACACGCGCACACGCGCCGCGGGTGTGGTAAGGCTCGCCCGGTGGAGTGGCCCGGTGGATCGGGCCGGTGGATCGGTTCGTGGGGCGGCCCGGGCAGATCGGGCGGCTTCCACAGGCACTGCCGGTGTTGCCGGAGCGAGCGGTTCAGAGCTCGACCGCAGAATCAGTGACGGGCGGCGTAGCAAGAAACCAACTCCCCCTCTCCCCAACCCCCTAGCAGCAAGGGGAGGGGGAGCCTCCTGCAACCCGCGACCTGCGCGGTCTCATTCAGGGCGGGTCGGCCGCCGCCGGCTGGTGGTCAACTCGCATCGCCTTGCAGAGATCGTCCGCCAGCCGGCGGCGACATCGGCTCTTGGATGGCTCGCACCGAGCGCCGCAATCGTCCTGGCCGGGCCTCACCCCATCGGCCTCACGATTCAGAATCCGGGCACGCGAAATAGCCTCCCCTTCGTTCGAGGCACGCGGAGACCTTCAACCCGCGACCATGCGCACCGGTCGCCTGTTGCGGATAATCTGCGTATCATCGTCCCAGAGCCACACGCCCATGACCCAGCAGCGCATCGGCATCGACCTCGGCGGCACGAAAATCGAGATCGCCGTCCTCGCCTCCGACGGCGGCGAGGTGCTGCGCCATCGCATTCCCACCCCGCATGGCGGCTACCAGGCAACACTCGCGGCGATCGCCGCACTCGTGCGCGACACCGAGGCGCGGCTCGGCGTCACCGCGACCATTGGCATCGGCATCCCCGGCGTGATCAGCCCGGCCACCGGGCGGGTAAAGAACGCCAACTCCACCACGCTGAACGGCCATGCGTTTGACCGGGACATCAGCCGCCTGCTGGGTCGCGAAGTGCGGGTGGAGAACGACGCCAACTGCTTCGCCCTGTCCGAGGCAACCGATGGCGCCGGTGCCGGCTGCCGCCTGGTGTTCGGTATCATCCTCGGCACCGGCGTCGGCGGTGGCATCGCGGTGGACGGGCGGGTGCATCGCGGTCCGCACGGCGTGGCCGGCGAATGGGGCCACAACCCGCTGCCCTGGCCGCTGCCCGGGGAATACCCCGGCCCGCACTGCTGGTGCGGCCAGCGCGGCTGCCTGGAAACCTTCGTCGCCGGCCCCGCTTTGGCACGCGACTGCGACGGTCCTGACGCGCACGATGCCAGCCTGCTGCCCGCACGCGCCGCTGCCGGCGAGCTATGCGCCCGGCACGCTCTGGCCCGCCACGCCGACCGCCTCGCCCGCGGTCTGGCGCAAGTCATCAATCTGCTCGATCCCGACGCCATCGTGCTGGGCGGCGGGCTGTCCCACATGGAGCACCTCTACACCGAACTGCCCAGGCTGCTGCCGCGCCACGTGTTCAGCGACGTGATCGCCACGCCGATCCTGAAGAACCGGCATGGCGATTCGTCCGGCGTGCGCGGGGCGGCGTGGCTCTGGCCGGCTGACGCGACCGCTCCCGCGCCGTGCGCGGGAGCGGTCGGTGCCTAGCGCCGGGCGAGGGTGCCGCGTGCCGACCCGATCACCGTCACCCTCGGCGCCCTCGCGCGTTGACCTCTTCCGCGAAGCGGGGGAGGCGTACGGCCTCTGCCGCGATTGTTCGGCAATCCTGGAAGTCGGCACCACCTGTTCCGCTTGCGGCGGCACGCGCATCATCAGCCATCCCGAGTTGTTCGCGCTGACCATCGCCCATATCGACTGCGACGCGTTCTATGCCAGCGTGGAAAAGCGCGACCGCCCGGAACTGGCGGCGAAGCCCGTCATCGTCGGCGGCGGCACGCGCGGCGTGGTCACCGCGGCGTGCTACGTCGCGCGGCTCTATGGCGTGCGCAGCGCCATGCCGATGTTCAAGGCGCTGAAGGCCTGTCCCGACGCGGTGGTAATCCGCCCCGACTTCGCCAAATACGTCGCCGTGTCGCGCCAGGTCCGCGCGCTGATGGGCACGCTGACGCCGCTGCTGCAACCGCTGTCGATCGACGAGGCGGTGCTCGACCTCGCCGGCACCGAGGCGCTGCACGGCGCGCCACCGGCCGCGGTGCTGGCGCGCTTCGCCCGCACGGTGGAGCGCGAAGTCGGCATCACCGTGTCGATCGGCCTGGCGGCAAACCGGCTGCTGGCCAAGATCGCTGCCGGCCGTGACAAGCCGCGCGGCTTCGCGGTGATCGGCGCGGCCGAGGCGGCCTCGCTGCTGGCGCCGGAGCCGGTGCGGCTGCTGCCCGGCATCGGCCCCGTGCTGGCGCGCAAGCTGGAGGCGCTGGGCATCACCCGGCTCGGCCAGTTGCAGGTGCTGGCGGAGCGCGATGCCATACGTTGCCTCGGCGAGGACGGCCCAGCGCTGGTTCGCCGCGCCCGCGGCGAGGATGCGCGCGGCGTCGATCCCGGCCGCGAAACCAAATCGGTCAGCGCCGAGACGACCTTCGACACCGACCTCAGCCAGATTGCGGCGCTGGAGCGGCATCTGTGGTGGCTGGCGGAAAAGCTCGGCCGGCGATTGAGGGAGAGCGAGCTGGCCGCCGCCGGCGTGGTGCTGAAGCTGAAAACCGCGCAATTCAGAATCCGCACCCGCGCCGCCCGGCTGGTCAGCCCGACGGTACTGCCGGACCGGCTGTTCGCCGCTGCCCATGGCCTGCTGCTACGTGAGGCGACCGGCACGGCGTTCCGCCTGATCGGCATCGGCGCCAGCCCGTTGGTGCCTCGGTCCGAGGCTGACCGCGGCGACCTTGCAGACGCGGTGACCCCGCGTCTGGCCGCGGCGCAGGCGGCGATCGATGCGTTGCGCGACCGTTATGGCGTGGCGGCGATCGGGCGGGGTCGGGGGTTTTCCGGGGTGAACGAGGAGAAGTGACTCGCTGCGATGCGGCTGGCGGCACCCTTACCCGTGGCGCCGACCTCTCCCGTGGGGCGGGAGAGGTCGTTTGTCGTCAGCACTTGTGCGGCTGCGGGGCGAACTCGATCATCTTGGCGTTCATGACGAAATCGCCAAAATCCATTTGCATGTTGTCGGCGACGCCGTTTTCCCAGTACCGCATGCCGACCTGGTAGTTCGGCATCATCGTGTCCGGCTTGCGGTCGAAGAAGGCCAGCCGGACTCGTGTGCTGGGCAACGCGGACAGCAGCGGCCATCGCGTCGGGAAAGGCGGCTTCCAATCGACGATGGCGATCGAGCTGTCCTCCGCGCCATTCTCGTCGGTGCCGTCGAACAAGGGCAGGGCGAGGAATTTCTTGCCCTCGCGCGCGGCGGCGATGATCGCGGCGGTATGCGCCATGGGGAACAGGGTTCCGGCGGGCAGTGCCACGGTTGCGTCCCGCGGCATCGTGTAGTGCACCTCACCCGGACCGCCGCGCCGCTGCAGGCTGGCCGCGCCATCGGTTTGCGAGGTGACCGCGGAATCCGTCAACTGCCGCATGTGGAAGCGCAGCTTCAGTCCGTCCTTGGATTCCCAGGTCGCGTAGTCGGAAACCATGTGGATGTCCTGGCCGTCGCTGTTGGTCACCGTCATGTCGAGGCGCTGGCGGACCGCCCAGCCGTCGCAGGCGTCGATCACCTCATACCCCATGGTGCCGGTCGCCGCGACGACGTCGCCGTCGCGGCCGCTGTCCAGCGTCAGCTTGTACAGCGCGTGATGGGCGGCGAGCGGCACCGTTGCCGACACTGGCGCGGGCAGTCCGGCCGCCCGGGCGGTAGGCGGGGAGGCATGCCAGGCGAGCAGGAGGAAAAAAACTGCCAGGGCGGCAGGAAGGCGCATGAGGTGTCTCCGCAAGGGGGGTATCGGCCGCGAGCATAGGTAGGCCGGCCGGCTCCCGCCAGCGATCATGCCCGCCAGCGACCTTGCCCGCCGGCGGTCCCGGTTGCCGCGGCGGCGGCGGCGCACTGGCGCGGTCCATGCCGGGTCCGGTGGCGGCGCCTGGAGGCGACGACCAACCAGGATGGCGGGTCGCCGCTATCCGCCTGTCGCCCGCGGTCTGGGCGGCAGGTCGAGTCGGAGCGACAGCTCCTTCAGCCGGGCGGACGGCACTTCGGCGGGCGCATCCATCATAAGGTCCTCGCCCTGCTGGTTCAGCGGGAACAGGATCACCTCGCGGATGTTCGGCTCGTCGGCGAGCAGCATGACGATGCGGTCGATGCCCGGCGCCGCGCCGCCGTGCGGCGGCGCGCCGTAGCGAAACGCGTTCAGCATCCCGCCGAAGCGCTTCTCCACCTCTTCCGGGGGGTGGCCGGCGATGGCGAAGGCGCGGATCATGATATCCGGCCGGTGGTTGCGGATGGCGCCGGAACATAGCTCGGCACCGTTGCACACGATGTCGTACTGGAAGGCCTTGATGGTCAGCGGGTCCTGCGAGTTCAGCGCGTCCAGACCGCCTTGCGGCATGCTGAACGGGTTGTGGCTGAAGTCGACCTGGCCGGTTTCCTCGTTCAGTTCGTACATCGGGAAGTCGGTGATCCAGCAGAAGCGGAAGGCGCCCTTCTCGATCAGGCCAAGCTCCTCGCCGAGCCGCGTGCGCACCAGGCCGGCAAATTTCGGCGTCACGTCCCGCTTGCCGGCGGCGAAGAATACCGCGTCCCCGGAGTTCAGGCCGCATTGGTCCGCAATTCCGACCAACTGCTCAGCCGTCATGTGCCGCGCGATCGGACCTGCACCGATTCGCATGTCGCCCTTGGCTGCCATGCGGTCCAATTCGGCTTGGTTGAATTGGAGGTCCCGCCGCTTCCGCTCGGCATCAAGGCCGTCGCCGAACACGATATAGCCCAGCCCGCCGGCGCCCTCGGCCTTCGCCCAGTCGTTCAGCTTGTCGAAGAAGCTGCGCGGCTGCGACGCCCCGCCCGGCGCGGGAATCGCCCGCACCACGCCGCCCGACGCGGCGATACGCGCGAACAACCCGAACCCGGAACCGGCGAAATGCCGCGTCACGTCCGCGATCTTCAGCGGATTGCGTAGGTCCGGCTTGTCGCTGCCGTAGTCCAGCATCGCCGAGTCGTACGCGATGCGCGGCCATGGCGTTGGCATCACCGCGCGGCCATCGGCGAATTCGCCGAACAGGCCGGCGATCACCGGCTCGATCGTGGCGAACACGTCTTCCTGCGTGACGTAGCTCATCTCGAAATCGAGCTGGTAGAACTCGCCCGGCGAGCGGTCGGCGCGGCTGGCCTCGTCGCGGAAGCACGGCGCGATCTGGAAGTAGCGGTCGAAGCCGGCGACCATGGCGAGTTGCTTGAACTGCTGCGGCGCCTGCGGCAGCGCATAGAATTTTCCCGGGTGCAGCCGCGCGGGCACCAAAAAGGCGCGCGCCCCCTCGGGGCTGTCGGCGGTCAGGATCGGCGTCTGGAACTCGGTGAAGCCGGCGTCGATCATGCGGCGGCGGATCGAGGCGATCACCCCGGCGCGCAGCATGATGTTGCGATGCAGCTTTTCCCTGCGCAAATCGAGGAAGCGGTATTTCAGCCGCAGGTCCTCGGGGAATTTTTCCTCGCCGGCGACCTGGATGGGCAGCACTTCGGCGGCGGACTGCACCACCAGGTCGGCGGCGCGCAGCTCCACCTCGCCGGTGGGCAGCTTCGGGTTCACCGTGCCGGTTTCGCGCGGGACCACCTGGCCGGTGACGGTGATGACGCTTTCCGGCCGCACCGTCTCGGCCGCGGCGAAGCCGGGGGAGCCGGCGGGGAACACGCATTGCGTCATGCCGTAGTGGTCGCGCAGGTCGATGAACTTCAGGCCGCCGTGGTCGCGCTTGGCATGCACCCAGCCGGACAGGCGGGCCTCGCTGCCGGCGTCGGCGGCGCGCAAAGCGCCACAGGTGTGGGTGCGGTAGGCATGCATCATGGGGGAATTCCCGCGACAGAAAGGTCGGCAGACAAGCCCCGGCGATTCCGGCAAGTCAAGCCGGGCCCGGCACCGGGAGTCCCGAACCAACCGTCTGGCGCGGCGGTGGGCCGGAGGCTTTTCGGGCAAGGGCTTGCCGGGAAGTCAAAGAATCGAGCCGCCACGAAGATCGCAGGGATAGTATCCAAGATTCGCCATCCGCGGTGATCCATGCGCGCCGCTGCTGCGGGTCGGCCGCGGCCAACGGCATCCGGTCAAGGCGCTCGCGGAGAGCGGGTTCAAGGCACGTCAACAGGTGGGGGCAAGCCTGTTGCGACAGATGAAACACAGCCGCCAGGCCAACCACACGACGCGTGAGGGGGCGAAAATCGTGCGGCCGCGGCTTATCCTGACGCCCATGAGGCCAAGCTTGGCCATGCCGCAGATGGGGGTGAAAGGCACCGGCGCGCGCGTCACCGGGACCGCGTTGACCCTGCTCCGTCGCCAGCGTAAGGAACCGCAACGGCCCGGCGCCGCTTCGGCTCCGGAGGCAACTGGAGCGATCCGTGAGAGACGTACGCGACGCGCTCATGGTGGCGCGCAACACGGACGGCAAACTGGTCAGCCGCCCGCTTTCTCCCCACCTGCAGGTCTGGCGCTGGCCCGTCGCCATGGCGGTGTCGATCTCCCATCGCGTCACCGGCGTGGGCCTGGGCATCGGCACGCTGCTGCTGACCTGGTGGGTGGTCGCGGCCGCCACCTCGGACCGCGCCTTTGCGACCGTCCAATGGTTCCTCGGCACCCCGGTCGGCCTGTTCGTGCTGTTCTGCTGGACCCTGTCGCTGCTGCTGCACCTGTGCAGCGGCATCCGTCACCTGGCCTGGGATGCCGGTTTCGGCTTCGAACCGCGGACCTACCGCCTGACCTCCTGGATCGTGTTTGTCGTCGCCGGCCTGGCAACGCTGCTGATCTGGGCGGTCGGCCTGGCGATCTGGTGAGGAAATCCCATGCCTGACGCGAATCGCGCCCCCCGCATCGACATCCTGCGCTCGCCGCTCGGGCGGGCGCGGGGCCTCGGCGCGGCGCATGCCGGCGCCGGCATTTGGCTAGGCCACAGGCTCAGCGCGATTGCACTGGTGCCGCTGACGCTGTGGTTCATCTGGGCCATGGTCAGCATGGTCGGCGCCACCCGGCAGGACGTCGCGGCTTGGCTCGGCAGCCCGCTGACGCTGGCGCTGATGCTGGCCCTTCTGCTGATGACCTTCTACCACATGCGGCTCGGCCTGGAGACGGTGGTCGAGGACTATGTCCAACAGCCCGTCCTGCGGCTCACCGCTCTGCTGACGATCAAGGCCGCGACCCTGTTCCTGGGCCTGGCCTGCATCGCCTCGGTCCTGCGGCTCGGCCTGTAGCGCGAGGAGAGGCCCCGATGAACGCGATTACGCTGCCCTCCGCGCGCGCCTACAGCATCGTCGATCACACGTACGACGTCGTGGTGGTGGGCGCCGGCGGCTCCGGCCTGCGCGCCACTTTGGGGATGGGCGCCGCGGGCCTGAAGACCGCTTGCATCACCAAGGTGTTCCCGACCCGCAGCCACACCGTCGCCGCGCAGGGCGGCGTTTCCGCCTCGCTTGCCAACATGGGGGAGGACGACTGGCGCTGGCACATGTACGACACCGTGAAGGGGTCGGACTGGCTGGGCGACCAGGACGCCATCGAATACATGTGCCGCGAGGCGGTCGCCGCGGTGCACGAGCTGGAGCATTTCGGCGTGCCGTTCAGCCGCACCGAGGCAGGCACGATCTATCAGCGTCCGTTCGGCGGCCACATGACGAAATTCGGCGACGGCCCGCCGGCCAACCGCGCCTGCGCCGCCGCCGACCGTACCGGCCACGCCATCCTGCAGACGCTGTACCAGCAGAGCCTGAAGCACGAGGTGGAGTTCTACGTCGAATATTTCGCGCTCGACCTGATCATGGACGAGCACGGCATCTGCCGCGGCGTCACCGCCTGGAACCTGGAAGACGGCTCGATCCACCGGTTCCGCGCCCAGATCGTGGTGCTGGCGACCGGCGGCTACGGCCGCGCCTTCCTGTCCTGCACCTCCGCCCATACCTGCACCGGCGACGGCAACGGCATGGTGCTGCGCGCCGGCCTGCCGTGCCAGGACATGGAGTTCGTGCAGTTCCACCCCACCGGCATCTTCCCCGCCGGCTGCCTGATCACCGAGGGCGCCCGCGGCGAAGGCGGCTACCTCACCAATTCCGAAGGCGAGCGCTTCATGGAGCGCTACGCGCCGAGCGCCAAGGACCTGGCAAGCCGCGACGTGGTGTCGCGCTCGATGACGGTGGAGATCAACGAGGGTCGCGGCTGCGGGCCGAACCAGGACCACATCATGCTGCACCTGGAGCACCTTGGCGCCGCCCTGCTGCACGAACGGCTGCCGGGCATTTCCGAAACGGCAAAAGTGTTCGCCGGCGTGGACGTGACCAAGGAGCCGATCCCGGTGCTGCCCACGGTCCACTACAACATGGGCGGCGTGCCGACCAACCATCGCGCCGAGGTGCTGCGCCCAACGCGGGAAAATCCCGACGCCGTGGTTCCCGGGCTGATGGCGATCGGCGAGGGCGCTTGCGTCTCCGTGCACGGCGCCAACCGCCTCGGCTGCAACTCCTTGCTCGACATCGTGGTGTTCGGCCGCGCCGCCGCCTTGCGCGCCACCGAGCTGATCAGGCCCGACGCCGCGCAGGCGCCGCTGCCAGCGAAAGCGGGCGAGGCGTCGCTCGACCGCTTCGACCGCGCGCGCCACGCCAATGGCGGCACGCGCGTCGCCGACCTGCGGCTGGACATGCAGCGCACCATGCAGACCCATGCCGCGGTGTTCCGCAACAGCAAGACGCTGACCGACGGCGTGAAGGAGATGCAGCGCGTCTGGCGCGGGCTGGAGGACATGTCGGTGTCCGACCGCAGCCTGATCTGGAACAGCGACCTTATGGAGGCGCTGGAGCTGCAGAACCTGATGGGCAACGCGATGACCACCATGGCTGGCGCCGAAGCCCGTCACGAAAGCCGCGGCGCGCATGCGCACGACGATTTTCCCGAGCGCGACGACCACGAATGGATGAAGCACACGCTGGCCTGGTGCGACGACCGCGGCGACGTGGCGCTGGCTTACCGGCCGGTGAAACTACAGACGCTGACCAACGACGTGCAGTCGTTCCCGCCGAAGAAGCGGGTGTATTGATAGCGTGGCACTCCCGTCCACCCTGTCATTGCGAGGAGCGCAGCGACGAAGCAATCTCCCGCCTGAGGAGCGGCGGGTCGTCAGGCGGAAGATTGCTTCGTCGCTGCGCTCCTCGCAATGACAGAGGGGTTGCTGGTTCTGGCCGAACTTCTGATTTCAGGATACCAAGCGCGATGACCGAGTTCGCCCTCCCTCGCAACAGCCGCATCGGCACCGGAAAGACCTTCAAGGCTCCCACCGGTGCCAGGCGCGTGCGAGCGTTCAGCATCTATCGCTGGAACCCGGACGATGGACAGAACCCGCGCACCGACACCTATGAGATCGATCTCGACGCCTGCGGCCCGATGGTGCTGGACGCACTGATAAAGATCAAGAACGAGGTCGATCCGACCCTGACCTTCCGCCGCTCCTGCCGCGAGGGCATCTGCGGCTCCTGCGCCATGAACATCGACGGCCGCAACACGCTGGCC
>DATLQW010000221.1:0-19769 GCA_035535035.1 Acetobacteraceae bacterium
GGTAATAGGGGCAAAACCCCGGGGCACGCAGGTGCAGCATGATCGAGGGTCGACTGGCGGAATAGCGGAAATCCGCCATCGTTACGGCGGAGAGTATCGGAACGAAGCGCAATTCTCCATAATCTGCCCGGGGTTTTGCCCCTATTACAAGGATCGCTGGTACCCTCAGCGCAAAACCGAACGTCGCCCAGCCCCAGACGAGATCGGCGCTCAGGATACCGCCTGCGCCGTGGTGAAGTAACGCCCATGATCGAGGTCGGCGATCAGTCCCTGTTCCTTCGGCTGCCACCCGAGCTGTGCGCGTCAGGTCACTCGATGCCGGATTATCGGCCATGACGAAGGGCGCAAGGAAACCGAACTGCTTCGGCGCCTGTTTCGCCGTGATCCGGACCACGGGAACATTGAGCTATCGACCGATCACATCGGCGATCGTCCGGAACGAGATGCCTTCCTCCGCGACGCCATGATAACGCGCGCCCGCGATGCCGCTCTCCAGCGCCAACCTGAACAGCCGTGCCGCATCGGTACGATGCACGGCAGTCCAGCGATTGCCGCCATCGCCAATATAGGCTGAATTGGCCTTCTTGCGGACGATCGTGATCAGCTGCGGCACTAAACCGGTATCGCCGTCGCCGTGCACCGAAGGCGCGAGCCGGACCATCGTCGCGCGCACCCCGAGCGAGGCCAGGGCCTCCACCGTTTCCTCCGTCATCGCTCGGGCTATGCCGGGTGACCCCGCCGCTGGCGCATCGTCCTCTGTCCCCGGCCGTGTGGCCCGCAGAGCAGCGGTCGCCAGCCCCATCGTGCCGAAGGTCGTCACCAGCGGCCGGCCCGATCCCTGTAGGGCGGTTGGCATTACAGGTTTCGACGCTGTGACCGGCCGACTCGAGCAGGGCGCGCAGCACGTCCCGAACTTGGCCATCGTCGCCAACGACGGCCACGATGCTCGCATGGTCTCGATCCCTGGAAGAGGTTTCCCGGCGACAGTGACGCGGGTGTGCGTCGCGCGTTTGGCAACCTATGGGTACCGCCTCGACCGAACAAAGGCGGGCCCCGCCTGCTCAGGCCGCGTCTGCTCACTTGCTATTGTCCCGGCTTCGGCCTATGTGACCGCGGTCTAGGCAGCACATTGCCGATTCGGGCCCGGGTTTGACGGGACCAAATTGACCGATTCGATCCAGTGGGCACGCTGAACCAACCGCGTAACACCTCGCACATTGCAACAACCGAGGGGCTAACCGTATCCGAAGGATTGCCAGGAAGCCGGTGATGCCGTTGGTGCGCAGTCCACTTGGCAATTCTGCCATAAAAGTTACATCATGAACGAAACTGCCAACCGACCAGGTCCGGGCGAACATCGTGTCTGACAACGAAAAGCCGAACTTCGAAGCCGCCAGGACAACCCTGGCGCTGCCCTCTGAATCCCCATCGGCGAGCGATCCGATGCAAGCCGCCGAGGTGCGCATGCGCCGGGCACTGGGACTTGACGGGGAGCAATTGCGCGCCCGGCCGGCGCAGGAACGGGCCGACACGTCACAGCGGCCGGCGGAACGATTCTCCGCCCCTGGTCACAAACGCCGATTCGTGCATGACGGCGAAGTGCCGGTGACCCTGGTGCACGGACTGGTGTCCGGACGTCGTGAGCATTCCGACACCAATGGCGGGCGCCCCGGCGCCAGCGCGCAACCGACGAACCGGCTGGAAGTGGCCGAAGCGGCGCTGACGGCCGAGATCGCCACGCGCGAGCGCGCCGAACGCGGCTTGCAGGAAGCCCAGGCGATGGTGCACGATTTGCAGACCAAGCTGGGACATGCCGACCTGGCGCGCCAGGAGGCTGTCGAGGCGCTGCGTCGCGAACGCGAAACCGCGGTCGCCTTGCGCGTCGCCTTGCAGCAGGTCGAGGACCAACTGGCGGTTGCGCGGCAAGCCCAGGAAGGCGCGGAGCGTGCCTTGGCCGATCCGCGAGAACGCCAGGCGATGCCGCCTGATGAGGCGGCGGACGTGCCGCCGCGTCCGCGCCGTGGCCGCAAACCCCGCGCCGAGACCCTGGCAGCGGCGGACAGCGGCGCCCCCAAGCTCCCGACACGCAAGGCGGTCGGGCGGCCGCGATCGACCGAATCGGCCGCGGCGCGCGAACCGAAGCCGATTCGCTGGTGGCTCACCCCGCGCGCGAAGAAGAAGCGATAGCACACCGGACGTCTCGGCGCATCGCGGGACCGGTCGCAACGCGCAACGTGGCGGATGCGGCCGATCGGGTGTTCCACCGCACCCTCGTGCGGCGTCGCGCGCCGCGCTCTCCCGCCGCGGGCGCGAGAGGTTCTACCAGCCGAGCGACACGCGCACCTTGGCCAGCGCCTCCAGATGGCGCTCATGTTCGCCGGCGAAGCGCAGCACCAGGTGGCTGGCGCCGGCCTGCGCGTACTGCGCCAACCAGGCCGCCACGCCCGGCGCCGGCCCGGCATAACAGACCTGGCGCCGCCGCAGCACCGCGGCGGGCTGGCCATAATACCCCTCCAGGAACGCATCCAGCCGGGCGTCCGCGCGCGCCGCATCGTCGTCCAGCGACAGCGTGAGGTAGATCGCCCCGGTCAAGGCGGCGGGATCGCGCCCGGCCACCTGGGCGACCTCGCGTATCCGCGCCCAGTGCGCGGCATACGTCGCGGGGTCCGGCGCATTCGGGAACCAGCCGTCGAACCAGCTTCCCGCGCGTTGCAGGCTCGCCGGCAGGTTGCCGCCGATCCATAGCGGGGGCCCGCTTGGCCGGTGGGGCATCGGGGCCAGCACGCCGCCAGCGACCTGCCAGCGCCCGTCCCAGTCCACCGCGGCCCCGGTCCACAGCGCCTTGCACAGCCGCAGCCCCTCCATCATCCGCCCCACCCGCTTCTCGAACGGCACGCCGGCGGCGGTGAATTCGGCGCGGATGTTCGGCCGGTCCGACGCGAAGCCCACGCCGAGGATCAGCCGCCCCTCGCTGACCTGGTCCAGCGTCGCGACCTGGTGCGCCAGCAGCACCGGGTTGCGCAGCGCCGGCAGCAGCACGGCGGTGCCGAGTTCCACCCGCTTCACCCGCCCGGCCACGCCGGCGAGCAAGGTCAGGGGTTCGTGGCGCGGGCGGGCGAGCAGGGAGTCGCCGACCCAGACCGAGGCATAGCCCAGCGCCTCGGCACGTTCCGCCAGCGCCAGCAGCGGCGCGGCCTCCGGGCGTCCTTGCATGATCTGCTCTCGGGTGGGCAGCAGGTAGCCGAGCTTCGGGGTCATGCTTGTCTCCTGGTTCGGGGCCAGCGGCGATCATAGACTCCCCCTCCCCTTGTGGGCTTGAACCGCTTCGCGGCTCAAGCCCACAACTGGAGAGGGAGAGCTTGAACCGGTCCGTCGCGGTCTCTTGACAGCCGCCCCCGGCGAGGTCTCGCATCCACCAGGCTCTGAGGACCGGCGTCGCTTGCCCCAACGCGCATTGCATACCCCGATTGGCGATCTCACCGTCTCGGAAGAGGACGGTGCGATCGTTGCGCTCGACTGGGGATGGGGCAGCGCGGGCCAGGCTGAGACCAAGGTGCTGCAGCGGGCATGCGCGCAACTGCAAGCCTATTTCGACGGCGCGTTGACCGGCTTCGACCTGCCGTTGGCGCCCGCCGGCACGCCCTATCGCCGCCGCGTCTGGCAGGCGCTGTGCGACATCCCGTATGGCGAGACACGCTCCTATGCCGCGGTCGCCACCGCGGCGGGGGGCAGCGCGCGCTCGGTCGGCCAGGCGAACGGCTGCAATCCGATCCCGATCATCATCCCCTGCCACCGCGTCGTAGCCACCACGCATCTGGGCGGCTATTCCGGCGGCGCGGGCCTGGCGACCAAGCGCTACCTGCTCGCGCTGGAGGCGCGCGACAGCCTGTTGTGACCCGATCCCGCAATTCCGCCGCCCCCCGGGCCTGACCCGGAGCCACCACGGAGAACGACGATGACCAAGGCCATCCGCATCCACAGTCCCGGCGGTCCCGAGGCGATGAGATGGGAGGACGTTCCGACTCCGGAGCCGGGCCCCAACGAGGCATTGCTCAAGCAGGAAGCGGTCGGACTGAACTATATCGACGTGTATTTCCGCACCGGCCAGTACAAGGCGCCCAGCATGCCGCTGGTGATCGGCCAGGAGGGCGCGGGCACCGTCACCGCGGTGGGCGCCAATGTCACCCTGGTGAAGCCGGGCGACCGCGTGGCCTATGCCGGCGCGATCGGCGGCTATGCCACCCAGCGGGTGATCGCCGCCGACCGGCTGGTGAAGCTGCCCGACGGCATCGACTTCCAGACCGCCGCCGCGATGATGCTGCAAGGCATGACGGCGCAATACCTGCTGCGCCGCACCTACGTGGTGAAACCGGGCGACACCATCGTGGCGCATGCGGCCGCCGGCGGCGTCGGGCTGATCCTGTGCCAATGGGCCAAACATCTCGGCGCGACGGTGATCGGCGTGGTGTCAACGCGGGAGAAGGCGGACCTCGCGCGGGCAAACGGCGCGGCGCATGCGGTGGTTGGGTATGGCGACCTGGTGGCGGAGGTCAAGCGCATCACCGGCGGCGCCATGGTGCCGGTGGTGTATGACAGCATCGGCAAGGACAGTTTCGGCATCAGCCTGGACTGCCTCGCGCCGCTTGGCCTGATGGCGAGCTTCGGTAGTGCCTCGGGTCCGGTACCGCCGGTCGATATCGGGGTGCTGGCGGCGAAGGGCAGCCTGTACCTGACGCGCCCGAGCCTCGCCACCTATGTCGCGAAGCGCGCCGACCTGGAGAAAACCGCGGCCGACCTGTTCGACGTGGTGCTGAAGGGGGCGGTGAAGATCCAGGTGAACCAGACCTTCCCGCTGAAGGACGCCGCCGCCGCGCATATCGCCCTGGAGAGCCGCAAGACCACCGGCAGCACGGTGCTGATTCCGTAGCGTCATGCCATTCGGCTTCACCCTGAACGAGACGCTTCCCGCCACTCCGCGGCAGATTTACGATGCGTGGCTGGACAGCGACGGCCATGCCGCGATGACCGGCAGCCCGGCGCGGGCCTCGCCGCTTGAGGGCACCGCGTTCACCGCCTGGGACGGCTATATAAGCGGCCGCAATCTCGTTCTGCAACCGGGTCGGCGCATCGTGCAGTCCTGGCGGACCACGCGCTTCTCGCCAGCGGACGCGGATTCGCGGATCGAGGTGTTGCTGGAGCCGGTGGCCGGCGGCACGCGGCTCACGCTGCATCACACGAATGTGCCGGACGGCCACGCGGGGTATCAGGACGGCGGCTGGCAGGACCACTACTTCGAGCCGATGAAGCGGCATTTCATAAACCTTGCCCGCGAAGCGGGAGAGGTCGAGACGCAGTAGCGGCGAGCGTGAGGGTGATCGAGTCGCCTTGTGGCGCTCTCACAGTTGGCACTTACGCACCATCCGCCTCTCCCGCTGCGCGGGCGAGGTGTTACGGATGGCAGCAAGGAGACGCAACATGGCGCGTGTCGTCGGCATCGACCACCTGGTGATCCGGGTCAGCGACTACGAGAAATCCAAAGCCTTCTACGGCAAGCTGTTCAGCTTCCTCGGCTTCGAGATTTCCGACGAGTACGAGGACATGATCGGCTGGACCAACGGCAAGACACGCTTCTGGATCGGCCGCGCCGACGAGCAAGGCAAGCAGCACCAGTACCGCAGCGGCGATGTCGGCTTCCACCACTACGCGTTCCATTTGCGCAGCCGGAAGGACGTGGACGATCTGCAGGCGTTCCTGCGCGACGAGCTGCACGCCAGCATCGTCGATCCCGCCGAGGAGTATTACGATGACTATTACGCGGTGTTCTTCCTGGACCCCGACGGGCTCAAGCTGGAAGGCATGAAATATGGCGAGCACCACGCCAAGGCCGCCCGCGCCGGGACACGCGGAAAGGCGGCGTGATCGCCAGCGCCGCGCATTCTGCCTGCCATCGACAACCTCGCGGCGCCGTGCCGCAACCCGCCGAACCTGACAACGTGGAGCAAAAGCGACATGCCGCACGCAGCGAACGATGCCAGCGATGTCGCGGCCAAGGCGACGCCGCACTCGGTGCGCCTCGCCGACTACCAGCCGCCGGCATTCCTGGTCGATCGCGTCGAACTGGACTTCGAGCTTGATGCGGCGGCAACGCGCGTCACCTCCCGCCTCAACCTGCGCCGCAATCCGGCGGCGCCGCAGGATGCGCCGCTGCGGCTCGACGGCGAGTCGCTCACGCTGCTGCACCTGGCGCGCGACGGCGAGCCGCTCGGCGGCAACCAGTACCGTATCGAAGACCATGCGCTGATCATCCCGGACATGCCGGACGAATGCGAGCTGGCGATTGAAACGCGCATCGCCCCGCGGGACAACACGGAACTCAACGGGCTGTACGTCTCCAACGGCAGCTTCTTCACCCAGTGCGAGGCGGAAGGCTTCCGCCGCATCACGTATTTTCCCGACCGGCCGGACGTGATGGCGCGCTACACCGTCACCGTCACCGCCGACAAGGCGCACTGCCCGGTGCTGCTGTCAAACGGCAATCCTGGCACGCTCACCGAGCTCGGCGACGGCCGCCACCGCATCACCTGGACCGATCCGCATCCCAAGCCGTGCTACCTGTTCGCGCTGGTCGCCGGCGACCTTGTCGCGGTGAAGGACAGCTTCACCACACGCTCCGGCCGGAAGGTGGAAATTGGCATCTGGGTGCGCGGCGGCGACGAGGACCGCTGCGACCACGCCATGCGCTCGCTCAAGGCCGCAATGAAATGGGACGAGGACGTGTTCGGCCTGGAATACGACCTCGATGTGTTCAACATCGCCGCGGTGTCCGACTTCAACATGGGGGCGATGGAGAACAAGGGCCTCAACGTGTTCAACACGAAATACGTGCTGGCGCGGCCCGGGACGGCGACCGACGGCGATTTCCAGGGCATCGAATCGGTCATCGCGCACGAGTACTTCCACAACTGGACGGGCAACCGCGTCACCTGCCGCGACTGGTTCCAGCTCTCGCTGAAGGAGGGGCTGACGGTCTATCGCGACCAGGAGTTCTCCGCCGACCAGGGCAGCCGCGCGGTGAAGCGCATCGGCGACGTGCGGGCCCTGCGCGCCGGGCAGTTCCGCGAGGATGCCGGCCCGCTGGCGCATCCGGTGCAGCCGGAAAGCTGCATGGCGATCGACAATTTCTATACCGCCACGGTGTACCAGAAGGGCGCCGAGGTGATCCGCATGATGGCCACCATCATCGGACGCGAGGCGTTCCGCCGCGGCATGGATCTGTATTTCGCCCGGCACGACAACCAGGCGGTGACGATCGACGATTTCGTCGCGGCGATGCAGGACGCCTCGGGCGTCGATCTCGCCACGTTCAAGCTGTGGTACCACCAGGCCGGCACGCCGGAATTGACCATCGAGGATGCCTACGATCCGGCCACGCGCCGTTATGCGCTGACCGTGCGACAGCACACCCCGCCGACCCCGGGCCAGCCGGACAAGGCGCCGCTGGTCATTCCCCTGGCGATGGGATTGCTCGGGGCCGACGGTGAGGAACTGCCGACGCTGTTGGCCGGCGAAACCACGGCGCGGTCCGGCACGCGCGTGTTGCTGGCGTCCGGCGCGGAGCAGCGGTTTACGTTCGAGGCGGTGGCTGCGGCACCCACGCCTTCATTGCTGCGCGGCTTCTCGGCACCGGTGAAGCTGTGCGGGATGAGCCAGGACCGCCTGCGCTTCCTGGCTGCCCATGACACCGATGCATTCGTGCGCTGGGAGTCCGGTCAGCAATACGCCACGCAGGTCTTGCTCGGGCAGATCGAACCATGGCGGCACGGCGCGCCGTTGGGGACACCGGACGGGTTGATCGCCGCGGCGGCGGCGACGCTCACCGGGGCCGCCGCCGACCCAGCCTTTGCCGCGGAGGCGATGTTGCTGCCGAGCGAAGCATTCCTCGCCGACCAGATGGCGGTGGCCGATCCCGATGCGATCCACGCGGTGCGCGAGGCCGCGCGCGCCGCGATCGGCGCGTACCTCGCGCCGATCCTGCAAGCGGCGTATGAGCAATCGGCTGAAGCGGGGCCATACCAGATCGATGGCGCCTCGATCGGCCGGCGCGCGTTGCGCAATGTCTGCCTGGCCTATATCGCGGCGGGGAACCACCGCTACGGTGCGACGCTGGCAAAGTCGCAATTCGATAGCTGGCGGAACATGACCGACGTGCTGGCCGCGCTTGCCGTGCTGTGCGGAATCGAGTGTCCGCAGCGCAGCAGCGCGCTGGCCAGCTTCTACCGTGCATGGAACGAAGACGACATGGTGCTGGACAAGTGGTTCGCCATCCAGGCGATGTCGGAACTGGGCACGCCGGAGGCGGTGCGCGCCCTGTCGCACCATCCCGATTTCGACCTGCGCAATCCTAACCGGGTGCGCGCCCTGGTCGGCAGTTTCGCCGCCGGCAACCCGGTGCGCTTCCATGATGCGTCCGGCGAGGGCTACCGGTTTCTCGCGGATACCATCATCGAACTGGATCCGCGCAACGGGCAGGTGGCGGCGCGCATGGTGACGCCGCTTGGGCAATGGCGTCGGGTCGATGCCGCGCGGCAGGCATTGATGCAGCAGGAGTTGCGACGGATTCTCGAACTGCCGGGGCTGACCCGCAATACGTTCGAAATGGTGTCGAAGAGCCTGGCGCCCTAGCCATCCCGTTCGCCGCATACCAGGGATGCGCCGGCGGGCACGGGACAAACCTGTGAGGTTGCATGGCGATGCGGTGCCGACGCCAGTCTCGGTGCCAGGACAGCATTTGCGATGCCGACCGGGCGAATCCCTTGCATGCAGCGAATAAGATGGGTCAGGTGCAATTCACATTCGGCTCGTCAGCCGCACCGGTACCTGATCGCATGCGTGATCAAGCCGCGCGGCTCACCATTGCTCCGTACCGTGGCACCATGTAGATAGGATGCAAAGGGGAAGGAGTCATTGTGATCCCATCATCCAAGGTGGCGCCATATGGGTCTGTCAACACTGCTGGCGATCCTCCGGAACCGATTGCCCGGCCTCAGGTGCGGCCATCGATCGGGGATGTCCGGCATGCAGGCGCCGCCGCCGCACATGCATGGCAGCCGTCGAAGACAATCCCGCGTGGCGTGATTGATGCCGCCGTCATTGCTGTGCCTCCGACCACCCGGTTCGAGCGTTGGCTCGACCGCGCCTTCGTATGGCTTGCCGTCTCACCCACGGCGCTTACCATGTTGCTGGTATTCGGATTGCCGCTCGGCTTTTCGCTCTATCTGAGCGCTGAAGGCTGGAGTCCGGACGAGACGCTGTTCGGCGGCCGATATGCCGGCCTCGCCAACTACGCCGCGCTGCTTACCGATCCCGACTTCATCTCCAGCCTGATACTGACACTCGGCTATACGGCAATTACCGTCACGGCCGAGTTGCTGCTCGGGCTGGGGGTTGCGCTGTTGCTCGATTTGGAGCTGCCGCTCATCGCATTCTTTCGCACCACCCTTATCGTGCCGATGATGATGACGCCGATCGTCGCCGCCTTGTGCTGGAAACTGCTATTGGACCCCGATCACGGAATTGTTGACTACTTTATCGGCCATCCGATCATCTGGCTGGGACGCCCTTGGCCTGCGCTGATCTCTGTCGGCTTCGTCAGCGTGTGGCAGAATGCCCCATTCGTCTGCATTCTGACCCTCGCGGGATTGCGTTCCCTCCCGAACGAACCGCGGGAGGCCGCCGCTATCGACGGCGCCAGTGTGCTGCAAACCTTCTGGCATGTCACCCTGCCGTTGCTTCGTCCCTACCTGCTCGTTGCGCTTCTGTTGCGCGTAATATTCGAGTTCCGCGCCTTCGACAACGTGTATGTCATGACGGGCGGCGGGCCGGCCAATTTCACCTTGCTTCTGTCGATGTATACCTACCAGGCGTCATTCGTGCAGTTCGACCTCAGCCTCGGGGCCGCGGCATCATGGGTCATGCTACTGATTGCCTTGATCGCGTGTCTGGGGTTCGTCGCACTGATCGGTCGGCGGGAGACACGATGATGGCCAGGCGTCGCAGTCATCGCCGCAACAGGCTCGTCCGTGCCGTCGTGGCCTACACGGCGCTGATCGCATTGCTGGGGTTCTTCCTGTTCCCGCTGCTGTGGATTTTAGGGCTGTCGTTCAAAACCCGGCTGCAAACCTTCGCCTCACCGCCGCTGTTCATCTGGACTCCGACCCTGCACAATTATGTCGCCGTGCTGGGAACCGGGGCATTTCAGCACGCTTTCATGAACAGCTTGCTGATTTCCGCGGAAGCCGTCTTGCTGTCGATCTGCGTCGGCGTTCCGGCGGCTTACGCCTTCGCGCGGTTTCCCTTCGCCGGGCGCGGCCTGCTGTTCATGTCATTGCTGGTCATGCGGATGCTGCCGCCGATTGCAGTGCTGGTGCCGATGTACGTGCTGTTCAGCAAGCTCGGGTTGACCGAAACACGAGTAAGCGTCGTGCTCGCCTACACCACATTCAGTCTGCCACTTGTCGTTTGGATCATGCGCGGTTTCTTTGAGGAATTGCCGCGGGAACTGGAGGAAAGCGCCTGGGTGGACGGAGCGAGCCGCTACGCGGCGTTTCGCTTCGTCGTGCTGCCGCTGGTACGCCCCGGACTGGTCGCCGCCAGTATCCTGTGCCTACTGCTCGCGTGGAACGACTTCATTTTTGCCGCCGTGCTGACCAATGATGCCACCCGAACACTGCCGGTGCTGATGGCCAGCTATTCGGGCGACGTGGGCGTCGATTGGGGATCGATGACCGCGTCCTGCGTGCTCGTCGTGCTGCCGGTGCTGCTGTTCTCGTTTGTCGCACAGCGCCATCTCGTCGCCGGGCTGTCGTCCGGCGCGGTCAAAGGCTGAAAAGAAAAGGGGGAAACAATGCACAATCAAGGCGAGCCGCTCGGCATCTTCCGGCGCGGTCTGCTGCAGGCGTCGCTGGCATCCGGCCTCGCGGCGGGGCTTGGCGGCCGCGCACGGGCCCAGGGCAAGCCGGAAAAGCTGGTCTATGTCGGCGACAACGGGCCCTGGCACGACTGCCTGCTACACGAGGTCGCACCCGCCTTCGAAAAGGCGACCGGAATCAAGATCGACTTCACGCTGCTGCCGATCGATGCGCTGGTGGCGCGGCTGAAGGCGGAGCTCAGCTCCGGGGAAGGCGGCATCGACATCGTGCAGTGGGATGCCAGCATGGCGGGCTGGGTGTCCGGCCATATGCAGGATCACATGAAGCTGATCGCCAACGCGGCGAGCCGGCACCCCGATTTCGACTGGGCCGACTTCCTGCCGGCCGTGCAGAAGATGGCGACCTATGGCGGCAAGCTGTCCGGCATTCCCTATCGGGTCACCACAGGCATTCTGCACTATCAGAAGCGATTGCTGGAACAGGCGGGATTCAGCAAGCCGCCGAGCAATTTCGCGGAACTGCTCGCCGCCGCCCAGGCCACCACCAAGCAAGGCCTGCCGAACCGCTACGGGCTCGGGTTCATGGGACGGCAGGGACCGGCAATGCTTGGCAGTTTCACGCCGTTCCTGCGTTCGGCCGGTGGCCGCTATTACGATCCGACGACGGGAGAAATCTTCGTCAACGAGCCGGCTGCCGTTGACGCGCTGCAGTTCTACGGCGACCTGATGACGAAATACCAGGTTGTCAATCCGGCATCGCTGACCTGGGAGTTCGACGGTATCATCGCCGGTGGGCAGAACGATCAATTCGCGATGACGGTCACTCTGGCGCCCTATGGCGACCTTATGAACGACCCGAAAGTCTCGAAGACCGGTAACGCCTGGGCCTGGTCGCTGATGCCGGGCAAGGACACGATCAGTCAGACCGCCACTTATCTGGCCGGTTGGATGATCGGCGTGCCCACAGGGACCCGCAATACCGACTGGGCGTTCGACTTTGTCCAGATGGCAACTTCCAAGAAGTGGATGCGGCGCTCGATCGATCTGGGTAATGCGCCGCCACGCGTTTCGGTGCTCCAAGACCCGGGCGTGCTGGCCGAGCACCCCTGGGCTCCGGTCCAGGGCGAGGCGCTGAAGACCGCTGTGCTGGATCATCGCGACCCGGTCTGGGCCGCCGCGCAGTTGCCGCTGCGCACCGCCATCTCTCAGGTGCTGCTGGGCCAGCGGACCGCCAAGCAGGCGCTCGCGGAAGTTACCCAACAATGGCATCGAAGCTTCCGTTTGGCCGGCTTGAAAGGCTGAGTTTGGTGGCCGCTGGCAAGCGGCCACCACTCGATCGGGTCGATCCGCAAGGCTACAACAGCCCGCGGAGGCCGGTGCGGTTCACATGCGCACCAATCGGCAACCCGGCGCACCGCGCCGGCAGCGCTTGCGGGGCTTGCTAGTCTTTGAAGGCACCTGGAATCCCCCCCGTTATCGCGAGGAGAGCGACGCATGACCAGCTTCCTGTTCCACAACCTCCGTTTGCTCGATCCGCGCCGCGACGAATTGCTTGAGAACATGGAAGTCCTGGTGGAGGACGGCATCGTACGCGAGGTCGCCGATCGCCCCATCGCCAGCAGCGCGGCGCAGCGCATCGACCTCGCCGGCCGCACGCTGATGCCCGGGCTGATCGACGCCCACATCCACGTCGTGCTCACCGAAGTGAATATTCGGCTGCTCTCGGACGTTCCGCTGACCTTGCTCGCAGCCAAAGCCTCGGTGGCGATGCGGGCCATGCTGATGCGCGGCTTCACCACGCTGCGCGACACCGGCGGCGCCGACTGGGGCATCAAGGCGGCGGTAGAGCAGGGGCTGTTCGAGGGGCCGCGGCTGTTCATCGCGGGGCAGCCGCTGAGCCAGACCGGCGGCCACGGCGAGCGCCGCCTACGCACGGAATCGCAGAACTTCTGCGCCTGCTGCTCCGGCCTCAACTGGACCGGACGGATCGCCGACGGCGTGCCGGAAGTCATTAAGGCCACGCGCGATGAACTGCGCAAAGGCGCCGACCACATCAAGCTGATGGTGTCCGGCGGCGTCGCCTCGCAAGCCGATCCGCTGGAGAGCCTGCAATACCGCATCGACGAGATCGAGGCCGCGGTGGACGAGGCGACCCGCTGGGGCACCTATGTCTGCGCTCACGCCTACAGCGCCAAGGCGATCGAGCGTGCGGTGCGGGCCGGCGTGCGCACCATCGAGCATGGCAACCTGATCGATGCGCCCACGGCGAAGCTGATGGCGGAGCGTGGCGCCTACATGGTGCCGACGCTGGTAACGTACGACTCGATGAAGCGGCGAGGTTCCGAACATGGGCTGTCGGCATACTCGCTGGCTAAGAACGAACTCGTGCTGAATGCCGGTGTGCGGTCGCTGGACATCGCTCGCACCGCCGGGGTGAAAATTGGTTTCGGCAGCGATCTTCTGGGGCAGTTGCAGAACGACCACACCAACGAGTTCACCATTCGCCGCGAGGCGATGCCCGCGCCCGAGATCATCCGATCGACGACGCTGGTAAACGCCGAGATCGTGCGGCAGGAGGGCAAGATCGGCGAGCTGATTCCTGGTGCGTTCGCCGACCTGCTGGTGGTGGACGGCGATCCCTACCGCGACCTGACGGTGCTACAGGATGAGGGCCGGCACATCGCCGGGATCATGCTGAACGGGCGGTTCGTCAAATATTTGCTGTGACGTCGCCTTTCCGTCCCCCGCCGTCGGCGGGGGAGGCTTTACCCGGGCATCTTCGGGAAGCGCTGCCAGTCCCCGCTCAGTTGCACCCAGGGCTGCGCGCTGTCGCAGTAGATCTGCATCGCCGGCTTCACCCAGCTCGGATCGTCCAGCGTGCCGACCTGGACCATGACGATGCCGGGCATCGCCGCGGCCTCGTCCATAACGGTCGAGCCGCATTCCGGGCAGAATCGGCGGAGCATCGCCTGGCCGCTGTCGCCTTTGTCCGTGTACGTCTTCATCTCGCCTTGCACCGATAGCGCGGGCTGCGGCAAGCCGATCACGATCGCGAAGGCGCTGCCGCTCGCTTTTTGGCAGTTGCGGCAGTGGCACACGCCAGTGAACACCGGTTCCGTCTCCGCGCTGTAGCGTACCTTGCCACACAGACAGCCGCCGATGATACTTGCCATGTTACGCCCCCTGGATTCGCGGTTTATGGTAAGTTGTCACGCATCGGCAGCCCACACAAGCGCCGCGACGCAGTGTCACACGATCTTCGCCTCGAATGGCGGGACGAAATTCGGCGCCTCGAACTCCAGCACCCAGAGGTCGGGATCGTAGCGGACCTGGCGTGCCACGTAGTCGTCCGCGGCCTGCTGGTCCACCGGGGCAACGCCGGTCGCGCGCATCCACGCCAGGGCACCGTCGGGCGTGCGTGTCCGCGACAGCACGCACAGGCCCTGACGTCCTCGCAGCACCACCAGCACGCCGCCGGCGTCCGGGTCGCCGCGGCGCAACACCATTCCCGGGCGGCCGTCCCTGTCACCCATGCGCAGCGCCATCCGCACCCAGATGCCGGTCTTCAACCGCGGTTCAAATTCTGACAACGGCTTCCCCCTTCGGTGAGCCAGGCGCGGCCATGGCACACGGGATTGGCGAGGGCGTTCCCATACCGACCGGCGGCAGCAGTGAGTCCGTGGCGGTACCGAGCGCTCCCGCCGTTCCGATCCGGTTGTCGTTCACAGGCGATAGACCGTCGCCGCCGTATTGCCCAGTACGGCATCGCGCGCCGTCTCGGGCAGGTGCCGCAGCAATTTCAGCGTGGCATCGCGCCAGCGCGCGTAGCCGCCGGCGAGTTCAACCACCGGCCAATCGCTGCCCCACATCAGGCGCTGCGGCCCGAACACGTCGAGCATGTGCTCGACATAGGGCTCCAGATCGGCGGTGCGCCAGTCCGGGGCCGCCTCCGTCACCAGGCCGGATAGCTTGCACACCGCCTGTGTTTCGCGTGCCACTTTTGCCAGCTCGGCCGCCCAGGGCTGGAACCCACCGGCGGCAATGTCCGGCTTGGCGGCATGGTCGATGACGATCCGCAGCGTGGGATGCCGATCCGCCAGCGCCCGCACCACCGGCAAATGCCGTGGCTGGATCAGCGCGTCGAACACCAGTCCCCGCGCGGCGATCTGGGCCAGGGCCGGCTGCATTTCGGGGCGGAGAATCCAGTCCCTGTCCTCGATGTCCTGCAACATCGGGCGTAAACCCTTGAACAATGCATTGCCCGCCAGCAATGCGATGCGCGCGGGTGCGTCGGCCGCGGCAAGGTCCACCCAACCGACGACGCCGCGCACCAGACCGCCCGAGCCTTGCGCGACTTGCAGCAGGAAGCGTGTCTCCGCCTCGGTCGGCGCCGCCTGCACCAGCACCGTCACGGTGATATCCCGGAGCAGCGGACTCAGATCGTGCAAGCCGAAGTCGCGATGAATCGGCAGGCCGGGGGTCAGCCAGGCGTAATCGCCGCGTTCCAGCCGCCAGACATGGTGATGGGCATCGACGCGCGTCACGGCACCACGCCCTTGGTCAGCATGATGTTGCCGTAGAGCCGGCGCTCGCCGGTCAGCACCACCGCGTACGCCTCCCTGGCTGCGCGATAGAAGTCATGGCGCGGCAGCCTGGCGGGTGGGGCGACGCCGACGCTGGCCAGCACGCGCGTGAAATCGGCCACCGCCTCGGGCACCTGCTCCGGGTCGTCCACGACCTCCATCACCACGACGGGGTCGGGTTCGAAAGTGTCCACCGGCAGCACCGACAGGACCGCGACCAGCGCGGCGGTCGCTGTCGCGCCGTGCAGCGGGACCAGTCTCCGCGCCGTGCTGGCAGCGGGAAAGTTGGCGTCCACGATGGCGATGCGGTCGCCGTGCCCGGCGCTCGCCAGCGCGAACAGCAGGTCAGGCGACAGCAGCATGTCCAATCCGAGCAGCATGGCTTCCTCCCGATCGGCGGCATCATGCGCCGGTCGCGACAAGCCGTCAGCGGGAGGTGGCCAGCCTGAGGCGGCGGCGGCGGGAGTGGGCTTGTATGGCATACCCCCCTATACTATGCTCCATCGAGCATGACCCACACCATCCACAACAAGCGCAAGCTGCTCGCCCGGGTGCGCCGCATCCGCGGCCAGGTCGAGGCGATCGAGCGCGCGCTGGAACACGAGTCCGGCTGCGAGCAGGTGATGCACCTGATCGCCGGGGCGCGTGGCGCGATGGCCGGGCTGATGGCCGAGGTCGTTGAGGAGCACGTGCGCACGCACCTGGTCGATGCCGAACAGCATCCGCACGCGCTGAACCATGCCGCCGCCGAGCAATTGCTCGACGTGGTGCGCAGCTACCTGAAGTGAGGCGAACGATGGAAGCAACTCACAGCCACATCTTCCTCGGCACCGCGCACGAAACCAACGAGCGGCGAACCTGGGCGGTGATCGGGCTGTGCGGCGCCATGATGGTCGCGGAGATCGCCGGCGGATTGCTGTTCGGCTCGATTGCCCTGGTGGCCGACGGGCTGCACATGTCCACCCATGCCGGTGCGCTGTTGCTCACGGCGCTCGCCTACAACTATGCGCGCCGGCACAGCGACGATCCGCGCTTCACATTCGGCACCGGCAAGCTTGGCGACCTCGCGGGGTTCAGCAGCGCCATCGTGCTGCTGATGATCGCCGTGCTGATCGGCTACGAGGCAATCAGCCGCTTCGTCGCGCCGGTGCCGATCCATTTCCGCGAAGCGATTCCGATCGCCGGACTGGGGCTGATGGTGAATCTCGCCAGCGCGTGGCTGCTGGGCGCCGGCCACGAGCATGCGCATGGCCATCACCAGCATGATCATGCGCATGATGACGACCACGCCGAAGACCATGACCATGACCATGACGACGATCATGACCATGATCATCATCATCATCGCCCGGACGCCGCGGCGCACCGCGACAACAACATGCGCGCTGCCCTCGTGCACGTGCTGGCGGATGCCACGGTGTCGCTGCTGGTGATCGTCGGGCTAAGCCTCGCGTGGCTGTTCGGGTGGGTGTGGATGGACCCGCTCGCCGGAATGATCGGCGCGGCCGTCATCGTGAGCTGGTCCTGGACGCTGGTCCGCGCCACAGGCGCGGTCTTGCTCGATATGGCACCGGACCGGCACACGGCGCAGGCCATCCGCCGCGCGGTGGAAACCGCCGGCGACCGGCTGCTCGACCTGCATGTGTGGCGGCTGGGGCCGGGTCACCTGGGCGTGATCGTCGCGGTGGCGACCGATGCGCCGCGCGATGCGGCATTCTATCGCGCGCGTCTTGCGGACCTGCAGGCGTTGTCGCACGTCACGATCGAGGTGCGGCACGGCGGCGTGGCCGGTTGTGGGTCGGTTTGATTGGATAAGGGGGTGCAAGGCGTCATTCAGATCAGCCGGCTTTTCCATAATCCAGGGCTTATATAACCGCGGCAAGACCGGCTCTGATTTGCACCATCAGCGGGTGCATGCCGGCTAAGGCGACGCCCAGACATAGGTCAGCCGGCTGTCATGGACTGGGCTGATGCGGAACCACAACCTGCGTCATGTGATTCGCCTGTTTCTGGGCGTCACCCAACCAATCGGAGCGACCACGATACGGAAATCGATTCGCATCCCCCGGCTCCTGGCAGCCGGCCTCGGCGGATGGACGTCAGCGCTTGCACCATCTGCTTTCGAAGGCGTGGCCCCGTAAATGCGGCCAGAGGTGGTCTTTGTGCCACTTAGACCAACTCATTAATTTTACGAATCTTTTAGGCTCTCATTGCCAGGATGAAGTAAGCGCCGGGGCTTTGCCCCTGGAACCCCATCAAGGGGCAGAGCCTCGGCCCTACTTCATCCCGGTGATCGACGCGGTCACCGCGCGCGGGTCGCGCGTCGGCCAGCGCCCGGCATCCACCTGCGCGAAAAACCCACCGACCAGCCGGTTGAACTCGTCCGGGTCCTCGATGTTGATCGCGTGACCGCAATTCGGCATCACCGCCAGCGCCGCACCAGGGATGTGCTGCTTCATCAGGATGCCGGGCGCCAGGCACGGCCAGTCCTCATCCCCGCTCAACACCAGCGTCGGCACCGTCAGGGCCTGCATCTGGTCCACCAGTTCGTACAACGACGGCCGCTCCCGCTGCACCCCCAACTGCGTGTTGCGCGCGCCCAGCGCCGAGTGCTCGGCCAACCGCGCCTTGAACTCGGCGAATCCGCGGGGGTCCTTGTTCTCGAACTGCACGCGGGTCGGGCCGTAGGCGTATTTCTCGGCGAACGCGGGAATGCCCTGGGTGGCGATGAAATCGGCGATGGTCTCGGCCTCGGCGCGGAACCGGTCGCGCTGATCCGGCTCGGCACCGTAGCCGCACCCCGCCACCACCAGCGAACGCGCCCGCGCCGCGTGCCGGAATCCAAAATGCAGCGTGGCGAAGCCGCCCATCGACAGCCCCACCACGTGCGCCTTGTCGATCCGCAGATGGTCCAGCACGGCACCGATGTCGTCGGCGGCGCGCGCCTGCGAGTACATCGCGACGGCCTCCGGCACGTCGGACGGCGGATAGCCGCGCGCGGCGTAGGCGATGGCGCGGTAGCGCTGGCCGAAATGCCGCATCTGCGGCTCCCAGCTCCGGTGGTCGCCGGCGTATTCGTGCACGAAGATCACCGGGATTCCGGACCCGGATTCCTCGTAATGCAGGCGCGCTCCGTCGTCGGTGGTGGCGTGTGGCATGGTGGTTCTCTCCCAGGAATTTCAATCGAGCGGCGGCGGATCTTCCGCGATCGCTTCGGCGGCGAGGCTGTTGTCCACCGCCACCTCAAACGGCGTGCCGGGCGACACGAACCCGCCGGATACCAGCCCGGACAGCAAGCGGTCATAGCCGGCGCGCGGCAGCACCGGGTCCGTGCCCCAGATGCCGAGCGCCTTATAGCGCGAGCAAGCCGCGGCCAGCAGCGCCGGCGGCATGTCGGGGAAAAAGCCGGCAATCGCATCGGCGATCGCCGCACCATCCGCCCCCGCCACCCATTTCAGCGTGCGATAGATCGCGCGCACCATCCCATGCAGTTCCTCTCGCCGGTCCCGCAGCAACCCTCGGCGTGCATAGAAGGTCGTATAGCTGGTCGGTCCGCGCCGCGCCGCCGCATACCAGACATGGCCGGCGCCATCCGCTTCCAGCGCCGCGGCGAACGGTTCGAACACCTGCACCACGTCCAGCGCGCCGCGCCGCAAGGCCGCGACATTGTCCGCCATGGAGCGGTCGCTCACCCGGTTCAGCCGCGCCGGAGCCAGGCCGGTGCGACGCAGGTCCTCCTGCAGGCAGAGCCACGGCGTCGGCACCTCGCTGACGGTTCCGACGCACAGTCCGAGCAGATCGCGCAATGCGAAATCCGGCCGCGGGGTGCGGCCGAGCAGGAGAAACGGATCGCGCGTCACCACTTCGGCGAAATGCACCAGGTCGCAATCCGGCGCCTGGGCGTAGGCCTGCATCACCCGCATCGGGCCGCCCCAGCACACGTCGGCCGTGCCGTCCAGCACGCCGAGCGCGGCGCGGCCCGGCGTGGGCGCGCTGGCGAAGCGCACGGTCACGCCCTCGCGCGCATAGGCGTCGCGCGCCAGGGCGACGTAGAACGGCGCGTAGAAAATGCCGCGCAGCGATTCCTGCAGCGTGATGGTCATTCTGGTCCCCTCTCAATCGCGGTAGGGACGTGCCGTACGGCACGCCCCCGCACAGAACCATACGTGCGGCTTTCCCGCATACGGCTCCCACCTCGGGTGTTTGACGGCGAAGCGTTGCTCAGGCCAGGGATGAAGGATGCGCGGCTTCGGCAGGAA
>DATLQW010000222.1:0-16612 GCA_035535035.1 Acetobacteraceae bacterium
ATCGATCCGGCGCCGGGCGGGGTCAGGAAATACGTCGCATGACCCGCCCAATGCCCGAATGTAGTGTTACTCGGCGAAAATCTGCCGCACACATTGCTGATATTGCAGAAGTTTTTTTAGTGAGTGTCAAAGATGGGTTAAGGCTTTTGCACATTAATATACCGCATATCAAGCCCGTAACGCATCGAAAGTACTGATACCACCGTCCCACAGCAATTATATTCCAAAACATTCGGATTTTTGGCTAAGTCCGACAGGCTGCTAGCGAGTGCGATTGTACTCGTAGTCCTCGCGCGCGCCGGCCCCGGACCGCAGCCCTTCCGGCAGCGGCGGGCGCGTCGCGTTTACCTTGGCATGCACATCGAGGGCGGCCTGGTCCCGCCAAAGCTCGAGCAACGCCAGCTTGTCCGCATCCAGCACGCTCTGGAACACCTCGAATTGCTCGCAGCCAGGCTCTTGCGCGACCTCCGCACAGCGATCTCGAAATGCCTGCGCGAGTTCCGGGCCTTTGCCCGGTGCCGCGGTGATGGTGACTACGAGCCGGACTGCCATGTCGTTTCCTTCCATGCGCGAATGACGCCAAGGAGTAGTGCCCCGGCATCGCCCCGGGTCAAGCGTTCGTTCCCATGCCGCGGCAACGCGGCGTCGCCTCCGCCGCGCCAGATCAGGTTCGCACGAACACGCACACGCTCTCCAGCCGGGCGGACCAGAGGAACTGATCCACCGGCGTGGCCACCTGCAACGCGTAGCCTGCCTCGTGCAGCACCCTTGCGTCGCGCGCCAGGACGGCGGGATTGCAACTGACATAGATCACACGGGCGGATTTGGCGGCGGCGATCGGCGCCATCTGCACCGCGGCTCCGGCGAAGGGCGGGTCCAGTACCACCGCGGCGAAGCCCGCGAGTTCGCCCGCCGGGACGGGCTGCCGCGCCAGGTCACGCTGCGCAACCGTGACGCGACCGGCCAGACCGGAGCGGTTGACGGCCTGCCGCAACGCCGCGGCGGCTGCGGCATCGCCCTCCCACGCCGCCACCCGGACGCGCTGCGCCAGCGCGAGGGTGATGCTGCCGCTGCCGGCGTACAACTCGCCGACGCGGGCGCGCGCCGGCGGCTTCTCCGGCAATCCCGCCAGGACCGCTTGCACGATCGCGGTTTCCCCGTCGCGCGATGCTTGCAGAAAGGCGCCGGGCGGTGGCTCGACCGTTACGCCCGATAGCGTGATGCGAGGCGGTTGCAGGACGACCACCGGTTCCGCTTCGCCGTGCAGCGGTGCCGTGGAGAGGCGCAGCAGCCGGTGCGTGCGCGCGAAACCGATCAGCCGCTCGCGGTCGGACCGGTTGAGCGGTGCGTCAGTCCGCAGCAGAAGGTCGGCGCCATGATCCAGCAGGTTGGCGATGACGGAAGCTTCGCGGTGAAGCGATTGCAGACGGGTCAGCAGCGGGCGGAGCGGGGCAATCAACGCGAACAGCGCGGGATGCAGCACCTGGCATTCGGTCAGGTCGCAGATGGTATCGGCGGGATGCGGCACCCTCTCCCAGTTTGCGGAAGAGGGAATCCTGGCGTGCAGGCCGACCACCACGCCTCGCGGGGTACGGCGTGCGGCGAGGTCCATGCGGCGGCGGCTCTGCCCGGGGGTGACCTGAATCGGTTCGATGCGTGGGTCGGCGAAGCCGGCACGACGCAATGCAGCGTCCAGCAGGCCGGTCTTCCATGCGCGATACTCCGCGTCGCGCCAGTGCTGCAGCACGCAGCCGCCGCACGCGCCAAAATGCGTGCAGGACGGCGGCACCCGCGCCTCGCTCGCTCGCAGCACCCCCGTGTGCGGCACGTACCAACCACCGCCTTGCCGCCGCAGCTTCTCCGCCCGCACCAGCTCTCCAGGCAGCGCATCCGGAATGTACAGCGTCGCACCGTCGGGCGCGAGGGCAATGCCGTCGCCCTCGGCGCCGACGCGATCGATCGTGACGGCTGCAATGTCTCCGCTGTTCAACCGAACGCCGAAAGCCCCGTCTGCGCACGCCCCAGGATCAGGGCATGTACGTCGTGCGTACCTTCGTAGGTGTTCACCGTCTCCAGATTCATCACGTGGCGGATCACGTGGTACTCATCGACGATCCCGTTGCCGCCGTGCATGTCACGCGCCATGCGCGCGATATCCAGCGCCTTGCCGCAGTTGTTGCGCTTCAGCAGGCTGATCATCTCCGGCGCCGCCTGATGTTCATCCAGCAACCGCCCCAGTCGCAGCACCGCATGCAGTCCCAGCGTGATCTCGGTCTGCATGTCGGCCAGCTTCTTCTGGATCAACTGCGTCGCCGCCAGTGGCTTGCCGAACATCATGCGCTGCAGAGTGTAGTCGCGCGCCGCGTGCCAGCAGAACTCCGCCGCGCCCAGCGCACCCCACGCAATGCCGTAACGCGCGTTGTTCAGGCACGAGAACGGCCCGCGCAGCCCCTTCACGCCCGGCAGAACGTTCTCCGCCGGCACGAACACGTCCTGCAGCATGATCATGCCGGTGACAGAACAGCGCAGTGAAAATTTTCCTTCAATTTTCGGCGTGCTCAGGCCGGCGGCGCCACGCTCGACCAGGAAGCCGCGAATGTCGCCGGCATCGTCCTTGGCCCACACCAGCAGCACATCTGCAATCGGCGAATTGCTGATCCAGGTCTTCGAGCCGTTCAGCACGAACCCGCCGTCCACCTGCCTGCCGCGCGTGCGCATCGAGGCCGGGTCGGAGCCGGCATCCGGCTCGGTCAGCCCGAAGCAGCCAACAAATTCACCCGTACGCAGCCTGGGCAGGAACCGTACCCGCTGCGCCTCCGAACCGAACGCCCAGATCGGATACATCACCAGCGAGGACTGCACCGAAAACGCCGAGCGGTAGCCGGAATCGACGCGCTCGATCTCGCGCGAGATCAGCCCGTAGCTGACATGGTTCACCCCGGCGCAGCCATAGCCTTCCAGCGTGGCGCCCAGAAAACCCATCTCGCCCATCTCGTTCATGATGGCGCGGTCGAAGGTCTCGTACCGGTTCGCCATCAGCGCGCGCGGGAACAGCTTGTCCTGGCAATAGGCACGGGCGGCGTCGCGAATGGCGCGTTCATCCTCCGACAGTTCCGCATCGAAGCGTAGCGCGTCGTCCCACTGGAATGCGGCGAAGTGACTCTTCCGCCCCACCGGAACGTCGTTCATATCTCGTTCTCCTGTTCTTCCGCTGGCGCAACGGAGCGTGGGGAGCGCACGCGCACCAGCATGAACGCAGGCACGTCGTCGCCGAAGCCGCGCACCGACGGACCTTGGTCGTCGCCATGGCCGCGCTCGCGCCGCGGTGGCGCGCCGCGGAACATCTCGCGCGCCGGCGTGGTCGCCCGAACAGCCTCCCGCGCCGGCGTGGTGGCCCGAATCGCCGCCCGCGGCGGGGCGCCGCGGGCCGGTTCACGCGGTGTCACGCCGCTGAGAGCCTCATGCGGCGCCGCGTTATGGGGCGCCTCACGCGGCGACCGGGGTGGCGGTGGCGCCGCGGCGGCCGGTTTCGCAGCGCGCCGTGGCCGCCTCGCCGCGCGTAAGGTTTCCGCCACGTCAGCCGGCCCCGCGGCACCCGCCGATTCGACACCGCCCATCTCTTCGACCCCGACCGCGGATTCCGCCGCGCTCAACGGCTCGGCCGCGCGTTTCGGCGCGGCAGCCCGCCTCGGCTCGGCCGGACGCTTCGGTCCGGCGGCACGCGCGGATGGTTCCCTCGGTCGCTGCCCGGGCTTGCTGGCGGCGCGGCCCCGGCGGCGCTTGCGGCCGTCATCCTCCGCCCAGTCCACCGGATCGAGACCCTCGACGGTCACCGGCGGGATGGCGTGGCCGACCAGCTTCTCGATCGCCTCCACCGCGAACCGGTCCTCCGGCGAGGCTATGGTGAAGGCGTGGCCCTCCAGCCCGGCACGCCCGGTACGGCCGATGCGGTGGACGTAGTCCTCGGCGTGGTGCGGCACGTCGAAATTGAACACGTGCGACAGGCCGCCGATATCCAGCCCGCGCGCCGCCACGTCGCTGCACACCAGCAGGCGCAGGTCGTTGGCCTTGAATTTCTCCAGCGTGGCGAAGCGCACGGTCTGCGCCATGTCGCCATGCAGCGCGCCGACGTCGAACTTATGCCGGGTCAGCGACTTGTGGAGAATGTCCACCTCGGTCTTGCGGTTGCAGAAGATCAGCGCGTTCTGCACCTTTTGCGTGCGGATCAGCCGGCGCAGCGCCTCGCGCTTGTCATGCTCGGCCACCAGCGCCAGCCCCTCGACGATCGTCGTCGCCACCGAGGCCGGGCGCGAGACGGCGATCTGCTTTGGATTGTGCAGGAAAGCGTCGCCCAGGCGGCGGATCTCCGGCCCCATCGTGGCCGAGAAGAACAGCGTCTGCCGGGCCCGCGGCAGCAGCGCGACGATGCGTTCGACATCGGGGATGAACCCCATGTCCAGCATGCGGTCGGCTTCGTCGATCACCAGGATCTTGGCGTCGCTGAGCAGGATGGAGCCGCGTTCGAACATGTCGAGCAGGCGGCCGGGGGTGGCGATCAGCACATCGACACCGCGCATCAGCACGTCCTTCTGGTCGGACATGCTCTCGCCGCCGATGATCAGGGCGTGGGTCAGCTTCAGGTACTTGCCGTATTGGACAAAATTTTCCGCGACCTGCAGGGCGAGCTCGCGCGTCGGCTCCAGGATCAGGCTGCGCGGCATGCGCGCCCGGGCGCGCGAGCCGGACAGGATGTCTAGCAGCGGCAGGGTGAAGCCAGCGGTCTTGCCGGTGCCGGTCTGCGCGGTACCCATCACGTCCCGCCCCATCAGGACAAACGGAATCGCCTGCTCCTGGATCGGGGTGGGATGCCGATAGCCCATGTCGGCAATGGCGTGCAGCACCGCCTCGGACAACCCGAGTTCGGTGAACGTCGTGCGCGGTTGCTCCGCGGCGGCGGGCGTGGACGCGGCGTCGTTGGGTGCGTCGTCGGTCGGGTCCGCCGTGGCGGTCGTTGTGTCTGTCAATCCGGGTCCAGTCGATTGCCTGGTTACGGCCTTTGCCGCAACGATCGCGCGTACGGCGACGAGCGCCTGAGGGAGCGCGATTGGGGGGGTATCAAGAGTGCGCGCGCGAAAGTCAAGATAACCTCGTCCGCGCGAAGCGGAAGAAGTCCGGCTGCGAAACTTCTCCCCCCTCCCCTTGAGGGAGGGGGAGACCATGTCCCAGCTACCTGTACCCAGCCGGATGCGCCTCCCGCCACGCCAGCGCCGTGCGGACAATCGCCTCCAGCGCGGCGAACTTCGGCCGCCAGCCGGCCTCCATGGCGCGGGCCGAACCGGCCACCAGCACAAGGGGATCGCCCGGCCGCCGCGGTCCCGGCACATGCGGCACCGGTCGCCCGGCGATCCGCTCCACGGCGCGGATCACCTCCAGCACCGAGTGGCCCTTGCCGTTGCCCAGGTTCCACGTCACGCTGCCCGCCTCCAGCCGGTCCAGTGCGAGCAGATGCGCCGTCGCAAGGTCGGTCACGTGGACGTAGTCGCGGATGCAGGTGCCGTCGCGTGTCGCATAGTCCGTGCCGAACACCGCCACCGTCGGCCGCCACCCCAGCGCGGCGTCGATCACCAGCGGGATCAGGTGCGTCTCGGGATCGTGGTCCTCGCCCAGCCGTCCCGCCGGGTCGGCGCCGGCGGCGTTGAAATATCGCAGGCAGGCGGAGCGCAGCCCATGCACGCGATCGGCCCACAACAGGGCGCGCTCCAGCATCCATTTGCTCTCGCCATAAGGCGAGCCGGGGTCGATCCGCGCCGTCTCCTGGATGGGCAACTCCTGCGGCGCGCCGAACAGGTTGGCGGTGGAGGACAGCACGAACCGCCCCACCCCATGCCGCGCGCAGGCCTCGATCAGGCGGATGCCGTTGATGCCGTTCTCGGCCAGATAGCGGAACGGCAGCCGCACGCTTTCCCCCACCAGGGACAGCGACGCGAAATGGAACACCGCGTCCCAGTGCCCGTCCGCCAGCACCGCGTCCACTGCGGCCGCATCCGCGAGGTCCGCTTCCACCAGCCTCGCGCCGGGCAACACCGCTTCACGGTGGCCGGTGCGCAGATTGTCCAGCACCACCACGCCGTCGCCGCGCTCGAGCAGAGCCGCCACCAGATGGCTGCCGACATAGCCGGCACCGCCGGTGACCAGAAACCGTCGTGGCATGCGTCGCTACTCCCGCGCCTTGCGTCCACGCCGATGATACACATCCGCGTCGGCATAACCCGAACGCACGTGGGCGTGAGCATCCACCCGGGTGAGCGTGCATCCCACCACGTGCGCGTGTGTCTCCTCCAGCAGCCGCAGCGTATGCTGCACGACGCGGCGCGGGGTGGCGCCCCAGCGCACGCACAGCAGCGTGGCGTCGGCGATCCCGGCCAGGATGCGCGCTTCGGTGATCGCCTGCACCGGCGGCGAGTCCAGCAGTATCAGGTCGTATCTCTCCCGCAGGTCGGACAGCATGCGGGCCATGGTGCCGGACAGGAACCGGTCCGGCAGGTCGGTGCCGATGCGCCCGGCCTGCAGCACGTCCATGCTGGTGACCGCATCGGTGCGGATCGCCTCGAGCGCGGTGAGTTTGCCGCGCAGGCAATCGGCCAGCCCCTCCGGCGCGGTGGCTTTCATCCGCAACGCGAAGGTCGGCCGGCGCAGATCGCATTCCATCACCAGCACATGCTCGCCGCTCAGGGCGGCCGATCGTGCGAGCGCCAACGCCACCGTGGTCTTGCCCTCGCCGGCCCGGGCCGCGGTCACGGCGATCACCCGTGGGCGCTCCGCCCCCATCCACAGCCCGGCCCGCAACGTCCGCACCTGCTCCGCGAACGGCGAGAGCGGCTTGCGCGCGACACACTCGTCCACGCTCAGATGCCCGAGGCGCAGGCGCGACATCTCCGGCAGCAGCGCGAAGCATGGCAGGCCGGCCGCCGCGCGCAGCGCTTCGCCGGACCGCAGCGTGGTGTCGGCAAGTTCCAGCACGTAAACAAGCAACATCCCGGCCAGCAGGCCGAACGCGGTCGCCGCGGCCATCAGCGGCAATGGGCGTGGGAAGCTTGGCCTGCCCGGCGGCAGCGCCAGCGAGATCTCGTGCGCTTCCGGCGATTCGATGGCGGCCTGCTGCGCGGTCTTTTGGATGCTGTCGAGCACCGCCTGGAGCTGCTGGCGGGACGCCTCCACGTCGCGCTGCATCGCATTCAGCGCAACTTGTGCCGTGGCGCTGCGATCGGCCGCCTGTTCCCCGTTCCGCAGGTCCTGCTTCAGCGTAGCAACCCGTTCGCGCGCGGCGCGCAGGTCGGCTTCGGTGGCGCCGACGACTCGGGCGGTTTCCGCCGCCACCGCGCGCCGCGCGTCGGCGAACTGGCGTCGCAGGCTGATCGCCTCCGGATGGTTGCGCCCAAGCCGTCCCCGCTGCGCCTGGATCGCGGCCGATATCTGATCCTGCTGGGCACGAAGCTGCACCACGCTGGGTGCGATCGCGGCCTGCGCCGCCGCGCCCGCGTCGCCACGGGCCGCATCCAGCTTCGCCTTGGCATTCCCCAGGGCGGAGCGCGCATGCACCAGATCCGCGGCGAGGTTGCTGATCTCCTCGGCATCCATCCCGGCATGCATGCCTTGCGCCAGACCCTTGCGCGCGCGGTAGGCGGCGATGCGGTCCTCGCCGGTGCGCACCTCCCGGCGCAGTTTGGCGGCGCGCTTGTTCAGCCATTCGGTGGCGCGTTCAACCGCGCGATGCTTCGCCGCGTATTGGTCCTTGATGTAGATGTCCATCGCGTTGTTGACCGCGTTGGCGGCGACCAACGGGTCCTCAGCGGTGAAACTCACCTCCAGCACGCGGGAGGATTTTACGGTGTGCGCATCGAACGCCCGCTGCACCGCGAGCAAGGTGGCGTCGCGGCTGGCGTCCTGCGTGGGACCGGTGGGCGCGGGTTGCGCGTCGGATGGCGCGGGGGCAAACCACGCCCGGACGACGTCGATCGCTCGCCGCGGCAGGCCGCGGGGACGCAGGGCCCGGTTGAATTCGGGATTGTCATAGAGGTTGCCGCGCTCGGCCACGCGTTCTACGACATGCAGGCCGCGCAGGATTTCCGCCTGGCTGGCCATTACTGCCTCGGTGGTAGGATCGACCTGCAAGATGCTTTGCAGTTCGCGGACCTTGTACTCGCTCTGTTCGTAAACCAGCGCGCCGGCGGCGGTGTACTGCGGCGTGATCTGCGCGATGGCGATGAACGCGAACAGCGGCCACAGCAGGGCGTTGGCCAGCAAGGCGACGCGGCGCCGGCGCAGTGTTGTGAGCAGGGCGCGCGGGCTCAGGGCGTCGGAGGCGGCATCCGGACGGTCGCCGGCCGCACCGCGACCCCGGTCCGGTGCCGGGGTGGGGGTGGGGGTCGCCGATCCGGCGGGTCTGTCCAGCATCGGCGGTTTTGACCTCGGAGCCTGGCCGGGCGTCTTGCCCGGCAATCGCGGTGCGATCCCCTTGCATACCGCGCGATGCTTAATGTCGGGCTAACGGTCCGTGGCGTTAACCGATCGGTCAGAAGCGGCGCGCATGATGGCCGCGCCGAAAACCGGCCCCCGGTTCGCCCCAGGATGAGGTGTCCTTTCATGCGTCTGCTGCGCCTGTGCTTCGCGCTGTTGCCGTTACTCGGTTGCGCGCCGGGGCGCGATCTGCCGCCGGTCCCGCCCGGCTCGGGCGAATATCGCCTGGGGCCGGGGGACGTGGTGCGGCTGATCACCTATGGTGAGGATGGGCTGAGCGGCGAATTCCGCGTGTCCGATGCCGGCACCATCGCGCTGCCGCTGCTGGGTGGCGTGCGCGCCGAGGGGCTGACGCCGGCGGCGCTGGAACATTCGGTCGCCGACAAACTGAAGCAGGCCAGGCTGCTGCGTGATCCGTCGGTCGCGGTGGAGGTCGCGGTGTATCGGCCGATCTTCGTGCTGGGGGAGGTGAACAAGCCCGGCCAGTACCCGTACCAGCCGGGCATGACCGTGGTCACCGCCGCCGCGGTGGCGGGCGGCTTCACCTATCGCGCGATTGAGAGCTACGCCTCCGTGGTGCGGACCGTGAACGGGTGCGCGGTGGAGGGAAAGGCGATGCGGCAGACCTACCTGCAGCCGGGGGATGTGGTAACCGTGTTCGAGCGGTGGTTTTGAGCCGGTGCCGGCGGGATGGGTGCACAGCCACAGTAGAATTAAGCAGCGTGGTCACCGGATTCCTGGCCGCCACTCAGCCTCGACGAGCCTTGCATACCAGCCTTCGCCTACGGCCCGGCGGCGATATCCCCCCGCCGACCGCCAGTCCAACTGCCGGATGCGGCGGCAACGGCCACAGCGTCATTCCCGGCTCCCCCGACCCAACTCGGAGCGCGGTTCGCTCGCATCAAGGATCGCCGGCGACGCCACGTTCAGCTCGACGTCGCCCGCCACGATGCGTCCCCGGCCCTGCTCAGTGTCCAACAGCAGTGCACCGTCCATATCGATGCCCGCGAACTGGCCGGTGACAAACTGGTCGGCCAGCCGCACGCCCAGTGCGCTGCCCGGTGGATGCGCGCGCGCCAGCCAGGCCGCGCGGATCGATCCGAATCCGTCCTCCTCCCACACCGCCAGCCAGCTCGCCAGCGCCCAAAGCAGCTTCTCGCGCGTGCCGTCCACCGTTGCCAGTCCGCCGCAACCGACGATGGTCGATACCTGATAGGGCACCCCATCCGGCGCGTGCAGCACGTTGAGGCCGATGCCGAGGATTAACGCCTCGCCCGCCTGCTCCACCAGGATCCCGGCGATCTTGCCGCCGCGCACCAGCACGTCGTTGGGCCATTTCAGCGTCGCGCGCACCTGGCGCGGCAACAGCGCCTCGACCGCATCCGCCACCGCAAGCGCGGCGATGAAGCCGAGTTCCACCCGGCGTACCGGCGGCAGGTCAAGCCGCAGCACGATCGACAGATAGAGATTCCCCGGCGGGCTGAACCAGCGCCGGGACAGGCGCCCGCGTCCGGCGGTCTGTTGGTCGGCATGCACCGCCGTGCCATGCGCCGCGCCGGCATCGGCCAGCCGCCGCGCCTCGTCACTGGTCGAACCGAGCCGGTCGTAATGGCGAACGTCGAATGCCGTCATTGCCTCGCGCCTGGGCGTCCGGGCGGAACCCTAGCGGAGCCGCGCTTAGGGCGCCACATTCGGCGGCACCGCGCTTGACCCGATTCGCCGCGACTTGGCACGGATGGCACATGCGTTGTTTTGCACCGGCTTCGATCCCCGCCCGCCTGCTGCTGATGAGCATGCTCGCACTAACGCCAGCGCAGGGGCGCGCGCAGTCCGGCATGTTGCAATTGCCGGCGCACAGGCCACCGGAATCCGCCCCGGCGAAACCCGCCGCGGCGCCGCGCGCGCCGGTGCGACAGATCCGGGCGGACCACGCGACCCCGATCCTCCGCCCGCGCGGTCCCGTCCATCCTGCCAGGCCGCCGGAGGAGCGGCAGCCGCACAGACCCCTGCCGCTGCCACTGCCGCCGCCGCTGCCGTCCGCCGCCACCCCGGCGACGGTGCCGGCGACCGCCCCCGCCCATCCCGCCCCGGCCAGGCGGATTGAGCCGGAAAAGCCCACCGGCACCGGCCTGCCGCTGCCACGCTTCGCTGCCTTGCGTACGGACGACGTGAACCTGCGTGCCGGGCCGGGCTTCCGGTATCCCATCGAGTGGATCTACAAGCGGCGCGACCTGCCGATGGAAATCGAGCGCGAGTTCGAGGTGTGGCGGCTGGTCAAGGATCCCGACGGCATCCTCGGCTGGGTCCACGAGGCGACGCTGACCGGGCGTCGGACCTTCATGGTGCAAGGCTCCGACGCCACGCTGCGCGCCGAGCCGAAGGACGACGCCGCCCCGGTGGCCGTCCTGAAAATCGGTGTGATCGGGCGAATCCGGTCGTGCAAGGCGGGCAGCGACTGGTGCCGGATGCAAGTCGGCAATTATCGCGGCTTCCTCAAGCGCTCGCAGTTCTGGGGTGCGCTGCCGGAGGAGGCCATCGGCCCGTAGCGGGTTGCGCGATTGCCGGTCGAAAGCGGGGCGGAACCGCCGGAGGCACTTCGCCTGGCAAGAAACCAACTCCCCCTCCCCTTGAGGGAGGGGAGTCTCGTGCCTCCTGTTTCCTGCTTCCCGCAGCCGACGCGCGAGACGCAGCGGCGGTGTCGCGGCGGCCCCGGATCCCAGCGCCCTCCGCGAACCGGGCGACCGCCCGACCCCGGCCATTGGCCCGGCTACTGCGCGATCTGCTCCAGGGCGAGATCCCGCGTCGGCGGACCGAAAATCCCGATCACGCCGATCACCACAAGCATGGCAACGCCAATGAAGGCCGCCACCGCCGCCACCCCGCCGGTGTGGAGGAAATAGCCGATGGCGAGGCCGGCGAAAGCCGCCGACAGCCGGCTCCAGGAATAGACGAAGCCGATCGCCCGGGCGCGAATGCGGGTCGGATAGAGTTCCGCCTGGTAGTTGTGGAAGGAATACGACATCACGTTGGCGCACAGCGTGAACAGCACGCCGAACGCGATCAGCAGGCTGGGGTCGCTGAGCCGGGCGAAAATCGTCATGCAGATCAGCATGCCCGTCGCGCCACCGACGATCTGCCATTTACGCTCGATCCGGTCGGAGAACAGCGTGCCCAGCAGCGGTCCGAACGGATTGGCGATGGCGATGATGAAGGCGTATTCAAGGCTCGCCGTGACGTGGATGCCGCGGGCGATGAGCAGGGTCGGGACCCAGGCGGCGAAGCCGTAGAAGCCGATCGTCTGCGCGAAATTGAACACGGACAGCATGATGGTGCGCGCGCGATAGGGCGGCGCGAACGCCTCGGACAGCCTGCCCGTGTTTTCCCCCTCCGGCGGCTCGGGCACGGGTGGAGGCAGCGGGCGACCCAGTTCCGCCTCGACACCGGCCTCGATCTTCGCAACCACACGCTCGGCCTCCTGGTTGCGGCCGTGCTTGGCGAGCCAGCGCGGGCTTTCCGGGATGCCAAGCTGGAGCGCCCACACGACGACCGCCCCGACCGAACCGATCAGCACGACCCAGCGCCAGCCGTCGAGGCCGAACGGCTGCAGCGGCACCAGCCGCCAGGCCAGGAATGCGACCAGGGGCACCGCGCAATAGGTGATGACCTGGTTGGTGGAGAAGGCCCGGCCACGCTCGCGGCGCGGGATCAGTTCGGCGATATAGGCATCGATGGTGACCAGCTCGATGCCAAGCCCGATGCCGGCGATGAAGCGCCAGATGACCAGGGAAAAGCCGGTGTCCTGGAAGGCCATGATCGCGGAGCAGACGATGTACCAGACAAGCGCCCAGACAAACACCGCACGCCGGCCCATGCGGTCGGCGATCTGGCCGAGAAACAGCGCGCCCACCCAAAGTCCGGCAAAGGTGGCGAACACGAAAGTGCCGAAACCGGCGACCGCGATCGTCTGGAGCGCAGCAAACGGGCCGAGCGACTCCGGCGTAAAAAGCCCGGACTTGATCATCCCGGGCGCGACGTATCCAGTAAAGAAGAGATCGTAGAACTCGAAAACCCCGCCGAGCGAGATCAGCACGATCATTCGCCAGACGTACCACGAGGACGGCAGCCGGTCGAGCCGAGCGGCAATCTCACCCGTCTTGTTCGTGGTCGCCATCGGTTCCTCCGTTCTCGCCAACGCCCGGCGGCCCGCGCGTCCCGCTTCGGCTGCCTCGCCGATATCCAGCCAATCCGCGGGGCACACAAGGGCCACGGAGCGGCCCCCCCGCGCTTCCTGCCATGCAAATAGCCCATGACGCCAACCCGCGAACCGCTCAGGGACATTTTCAGCCATGGCGGTGCCGCCTCGGCCGCAGGCTGACGCCGTGTTGACATCTTGTGGACTCGCCGTGCGCACAGCCGCCGCGGCTGCCGATCGCCGGCACCGTTGAAGGGAAACCATGGAAGGGGTCGAACCGGAAGGCCAAGCCACTCCTTGGCAAACCCAGGCCAGATTTCGCCTTGCCCTGCCTGCGTGGCGGGACGGGTTGGTCGTGCGCGCTCAGCCACCCTTCCAGTCGTTCAGGAACGCCTCGATCACCGCAACGAACCCCGCGGGATTGTCGGCGTGCAGCCAATGCCCGGCGTGCTTCAGCGTGACGAACCGCGCCGCCGGAAACATCGCACGGATCGCCGGGCGATGCTCCGGCCGAACATAATCCGACGCCGCACCCGCGACGAACAGCGTCCGGCCGCCATACACCGCGCCTGCCGGCGCGTCCCAGCCCTCGATCGCCGGCATCGAAGCGGCGATCTCGCGCAGCCCGATACGCCACACCGGATGCCCGCCGGGCACCAGGTTCTGCAGGAGGAAACCACGCAGTCCCGCATCCGGCACTGCCTCCTCCAGCGCGGCGCCGGCGGCCGTCCGAGTCAGGCCCGGCGACAGCGGCAGCGCCGCCAGCGCGGCGGCGATCTCGGCGTTATGGTGCTCATAGGCGACCGGCGCGATGTCCGCCACCAACAGCCGCTCCACCCGGTCCGGGTGCAGTAGCGCCGCCATCATCGCCGCCTTGCCGCCCATCGAATGCCCGACCAGCGCGGCCGGAAGCGCGGCGCGCTGGTCCAGCGTCTCCACCACGTCCGCCGCCATCGCCGGGTAGCCCATCGTCGCCGCATGCGGACTGGCGCCATGGTTTCGCAGATCCAGTGCGAACACGCGAAACCGCGGCGCCAGCGCGCGCTGCACCGCGCCCAGGTTGCGCGCCGAGCCGAACAGTCCGTGCAGCAGTGCAACCGGCGGACCCTGGCCCGCGTCGATGCTGTGCAGGATCATCGCCGCCTCCGCCGGCCTGCCGCCACGGACCAGCGCCGCAGCGACCCGGTGGGAAACGCGGCGATCGCCACGCCGCTGATAATGAGTGCCGAGCCGGCCAGCAGGTCGGGGGTGATCGCCTCGCCCAGCAACAAGTTCGCCAGCACCAGGCTGACCGCCGGCGTGGTCAGGAACCCAATGGAGGAAACCATGGTGGGCAGCTTCGCTGTCGCCTCCACGATGCACCACGTCCCGATCGGTCCCGCCACGAAGCCGATATAGACCAGCGCCCACCAGGAGCCCGGCTGCGTCCCCAGCGTACCGTGCGGCGCCTCCAGCAGCACCAGCGGCAACAGCAGCAGCGACGCCAGGCCGAAGCACCACGGCAACAGCTCGAACATCGACAGCGACGGCCGCGCCGCGCGCGTGACGATGATCGCCACCGACCAGCACAGGCTGGCCAGCAGCAGGAACGCGTGGCCAATAAGGACCGGCGGCGAGGACCAGTCGATCGCCCACGGGCTCATCAGCACCACCACGCCGCCCAGCCCGATGGCAGCGGCGAGCCAGCGTCGCGGCGGGATCTGCTCTTTCAGGAAGACCAGCGACAGTGGCACGATCCAGATCGTCGTCGTGTTGGCCAGGATCGCGGTGCGACCGGCCGGCACCCAGGCAACCGCCAGGTGCGCGAAGGCGAAATAGCCGGCGAGCTGCAACGCGCCGATCGCAGCCAGCGCGGGAAGGTCGGCGCGGCCGGGCAAGCGCAGGCGCCCGCGCGCCACCACGATCAGCGCCGCGGTCACCCCGGACAGCACGGCGCGTCCCTCGGCAAACCACAACGGCGTGGCGCCCAGCGCCAGTGCGAGCTTGGTCAGCGGCCACGCGCTCGACAACAGCACCACCGAGGCCAGGAGCTGGGCGATCCCGGTAGCGGGCAGCGCCATCTCACTTTGTGAGATTCGTTTGCCCTGGGGTTGCGGAACGTTAATCCATCGTGACATACCTATTATATGACCTTCTCAATCGTCGGCCGCTGCCCCAACACCGGGCAATTTGGCGCCGTGACGGCGACATCCAATGTCGCCGTCGGGGCGCGTGTGGCTCATTGTTCCGCCGGCGCCGGCGCCATCGTGACCCAGCATCGCACCGATCCCCGTCTGGGGCCACGCGGCCTCGCCCTGCTCCGGTCGGGCTGCTCCGCGCAGGAGACGGTTGACGCTCTGGTCGCGTCCACCCAGTACGCACACTGGCGCCAGGTCGGGGTGGTGGATTCGGCCGGCCGGTCTGCCGCCTTCTCCGGCACCCGCACCCGCCCGGAAATGAGTGCGGCCACCGCCGAAAACGCGTGCGCCATCGGCAACATCCTGGCGAATGCCCGCGTGCCCGCGGCGATGCTGCGGCGGTTCCAGGCCGAACCGACCGCGCCGCTGGCCGAGCGGCTGATGCGCGCGCTGGAAGAAGGGCTGGCCGCCGGCGGCGAGCAAGGTCCCGTGCGCAGCGCGCATCTGGTCGTGGTGGACACCGAGAGCTTCCCGCTGGTCGATCTGCGCGTCGATTGGCACGATCAGCCGGTTGCCGAACTGCGCGCATTGTGGAACCGCTACGCGCCGCAGATGGGCGCCCATATGCTGCGCGCCCTGGACCCGGACAATCCGTTGGGCAACGTAACGCCGTAGGCATGGACAGGGCGAAGCGACTGCGGCATGCGGTTGACCGCACGGCCCGAAGCCTGCCCTGGACACCTGACCCGGGGCCTGCCCCGGGCACCTGACCCGGGGAATACGGCCATGGCGGCGGCGAGTGACAATCTGTTGGCGGCGGACGAGCCACCGCCAATGCGCGTGCTGCGGGAGTCGGGCGGCTCCGACTTTCTGCTGACCGCCGATCATGCCGGCCGGATGATTCCTCGCCGTCTTGGACGCCTCGGATTGCCCGAAAGCGAACTCGGCCGCCACATCGCCTGGGACATCGGCATCGCCGGCGTGACCGAACGTCTGTCGGCTGCGCTGGATGCCACCGCGGTACTGCAGACCTATTCTCGCCTGGTGATCGACTGCAACCGCGACCCGTCGATGGTCAGCTCGATGCCGGAGGTGAGCGAGACAACCCTGATCCCCGGCAATGCCGCATTGTCCGGCGCCGACCGTGCCGCGCGGGTGCGGGAGATCTTCCGCCCGTACCATGCCCGGATCGAGGCGTTGCTGGACGCCAGGGCGGCAACGCGGCGACGCACCGTGCTGGTGGCGATGCACAGTTTCACCCCGGTGTTCAAGGGCGAATCGCGCGCGGTGCAGGCGGGCGTGCTGTTCAACCGCGACGCGCGGCTGGCGGCGGTGCTGCTGACGCTGCTGCGAGCCGAGGGCGACATCGCGGTGGGCGAGAACGCGCCCTATGCGATGAGCGACACCAGCGACTACGGCGTGCCGATGCACGGCGAGAAGCGTGGCCTGCCGCACGTGGAAATCGAGATTCGCCAGGACCTGATCGCGGGCGAGCCCGGCCAGGCAGCCTGGGCCGCCCGCTTTGCAAGGTTGCTGCCGGCGGCGGCGGCAGCCTTGCCACCCTGAGCGCCGGGCAACGCGACTGGTCGCTGCGCAACGACCGGGCCTGGTGCCGGCAGGTGGCGGCCGAGACATTGCCGGCTCGATCGCGGTAGGGACGTGCCGTACGGCACGCCCCCGCACAGAACCATACGTGCGGCTTTCCCGCATACGGCTCCCACCTCGGGTGTTTGACGGCGAAGCGTTGCTCAGGCCAGGGATGAAGGATGCGCGGCTTCGGCAGGAA
>DATLQW010000223.1:0-24362 GCA_035535035.1 Acetobacteraceae bacterium
ACCCCTCCTGATCAACCCCTGGCGCCTGACAGATATGGACTGAAATGCGGGTCACCCTGCCGCGGATGGGGCGCGCCGGGTTCCATTGCTTGCTCACTATCAATCCGGGATCGACTTATCCGGTGAATAAGATGGGCTAAACTCCAGCAGGTCGCCGGTCGTCCGATAGAGCGTCGAACTGGCCTCGTAGCTGTACGGGTTGCCTCCGGCGTTGACGAGATCTCTGATCCCGCCGCCGACCCATTGCACGTAGTGGTCAACGTTTGACGTGTCGGGATAGAGCAGTAGCTGGCCGAAATTGTGATAGGTGATGCTCGCGCGGAATGCATGGGCTCGGATCAACGTGTCAATAGCGAGCGACTCGGCTTCACCGCTTCCGGCTAATCCGCACCAGATGCTGTCCGCGCCGCCGTCTGCCGGATTGCAACTGGTCGTTACGTCTCCGTTGTGGAACGTCTCCGTGCCCCAGTCCGGTGTGTTGTAGTTGCGGTTGATGTCGACGCCAGTGTAGGGGCCCGTGAGGTAGGTAACCGACCCGCCGTTCGCCGGCGATCGGTGTATTGTGGCGCCGTGCACGTTGTGTGTCCTGCGGTTGGGTCGCCAGTTCCGATCCATGGTGGTGGTGTAATGGTGCCCGTCCGGATTGGCGATCGGGACGAACCAGATCTGACGGTTCTGCAGCAGATGCTTGATCCGCTTCTCTTTCGGGGTTGCGGGCGTATCGGTGTAGCTTTCGATCAGGTACTCCGCGACAAGGTAGGGGATCTCCGCCGAGATCCACTCCCGGGCATGATGTGCGCCGGTGAACAGCACCTTATGCGCGGCGCCATTCCCGACTTTCAATGCACACAAAGCGCGCCCGCCGGCGCTGTTCCCGACAGACACCACCCCGGCGTCCGCGATGCCCTTCGCGTGGCCGCGCGTTCGCAATTCGTCCATATCCCGCTTGAGGCTGTACATTGTCCGCGTCTCGGTGCCACTCTGGTCGAACGCGGGGATTGTCAGCGTGGCTGCGGCGAGGGGGGCCAGCGTGTCGAATGCCGGGTCATCCCAGACATGGTAATGGAAATTCCGTGGATTCCAAACCATACTATCGTCTCCAAGCTGACGTCCGTCACGGCCGCGGCTGCATGGCCGTCAGCCTGGCGAGTTCGGGCCGCAGCAAGTCGGACCACCCGCTGAACCATTCCGCTAGGGTCGGATGTCCCGTCGCCCGCGCCCAACCGGCGAAAAACACCATGTCGCCCAGCCATGCGGTTTCCACGGCGACCAGTTGCCCGGGCACCGGGGGCGTCGAAGGCGATGGCAAGGTCGCGGCCAAGCGGGCGGTGCCGACTGCCACACGTTGCCGCAACGCCGCGGCGAGCCGCGGTGCGTCGCGTTCCGCGCGGCCCTCCGCGGTCTTGAGAGCCAGCAGCGCGTTGAGCCGCAGCGTGTCGAGATAGCCATCACTCGACCGTTCAGGTGCCGCCGCGAGCGCGGCGGTTCGGCGGGTGAATTGCCGGTCAAGCTGCGCCCGCGTGAGTTCGGAAATATCCCCGAGAAGCTGCCCGGCGCTGAGGTACACCAACGTCGTACGGCGTCCCTCCTGCTGCAACCTGGGCAGGTCGCGCAGCTTCCAGCGCGCGACCACGCCGTCGCGCCAGGGGATCGCGGGCTCCCAGCGTGTCTTGAGTCTGGCGAGCAGCGCGGCGTCGACCGGTGCCACGAAGACGCCCCGCCACATCTCAATGTAGGGTGGCGGGCCTGCGTACTCGGTTTGTCCGCGACGCCCGAGCGCCTCGCCGATGACACGCGCGGTCTCGGCCCGTTCAGCGGCCTCGGTCCGCAGGCGGGCCGGGTCCGGCGCCGCGGCCAGTTCGCGCAGGAGCAACGCCTCCTTTTCCAGCGCGAAGATCAGCAGCTCATCGAGTCGCGTGTCGCCGAACCGACCCTGCCCGTTGATGCGCGTTAGCAGATCCAGGAGCGTTGCAAAGTGTTCGGCCAATATCGCGGACGAGGGGCCTGCCGCAGCCTGCTCTGCCGCCGCGGCCAATATCAAGCTGCCACGGCCGCGCTGAGCCAGCCAGCCTGCGGCGCGTTCGAGCGCTCGGGGCGACCAGTCTCGCAGCCTTCTGCCGATCGCGGCGGACAGTTCCGCTGAGGTCAATCCGTCGACCGCATCGGCATACTCCTCGGGCGAGAAATACAGCACCGGGGTCGCCGGATCCCGGACACGCAGGGCAGTGAACGGAGCATCGCCGAGCGCCACCACCGCTCCCTCCGGCAGATGCGCCAGGGTGCGGTGAGGCACGCCGTCGAGCAATACGAGGCAGGCAAGTACGCAATAGATCACCGGTTCCATGACGCTCGTGTCCTGTCGGTTTCGCCGGGCTCGATTGGCGCCGCGGTCAAAGTCATGGACCGGTGCCTCCGGCGAGAAAGTGGCGGCCCGATGGAGTCGTCGTCGAGTCGCCGGAACGACCCTCGTGCGTTTCGACGAGATGGACCACGATCGTGGTGCCAGGTGGCAAGTCCAGGCAAATCCGTCCGTCCGCCAGTGTGGTCGTATTCACTGTATCGCCACTTGGTACCGTCAGTGTCACCGCCTGGTTACCGAACGGCAGGCCGATTTCATCGACCACCAGAATCTCGCTGAGGGCCGTGCTGCAGGTTCCTATGACGGACGTAGCCGACGACGACGATGTGGGCGACGTGGGATTGGTGCAGCCTGTGACGCACATGCGCGGTCAAATCAGTTCGGGTACTGCCAGGACGCGGGCGAGGAACGCCCTCTCACGGTTCTCCAGCTTCATCGTGCGCGCCTCCGGATCGGCGAGACCGGGATCAGCCAGGGTTCGCACAACCCACGGATAAAGCGGATCGTCGAAGCAAGCATGGCCGAGGGTGAACATCAACCTGACCGCCACGGCAGTGCCCCGGACGCCTGACAAGCCAAGCCGCGGCGCCATGGCAACCGCCTCGGCGATCAGTGCCTGCAGTCCAACCGAGCCGATGTAAGCACATTTCTCCGGATGGATCGTCCAAAACTTGCTCGCCATCGCTGAAGCGTCCTGCGGCGGCGCCATGGCCAACACATCTTGTAGCCGGCGAAGTGCGGTCATTGTGTAAGCATGATCCGGTCCATCAACCGCCGCGAGGTAGTCAAGCACCCCCCGGTACAGGATTTCTGCCCGCGCCATCTGGTCATCAACCAGGCCGCCGGATCGCAGTGCCGCCGCGACCCAAGGCAACAGCGGGTCCGTGTCGAACCCGGAGCCAAACAGGAACATGAATTCGAGGTAGAGCTGCACCGGTCCGCGGTTTGTGAAGCCATGCCGTGCCGCACCGGCGAGGCCTCGGCGAATCACCGAAGTTAGCTGCCGGTCGCCAATGACCTCACAGTGGCGAGGCGCGAAGCGGGCGAGATGCTTGAGCATCTCGACCTTGAACCGTTGCTCCGCGACGCGCCGGAAAGTCTCCATCTGATCGGATCGTATGACGAGCATGGAACGTCACCTTCCCACGAGCCGGTCCATTGGCGGCTGACCGCGATTGCAGCACAACAAGAGAAGCCTTTGCAACGTCAGCTTGACCTGGATGTGTGGGGGGTTAACCGGACAGGCATGGAATGTTTCACCACGGGGCCACAAAGGCACAAAGAATGACGACGCCGGCCTGACGCCCGTGGACGCTCTGCACGGCGGCGCGCGATCGTGGTGCCGGCCGATCCAACCGCATGGCACAAGATTTCCGTGGGCGCACTGAACGGCGGACTTGCGACGGCCGGCGCAACGGGACAGCCTCCGCCCATGGCGCTGGATGAAATGGTCGATGGCAAAGGCGGGCTCCGCCCGCACTGGCGGAGTTTGCTCGGAATCCTGACGAGCCTCGGCCGGCCGGTCCTGGTCGAGCGGGCGCAGCGCCTGGAGCGCATCGCCACCGAGGAGGGCGTCTCCGCCCTGCTTCCGGGCGCCCCGCCGGACCCCTGGCGCTTCGACCCGATCCCGGTGCTGCTGAAGCAGGCCGAGTTCGCTCGCCTGGCGTCCGGCCTCGCCCAGCGCGCCCGCCTGCTGGAGGCCGTGCTGGGCGACCTCTATGGCCCACAGCGCCTGCTGGCCGAAGGCGTTCTCCCCCCCGCGCTGGTTTACGCCAATCCCGGCTTCCTGCGCCCCTGCCGGACCTCGTCAGGCCACACCTCGTCAGGCCACACCGCGTCCGGCCAGGCCACGCCGGACCGGCCGCGCTCCGGGCTGCTGCAATTCTATGCCGCCGACCTGGTGCGTGGGTTCGATGGCGCGTGGCGCGTACTGGCCGATCGCACCGGCTGGCCGAACGGCCTCGCCCACGCGCTGGAAAACCGCCGCCGCCTCGGCCGCATCCTCCCCGAAATCTTCGCTTCCCATTTGCTCTGTCCGCTGGAGCATTTCACCGAGGTCTGGCAGGACGCGTTGCAGCGCCTGGTGCCGCACGCCGACGGCGACCCCGGCGGCGTCGCACTGCTGACGCCCGGGCATGCCGATTCGGACTGGTTCGGCCATGTCCTGCTGGCGCGCGAGTTGTCCTGCGCGCTGGTGGAAGGCGGTGACCTCACGGTGCGCGGTGGGCGGCTCTTCCTGAAGACCCTGCGCGGCCTGCAGCCGATCGGCGTGCTGCTGCGCGGCGAACCGGGGAGCCGCATCGACCCGCTGGAACTGGCGCCGGATGCGGCCGGCGTGCCGGGCCTGTTGGAGGCCGCCCGTGATGGTGGCGTGCATATCGTCAACCACCCCGGCACCGGGCTCGTCGAGGCGCCTGCGTTCGCCGCCTTCCTGCCCGCCCTGGCACGCCGCCTGCTGGGGGAGGAACTGGAGCTACCCGGGGTGGAAACGCATTGGCTGGCCGATTCCGCACCGGGCGGGCCGGCGGCGCGCGACGCCGTGCTACGCGATCCGGGCGCCTGGCTGGTCCGCCCGGCGCTCGACGGCGCGGCACCCGCGTTGGCCCCCGCAACGCTGCCGGAAGCGGCGCGCCAGAGCCTGCTGGCGCGCATCGCCGCCGCAGGCGAAAAATACGTGGCGCGATCGCCGGTCATGGCCTCCGCCGCGCCGTGTCTTGAGGGCGGCGAACTGGTCCCGCGCCCGCTGGTCATCCGGCTGTTCCTGACGCATGCCGGCGGCGCGTGGCGGGCCATGCAGGGCGGCCTTGGCTGCGCCCTGGCGGACGGCGCTGCCGCATGGCCGGTCGCCGCGCCAGGATTGGCCAAGGACATCTGGGTGCTGGCCGAGGACCCGCTCGCCATCGCCGGCCCGCCGGCGCACCGGATTCCGGCCCTGGCGATCCGCCGCACCGCCGGCGACCTGCCCAGCCGGGTGGCGGACAATTTCTTTTGGCTCGGCCGATACCTGGAGCGCCTGGAGGGTGCCGCGAGGCTGCTGCGCGCGGCGCTTGCAAGGCTGGCTCGCCCGTCCCCGGCGCCGCACGAACTGGCTGAACTGGACGTGCTGACCGCCTGCCTCACCCAGGCCGGCGTGCTGAACGCCGAGGTTGTCGCCGGGCTGAGCCATTTGGGACTGTCCGAGGCGCTGTTGCGCGCCGCCGCCCCGTGGGGCGCGATCCATGCCATGATCGGCCGGGTGTCGCGCATGACCGGCCTGCTGCGCGACCGCGTCACCGGGGAGATGCACACGGTGATGGCGCGCGGGCTGCGCGAGCTGGAGGATGCGCTGGAACAGATTCGCCCGCGCGAGGATGCCAAAGCGCGGGAAACGGCGTCCGGGGCGATGTCGCGGGTGCTGGTTTTCGCGGCGACCGTGGCGGGGCTGGCGGCGGAAAACATGGTGCGCGGCGGCGGCCGCCTGTTCCTCGATCTTGGGCGGCGGGTGGAACGCGCACAGGCGGTGGCCGACGAACTGGCCTGTGCGCTGGAATTGCCCGGCGCCGACCACCAGCCGGCCCTGGTGGAGCACGGCCTGCGCCTCGCGCTGGAGCTGCGCGACTCGGTCATCACCTATCGCAGCCGGTACTCCGGGGTGCTGCAGCCGGCCCCGGCGCTCGACCTGATGCTGGCGGACCCGGGCAATCCGCGCGGCCTGGCGTTTCAACTCGTCACCGCCGGGACGCTGCTGCACGAGATCGCCGGCATCCAGGATGCCGCGCTGCCCGGTATCGCGGCGACGTTGCTGGCGGGGGCCGAGGCGATGGTGCGCGACGTGCAGGCAGCGCCGGACCAGGCGCGTGCGGCGACGCTGCTGCCGCCGCGGCTGCGGGCGCTGCGCGACGACATGGCCGACCTGTCGGACCTGGTTTCGCGGCGCTATTTCGCACTGCTGCCCACCGCGCGCAGCGTCGGGATCGAGGGCGGGACGCCGGCGCTGCTGGGGGCCGCGTGATTTATCGGGTGCATCACGTCACCAGCTACGAGTATCAGGCCCCGGTCGCGCTCAGCGCGCATCTGGCGCATCTGCTGCCGCGCGCGCTGCCGTGCCAGCGCGTGCTGTCGGCCGGGCTGCACACCGCGCCGGCGGCATCCTGGCGGCGCGACGGCACCGACCATTTCGGCAACACGGTCACTTGGCTGTTCCTCGACGTTGCCCATCCGGCGTTCGAGGTGACCGCCGAGGCGACGGTGGATGTCGGCTTCCCCGATCCGCCGGATTTTGCCGCAACGCCGGGATGGGAGGCGGTGGCCTCCGCCGCGCGCCACGGCGGTCCGGCTGCGTGGCAGGCGGCGGAATTCCTGTTCGACAGTCCGCTGGCGCCCGCCAGCGCCGAGGCCGCCGCCTACGCCGCCCCGAGTTTTCCGGCCGGCCGTCCGGTGCTGGCATCGCTGCTGGAACTGAACGCGCGGATCTACCGGGAATTCACGTTCCGGGCCGGGGTCACTACGACGGCGACCACGATCCGCGAGGTGTTGAGCAAGCGGGAGGGCGTCTGCCAGGACTTCGCCCACCTGATGATCGGGGCGTTGCGCGGGCTGGGGCTGCCGGCGCGCTATGTCTCCGGCTACATCCGCACCCTCGCGCCACCCGGACGGACGCGCCGGCTGGGCGCCGACCAGTCGCATGCCTGGGTGGGATGCTGGATGGGGCCGGAGCATGGCTGGGTCGATCTGGACCCGACCAACGGCCTTGTGGTGAAGGAGGAGCATGTGGTGCTGGGCTGGGGCCGTGACTTTCGCGACGTGACGCCGCTGCGGGGCGTGATCCTCGGCGGCGCGGAGCATGAACTGTCGGTGCGCGTGGAACTGGAGCCGGCGGCGGCGGGAACCTGAACGCCGCACGACCGGTTGTCGGCCCACCCTGGAACGGAACAGCACATGACCATTTTCCACGTCCTGCATCGCACGCGGTACCGCTACGCCAATCCGGTCCGGTTCGGCGACCACCGCATGATGATGCGGCCACGCGACAGCCACGACCTGCGGCTGATCGACACGGGCCTGACCATCTCGCCGGCCGCGAAGGTGCGCTGGATGCACGACGTGTTCGGCAACTCCGTCGCGGTGGCACGGTTCCGCGAGCCGGGGCGGGAGCTGCTGGTCGAATCGAGCTTCAGGTTCGAGCACTATCCGTTGCCGGCCCACGCCGTGACGCTGGAGGAATTCGCCCGCACCTACCCGTTCAGCTACGACGTGGAGGAGGTTCCCGACCTCGGCCGGACCGCCGAGCGCCACTATCCCGATCCCGGGCACAAGCTCGACCGGTGGGCACGCCAATTCGTGGAGGCCGAGGCCGACCGCGAGACGATGGCGATCCTGGTGGCGATGACCGAGGCGATCAAGGCCGGGTTCACCTACAATCCGCGCGACGAGATGGGCACCCAGGACCCGCTGGCGACGCTGGAAACCGGCTCCGGCACCTGCCGCGACTATGCGCTGTTTCTGATGGAGGCGGCGCGCAGCCTGGGTTTCGCCGCGCGGTTCGTGTCCGGGTACCTGTACGACCAGAGCCTGATCGGCGGCTCGGCGAGCGGGGTGGTCGGCGGCGGCGCCACGCATGCCTGGGTGCAGATCTACCTGCCGGGAGCCGGATGGGTGGAGTTCGATCCGACCAACGCGCTGGTCGGCGGCCAGAACCTGATCCGCGTGGCGGTGGCACGGGATCCGAAACAGGCGATTCCGCTGGCCGGGTCGTTCACCGGGAAGACCAACGATTTCCTCGGCATGGATGTGCAGGTGGAAATCACGGCGGAGGGCGAAAATGCGGACGAGTGATGCCAGGGGAGCCGGCTGTCGTCGGCCGGCCCATACGCGGCCCGCCGGTGCCACGATTCCGTAACGGCAACATTCCGGGCAGGCTGGCCGGATGGCCGTCAATGCCAACCCAGAGCATTTTCAGCGCAATGACGCGGCTCCCGGCGTGCGTACCCCCGCGGGGAGGCTCGCGCGCCGCGCCGGTCTCGGCATCGAGTCCTGGCATGGCGTCCATGACATAGACATCGTCCGGCAGACATCGTCCGGCGCGCGATTTTCCACTCGGTAGAGCAACGTCAGGCAGTTGCCGCTCTCGCCGGGGCGGCAGTTCGACGCGACATCGGCCTGCGGCGGCCCGGCGCGCGTCCGCACATTGTCAGCCGCGTGCTTCATCGCAGTGCCTCTCGAACTCAGGTGTTGCGCACGCGCCAGGCCGCGCCGTCCGATAGGGCGGTGGCTCGGCCTCGCGTCAGGCGACAGGCTTGCCGCGACAGGGCGAACAGCGCGACGTCAGGGGATAGGCCGCCGCCGGGTTCAGCCAATCGGCCCGGCGAAAGGCAATTACGGCGTGGGACCGTTTGCCGGCGCCCGGCGCCACCGCCGTCAGATCCTTCCGGGGGGCCAGCAGCGTGTCCGTCTTGACGGTCGGCTCGTAGTTGTTCTCCGGCTGCGCACGATGGATCCTGCAGAAATACGTGCCAACGGTCGTCGCGTCGGCTCGCCCTGAATGAAACTGTGCAGATCGTGGGAAGCAGGAGTCAGGAGCCCGCCTCCCCTGTGGGATTGGGTTGGGGGAGGGGTCAGTCGGTGCGAGCCTCCGGCCGACCCCTCCCCCCAACCCAATCCCGCAAGGGGAGGGGGGTTTGCTTGTTGCGAGCGCAACATTTGCTCCCTGTCGGGAGCGGCATCGCAGCGCAGCAGGGTGCAGCAGGGTAGGGTACTGACGCACCGCGACCTCTCCTGCTCCCACGGCAGAGGGGTTATTCGGCGCGCCGCAGATCCAGCGTGCGCGGGTGCTCGCGGGAGCGCGCCACCACTGGCTCCGCCATCGGCCCGGGCGTGTGGCCGATCGGGAAGAACCGTGACTTCCGCCGAGCCTCCGCCTCGTTGGCGTTCACCGGAAAGCGGCCGTAGCTCAGCCCGCCCGGATGCGCCATGTGGTGGGTCAGCCCACCCAGCGAACGCGCGCTCCACCGGTCGTAAATGTCGAACACCAGCGGCGTCTGCGCCGGCATCATAGGGTGCAGCGACGACGGCGGGTTCCACGCCTTGAAGCGCACGCCTCCAACATACTCTCCCTCGCGGTCGGTGCGGGTCAGCGGCACCGCGCGGCCGTTGCAGGCCAGCACGAAGCGCTCCTCCACCCAGCCATCCACCCGCGCCTGCACCCGCTCCACCGAGCTGTCCACATAGCGCGCGGTGGCGCCCGCCGCCGCCTCCTCGCCCAGCACGTGCCACGGCTCCAGCGCGTGGCGCAGTTCCAGCGTGGCGCCGCACAGGGCGATCTCGCCGATGCGCGGGAAGCGGAATTCGAAATGCGGGTCGAACCAGGCGCGGTCCAGCTTGAAGCCCAGCGCGCCCAGGTCCTCCAGGACGTCAGCAAAATCCTGCGCCGCGAAATGCGGCAGCATGAAATCGTCGTGCACGCGGGTGCCCCAGCGCACCAGCCGCCGTTCGTATGGCGCTTGCCAGAACGCCGCCAGCGCCGCCCGCATCAGCAGCATCTGCGCCGCGGCCATCCGCGCGTGCGGCGGCATCTCCAGGGCCCGAAACTCCACCAGACCGAGTCGCCCGGACCCGCCCTCCGGTGTGTACAGCTTGTCGATGCAGAACTCGGTGCGGTGGGTGTTGCCGGTCATGTCGGCGAGGATGTTGCGGAACAGCCGGTCCACCACCCAGGGCGATGTCTCTCGGCCCGGAGCGATCTGCCCGAAGGCGATCTCCAGCTCCGCCAGACTGTCCTGCCGCGCCTCATCGATCCGAGGATGCTGACTGCTCGGGCCGATGAACAACCCGCTGAACAGGTAGGACAGGCTCGGGTGGTTGTGCCAGAATCCAAGCAGGGATTTCAGCAGGTCGGGACGGCGGAGGAACGGCGAGTCGGCGGGTTGCGCGGCGCCCATCACCACGTGGTTGCCGCCGCCGGTACCGACATGCCGGCCATCCAGCATGAATTTCTCCACCGCCAGCCCGACCTGGCGGGCCTCCTCATACAGTTCCTCGCTGCGCCGCACGAGTTCGGGCCAGTTGTGCGCGGGGTGGATGTTCACCTCGATCACGCCGGGATCGGGAGTGACGGAGAAATGGTTCAGCCGCGGATCGTGCGGCGGCAGATAGCCTTCCAGCACCACCTTGCGGCCGGTCTCCGCCGCGGTGTCCTCCACCGCGGCAACCAGCGCCAGCCAGTCCTCCGCCGCCGTGAGCGGCGGCAGGAACACATGGAGCAAGCCGTTGCGCGGCTCGATACAGAGCGCGGTGCGCACCAGCTCCGGCTCGCCGCGGCCGATCACCGGCGCGTCCCGCGGCAGCGGACGCAAACCTTCGGGACCGGCTGCCATGCCCTCGGCGGGCGGCGGGGAGCGGAACGCCTGGCGCGGCGGCAGAGGCGCGCGCGGGGCGAACGGATCCGGCTCCTGTTCTTGCTCGATCGCCTCCGGATCGGCCCAGGGCAGGCTGTCGAGCGGCAGCCGCAGCCCGATCGGCGAATCGCCGGGGAGCAGAAACAGCACGCCGCCGCGGAAGAACCATTTGGCACCCTGCCAGACGCGCACCCCGTCGCGCACCGCCCGGCGCAGCGGCAGCACGCTGCCGACCGGCGAGGCCAGACCACCGCCCAGCACGCGGGCCAGCCGGTCGCGCTCCATCGCGTCACGCAGTTTCGCGTCCTCGGCGACCACGTTGGCCGGCAGCCGCTGCTCGCGCCACAGGTAGTAGTGAACGTCCTCATGGGCCGGTTGTGCGAAGGACGGATCGACCTGCAGCCGCTCGGCGAGTCCCGCCGCGAACCGCGCCGCGTCGTCGGGGGTGGCGTTGCCAGGGTCATTCTCGGCGGCCAGCAGGGTGCGGTCGCGCCACACCGGCTCGCCGTCCGGCCGCCAATGCGCAACCAGCGCCCAGCGCGGCAGTTGCTCGCCGGGGTACTGCTTGCCGAACGCGTGCTGCAGCACCGCGCCGGGCGACCAGCGCGCCATCAGCCGGCGGATCAGCTTGTCGGCATAGGCCTGCTTGGTCGGGCCCATCGCATCGATGTTCCACTCCGCCGCGTCGATGTCGGTGGCGGAGACGAAGGTCGGCTCGCCCCCCATGGTCAGGCGGATGTCGGATTGGACCAGCGCCCGGTCCACAACCGCGCCGGTCGCCAGGATGTCCTGCCACTGCGCCGGGGTGTAGGGCCGGGTGACGCGGGGCGTCTCCCTCACGCGCGTGACATGCATCTCGAACCCGAACTCGGTCTTGCACGGCTCGACCAGGCCGGAGATCGGCGCGGCGGACACCGGATCGGGACTGGCGGCGAGCGGAATGTGGCCCTCGCCGGTCAGCAGGCCGGAGGTGGCGTCCAGGCCGACCCAGCCGGCGCCGGGCAGATAGATTTCAGCCCAGGCGTGCAGGTCGGTGAAGTCGGCGGAGGGACCCTCCGGCCCGTCCAGCGGCTTCACGTCGGCGACGAGCTGGATTAGGTAGCCGGAGACGAAGCGCGCCGCGTAGCCCAGGTTGCGCAGCGCCTGCACCAGCACCCAGGCGGAATCGCGGCAGGAACCTTTGCCCCCTGCCAGCGTTTCCTCCGGCGACCAGACGCCAGGCTCCAGTCGCACGATGTAGGCGATGTGCTGCTGCACCCGGCGGTTCAGCGCCACCAGCATATCGACGGTGCGCTGCTCGCCGCGCAGCACGCCGTCCAGCAGCGCGCGCATCCGCGGCCCGACCGGCGCCAGCCGGCGGAACGGCGCCAACTCCTGCTCGAGCACCGGGTCGTAGGTGAACGGCCAGTGCTCGGCTTCGGGTTCCAGGAAGAAGTCGAACGGATTGATCGTCGCCATGTCGGCGACGAGGTCCACCGTCACGTCGAAATGCGAAACCCGCTCGGGGAACACCACGCGGGCCAGGTGGTTGCCCTGCGGATCCTGCTGCCAGTTGAGAAAATGCGGCTGCGGTTCGACCTTCAGCGCGTAGGACAGGATCGGCGTGCGGGCGTGCGGTGCAGGGCGCAGCCGGATGGTCTGCGGCCCGAGCGACACCAGCCGGTCGTAGCGATAGCTCGTGCGATGGGTCAGCGCGACGTGAAGCGGCATGGATGGGGTCCGCGACAGCGGGAGGGAAGCAAGCGGGAAGGCGTGGCACGATCGAGCGGCGTGTCTGCGCGGCGGTTGTGGGCCGCCGGTGCGACAATTGCAGGTTGTTCATATTGCAGCGGTTTGTGCGGTGCAGCAAGGGGGAGTATCAGCCTTCTCCCGTCATGGCCGTCCGCGGACCCGACCCGGCAATCGGATCCGGCGCTCTGCCGCGATGGCTCTTATTGCGTCAGATATCGGCAATGAACGCTTCGGCAACGAGCGCTGAGGACCGCCTGTCCTTACCCGGTCAGCTCCATGCATGCCACCGCATCACGAACAATACGATCGGTGGGGACGCGATCCTGGCTGTCGCCTCATGATTCCCCGCATTTGCGACTCGCGCATTACTGCGACCGGACCGGCCGTGATTCTCTGGAGCGCGGCATGCTCACGTCTTGGGACCATCGCTGCAAGCAGCACTGCGCGGCCGACGACTACCCGGCGGAGACCCGCATCATGCACCGCATCGCGGTGCGTCGCGACAACCCGTTCCGACGCCGCGCCGCGCTATCGGAGCAGGGTCATCGCCAACCATATGGCGCCCGCCGCCACCCCCGTGACGGACAGGGCACACAGGAAGCTGTCGATCGCGGCGCGTGTCGCCCGTGTGCCGGGGGTGCGGCGCAAGTCCGTGCGGCGATCGCGGCCGGCCTGGAGGACGAGGTAATAGCGGCTCCAGGGCAGGTGCAGCCGGCCGCGCATGTCCACGGCGTGCTCGCCGTCGAGCCGATCGCCAAACACACGGCGCAGCGCTTCGATCTGGTCCCTGGTGAAGGTCGAGCAGACATTCATCGGTACCCGCTCCCGCAAGCGAACGGTGAATTCTTCTAGCGGGCGGTAGTGGCACGAGGCCGCCATTTGGCGTCATCTTTCCGTTAAAGTGAAAGCATGGCGACACCTTTTGGCCGCCAAGCGGTTACAAAATGGTTTCAATATTGGCGTGGCATGTTCCATTCGGCCCCTGGCTGATCGGTCCGTGGAGCAAGACCGGCGTCATCGCGGCCCGGCGCGTCGTGCCGGCCGCTGGAGTTTTGCCGCCGGTAACCGTTCGGTGCGTTCGGTCCGCTGATCATGGCAGTCACCGGGCCTTGCGCCGAGTGGATCGCACCGTACAGCCCCGCCGCCGCCGGCTTCGTCGCGATGACCGAGCGCCAGGCTGGCAGCACTGGCCTCGCGCCGACCAGCTCTGCCGCGACCTGCCGCCGCGCGACATGTTCGGTGCGCGTACGGCGTTGACCGTGGGACTTTCCGCGTCGTTCGCCGACGGATTTCCGACCTGGTGCCCGGCGTGGCCAGCACCTGTTCCGGCGGTCGCATCGACCTGGTCTTCCAGCGCATCTTCGACGTGGCGACGGCGTTTGCGTTGATCATCATGACGCTGGCGCGCATGCTGACGGTGTCCGGTTTCAGCATCTCCGGCGATGCGTTGCGCGACGCGCTCGACCCCAGGCCGCGGGATCGGTAGCGTGGAGAAGCCACGCATATACGGGAGGAAACCGCCAATGTCATTGCCGCTCGGCACTCTGCCGGATTCGCGCTATCCCGATCCGCACATTGAGCGGCTGGACCCGCGTTTCACCTACCGGCAGGGCAATGCCGCGGTCGAACGCATCGCGACCGGCTTCCGCTGGGCCGAAGGGCCGGCCTATTTCGGTGACGGCGGTTACCTGCTGTTCAGCGACATCCCGAACAACCGCATCATGCGCTGGCTGGAGGAGGACGGTCATCTCTCGGTGTTTCGCGCGCCGTCCAACTACAGCAACGGCAATACGCGCGACCGCGAGGGCCGGCTGGTCACCTGCGAGCACGACACACGCCGTGTCACCCGCACCGAGCTCGACGGCAGCATCACGACATTGCTTGACCGTTACGACAACCAGCCGTTGAACGCACCGAACGACGTGGTGGTGGCGCGCGACGGCGCGGTCTGGTTCACCGACCCGGGCTACGGCATCGACGGGCCGTACGAAGGCCACAAGGCGCAAGCGGTACTGCCACGCAACGTCTATCGGCTGGACCCGGCAACCGGCACCGCAACAGTGGCCGCCAGCGATTTCGTCCGCCCCAACAGTCTGTGCTTTTCACCCGATGAAGGCCTGCTCTACATTGTTGACAGCGGCGTCTCGCATGGCGGCCCGGCGCATATCCGGGTTTTCCGGGTGGATGGCGCCAAACTGAGCGACGGCCGCGTCTTCGCCGACTGCAAACCCGGGATGACGGACGGCGTGCGCTGCGACGTGGATGGCAATGTCTGGTGCAGCATGGGCTGGGGCGATCCAGCCGAGGACGGCGTGCGTTGCTACGCTCCCAACGGCGACCTCATCGGCAAGATCCACCTCCCCGAAGCCTGCGCCAACCTGTGCTTCGGCGGCCGCAAGAAGGACCGCCTGTTCATGTGCGCGAGCACGTCGGTCTATGCGCTTTATGTGAACGACCGGGGCGCCGCGACATCCTGATGCGCGCTACGCGGCTTGCGCCACCGGGAGCAGTTCCGCCACCACCCGGCGTGCCTCGGCCAAGCCGCGCGCGGCGGTGTCCGGATCGATGTTCAACCCCTCCGCGTGAACAAAGGTCACGTCGGCGATCCCCAGGAACTTCAGCATCGCCCGCAGATACGGCTCCTGGAAATCCAGCGCCATCGCCGGGCTGCCGGCGCGGTAGAAGCCGCCGCGGGCCGTCGTCACGAACACGGTCTTGCCCCGCAGCAACCCCTCGGGGCCATTCGCCGTGTAGCGGAAGGTGCGGCCAACGCGGGCGATATGGTCGAGCCACGCCTTCAGCGTCGAGGAAATGGTGAAATTGTACATCGGCGCCGCGATGACGATGACGTCTGCCGCCTCGACCTCCGCGATCAGCGCATCGGCGAACGCCGCCGCCGCCTGCTGGTCCGCGGAGCGGAACTCTGCCGGCGTCGCCATCGCGGCCAGCGTTGCCTGCGTCAGATGCGGCATGGCATCCGCGGACAGTACGCGTTCCACAACGATGGTGCCGGGATGCGCGCGACGCCAGGCAGCGACAAATTCAGCGCCGATCAGGCGCGACTTCGACGCTTCGGCGAACAGGCTCGAGGTGACGAACAGCAGGCGATGCATGGAACCCTCCAGAACTGGCAACAATCAGGCGTGGCGTATCTGGTGGATTGCGTCGATCGGTCCAATCGGCCAAATTCCGATTGAAATCATCAGTTGCACCGATATATGATCGACCCGTTGACCCTCGACCAGCTTCGCATCCTCATCGCAGTGGCGGAGTCCGGCAGTTTTTCCGCCGCGGCGCGACGGCTCGGGCGGGTGCAGTCGGCGATCAGCCAGTCCGTCCAGTCGCTGGAAGCCACGCTGCGGGTCACTTTGTTCGACCGTACCGCCAGGCCCCCTCTGCTGACCGAGGCAGGCCACGTGCTGCTGGACGACGCACGGCATCTGCTGCGCGGCGCGGAGACGTTGCGCGCACGGGCCGAGACGATTGCCGCCGATGTCGAACCCGAACTGACCCTGGCGGTCGATCCGGTGTTTCCCAATCCGGTGCTGATGGCCAGCCTGCGCGCCCTGCGGGACGCGTTTCCGCATCTGCCGGTGACGCTGTTCACCGAAGGGCTTGGCGGCGCCGAGCAACGCCTGCGGGACGGCACTGCACGGCTGGGCATTTTTCCCCCGCTGCCGAACGCCGCCGCCGACCTGGAGATGAGTTTCCTCACCAGTATCCCGGCCGTGCCGGTGGTCGCCGCGGACCATGCGCTCGCCGGCGAATCCGCGCCGCTGTCGCGCGAGGTGCTGGAACGATACGTGCAGCTCGTGCTCACCGACCGCACGCCGCTGAGCGCCGGGTTCAGCGGCAATGTCATCAGCGCGCAACTCTGGCGGTTCGCCGACCAGGGCAGCCGGCTGGAATACCTGCTGGGCGGGTTCGGCTGGTGCTACATGCCGCGCCACCTGGTGGATCGGCATATCGCGGCGGGCCGGCTGAAGCTTCTGGACATCGCGGAACAGCGCGGTCCCGGCTTCAGCTTCGCCGTCCATGTCGTGAATCTGCGCGGCCGTCCATCGGGTCGCGCCGGCCAATGGCTGGTGCGGGACCTGTCACACCGGCTGCGGCCGGACGCGCCCACGCCAACGTGAACGTGCGGTGCGGGCTGACGCCTCGCACGTCATCTGCTAGACGCGCGCTCCCACCTTGGGCAGCGGATTCGCGGAGACATGGACTTGATTGCAATCAGACGACAGCCGAACCGTCGGGCGGCGTGGGCTGCGCTCGCGCTGATCGGTGCCGGGCTGCAAGGCTGCGCCGAGAAGCCGCCGGCGCCGCCGGTGCAACACGCGCGGCTGTTCGCCACCGATTTCGAGGGTGGCGCGAAAAGCTGCATCGTGCCGAAGCTCAAGCTGGCGGCCGGCAGGACGAGCCGGGTCGCCATGAAGGTGGGCAATGACGGCGGCTGGTGCGGCATCGCCGTGGCGCGGAATGCCAGGCCCTATGCCGTCGGGCTGCTGGAGCAGCCTCCGACGCACGGCAAGGTGTATATCCACCCGGTCGGCGACGACACGCGCATCGACTACACACCGGACCTCGGCTTCAGCGGCAGCGATTCGTTCGTGGTCAAACTGCTTCCCGGCGAGCCGGAGGTCCGCGTGAGCGTGACGGTGACACCGAAATAGGCGGGACGCGCCGGGGCGACCCGATCACTTTCGCCGCTGGCGTGTCGCGCGTCGATCCGGTTGCGCGGTTCAATCCTGTGTCGCGGGCGACGCGAGGCGGCGCCCGCGACACAGGTGAGCCAAATGTCATGGGCGGGGATGACGGGGAACCACGACCCGCGTCATGTGGTTCGCCCGATTCCGGGCGGTCGCCTTAGCGGCGTCTGCTGGCCACGCGGCGGGCTCGCGGGGGAGCATGTACGGTCTCCTCGGCGCAGAAATCCAGCGACCGCGGAACCAGGTTCTGCCCCGCGGCGAACGGCGGCAGCTCGGCGGAGTTCCGCAGCGCCATCACCTCCTGGAAGATCATTCCGTTATGCGGACAGAAATCGCTGCCAAGCTCGCTGCCCGCGCTCGACTGCGCGTTCGCCAGGTCGGTGACGAAACGGTCGTGCTCGCTCTGCCCGCGCCGGCCGAATTTCTTCTTGAACCAGGCGTCGATCTCCCGCTCGTTCGCCTGCAGCTCCGGTTGGTATCGCGTTATGAACGCGTTGTATTGCGCGTCGTCGGCGCATCCCGTCGCCAGCACCATCACCTCGCTGCGCAGCGCCTGCACGTCGAAGGATGCCCGTTCGTTCCGCGACAGGCATCGCATTTCCGCCGCCGCCTGCTGGCAGACCAGCGTGCCGGCAGCGGCAAGGCTCAGGACCAAACGGCGCATCAACGTCTCCCTGGAGGTTCAGCGCCTTTCTATCCGGCAGAACCCCCGCGTCGGGCAAGCGCTGTTTCATCGCATCCCGCGGCTGACGCCGGCGGCCGGGTTTGCTAGTGTCGTGAGCCTGACGGTCCGGACCCTCGGCCGACGCTGTCATTGCGAGCGACGCGAAGCAATCTCCTGGAGATATCGCGCCGAAGCGCGCGGGGGATTGCTTCGCGTCGCTCGCAATGACAGCGAACAGGCTGAGACCGCAGCGTTGGAGTCCGAACACTGGAGCCAGTGGACACAGCGGGGATCCCGGCAGCGTGGCACGCGGCGAGCGCATCGCGATCGGCAGCATCGGCATCGGCTGCCTGGTGCTGGGCCTGAAGGGCGCCGCCTGGTGGATCACCGGCAGCGTGGCGCTGTATTCCGACGCGCTGGAAAGCACGGTGAACGTCGCGGCCAGCCTCCTGGCCCTCGGCGCGCTGCGTTTCGCCGCCATCCCGGCCGACGCCAACCACCCCTACGGCCATGACAAGGCCGAGTTCTTTGCCGCCGTCATCGAGGGCGTGCTGATCGTCATCGCGGCCCTGTCCATCTTCGACGAGGCCTGGGGAACCTGGCGTAATCCCCACCCGCTCGCCATGCCCGCCACGGGCATCGGCCTGAACGCCGTCGCCACCTTGCTCAACGGCGCCTGGTCGTTCGTGCTGCTGCGCACCGGCCGGCGCCTGCGCTCCCCGGTGCTGCAGGCCGACGGCCGGCATCTGCTGGCCGACGTGGTGACCTCGGTCGGCATCGCGCTCGGCGTCACCCTGGCGGTGGTCACCGGCCATCTGGTACTCGATCCGTTGCTGGCGGCGGCGACCGGCGTCTATGTGCTGTGGTCCGGCATGGCGATGATCACCAGCTCGGTCGGAGGGCTGATGGACGCGGCTCCGGAGCCGGCGGTGGTGAACCGTATCCGCGACCTGGTGGCCGCAAGCGCCACGGGCGCGCTGGAGGCACATGACCTGCGCACCCGCCACGCCGGCCGGCTGACCTTCCTTCAGTTCCACCTCGTCGTCCCCGGCACCATGACGGTGGCCGAATCGCACGCGATCTGCGACCGGATCGAGGCGACGTTGCACCGGGAGATGGAGGAGCTTGTTGTGACCATCCATGTCGAGCCGCCGGAAAAGGCGAAATACCACGGGGTGCCGGTGCTGTGAGGGAAGGGAAGCGACCGACAGACCTTTTCGGGAACCAACACGCCGGGGGTACCCGGGCCGCGCAGAAGAATTCTCCCCTTCCCCTTGAGGGAGGGGGCGGGTGGGAGCAGTCTGCCCTGGTCGCCCACCATGACGGGAGAGCCGTCAACGGCGGCATATGCTGCTTTCGGGTCGCCGTGGCGACCTTGGCCAGCATGCTGGCGCTGTTGGCCACCCCGGCCGCGGCGGTGGAACGCGTGGTGTCGCTCAATCTGTGCAGCGACCAGATGCTGGTGCTGCTGGCGCCGGAGAAAGTGGCGGCACTGTCGCCCCTGGCGCGCGACCCCGCATTGTCCTTCGTCGCCACGCGCGCCGCCAGCCTGCCGGTGGTGCGCAGCTCGGCCGAGGCGGTGCTGCGGCTGCACCCCGACCTCGTGCTGGCCGAGGCGTTCGGCGCGCAGACCACCCTTGCGTTGCTAGAGCAGGAGGGAGTGCCGGTGCGGCGGCTCGCCATGCCGCGGGATTTCGGGGCGATCCGGGCGCAAACGACGCGCCTCGCCGCGCTGCTGGGCGTGCCGGGCCGCGGCGCGGCGTTGATCGCGGCGATGGACGCGACGCTGCGGTCGGTGCGGCCCCCCGCGCAGCGGACCACGGCCGTGGCCTGGGAGCCGCGCGGCTATACTGCGGGCCCCGGCTCGCTGATGGACGCCATCCTGGGCGCCGCCGGCCTGACCAATGCCGCCGAAGGGCATCGGCTTGGGCGGGAGGCGCTGCTGCGTCATCCGCCCGATCTGCTGGTGGTCCCGCAGGCACCGGAATACGCATCGCTCGGCACGGATTTGCTGGACAGCCCCGCGATCGCGGCGATCCCGCGGCGGGCGCTGCCACCGCCGCTCACCCTCTGCGCGGGACCGTTCACCGCGCAGGCGGTGGCCATGCTGGCACGATGACCGGCCGGGCATCGGACGCGGAATGTCCTCCGCTTCCCCTCAATCCGCTTCCCCTCAAGGGAAGGCGGAGCATCCTTCCGGGACTGGCCGGGGTGCTGGCCGTCCTCCTGCTCGTCTCGCTGCTGGTCGGAGACGGTATCGTGGCCCTCCCCGACCGGCTGATCCTGTTGCAGATACGCTTGCCGCGGACATTGCTGGCGGCGCTGGTCGGCGGCGGCCTCGGCCTGTCCGGCGCGGTGCTGCAAGGCGCGCTGCGCAATCCGCTGGCGGATCCGGGCTTGCTCGGCATCACCGGCACCGCGGGGTTGGGCGCGGCCATGGTGTTCTACTGGGGCCTCGCGGCGCGGTTCGCGCCGGCGCTGCCGCTGGGCGGGCTGGCGGGCGCCGCGGTCGGGGCCGGGTGCCTGCTGGCTTTCGCCGGCCGGGCGCCGTCCGGGCCGTCGCTGATCCTCGCCGGGGTCGCGGTGTCGGCGCTGTCGGCGTCGCTGCTGGCCCTGGCGCTGAGCCTGGCGCCGAACCCGTTCGCCCTGGCGGAGATCACCTTCTGGTTGCTCGGCGGCCTGACCGATCGCTCGCTGGCGCACGTGGCGCTAGCGGCACCGCCGATCCTGCTGGGGGTGGCGATCCTGCTGCGGCTGGGGCCGGGGCTGGACGCGCTGAGCCTCGGCGAGGAAACCGCCGCAAGCCTGGGGGTTCCGGTCGGCCGCACGCTGCGGCTCGCGGCGGCGGGAACCGCGCTGGCGGCCGGTGCGGGAGCGGCGGTGGCCGGCGGCATCGGCTTCGTCGGCCTGGTGGTGCCGCATCTGCTGCGCCCGTTGCTGGGCGAGCGGCCGTCAGCGCTGCTTCCCGCGTCGCTGCTCGCCGGAGCGATATTACTGCTGACGGCGGATCTGCTGGTGCGGCTGGCACCGCTGGTGCTGCCGCTGTCGCAACCACTGCCGCTCGGCGTGCTGACCGCGCTGCTGGGCGCGCCATTCGTCGTGGCGATCGCGCGGAAAGCGCCTCTCCCGTGAATCGGGACAAGGCGAGCCTGGGGTGCGCCGAAAGTGATCGGGGCGGGACGCCGCACCCTCAACCACCGCTCCGCGGCGACCCCGTCCGCGACGCGGGAGAGGTTTTCCGGCTCGCCTGTCCCACCATTTCTCTCCACAACCGCCCGGTTCTCCACGACATCGCGCTCGCTGTCCGCCCGGGCGAACTGGTCGCCGTCTGCGGCCCCAACGGTGCCGGCAAATCGACCCTGCTCCGGGCGCTGGCCGGGCTGCTTCCCGGCACTCCCCCGCGCGACCCGCGCCGCGTCGCGTACCTGCCGCAGGGTGCGCGCTGCGCCTGGGGGCTGACCGTCGCGCAGGTGGCGGCCCTGGGCCGCATCCCGCATCGCGATTCGGCGCAGGCCCCGGTAACACATGCGTTGCAGAGGTGCGGTATCCTGGCGTTGCGCGACCGGCGGGTGGACCGCATTTCCGGCGGCGAAGCCCGCCGCGCCATGCTGGCTCGTGTCTTCGCAACGGAGCCCGACTTGTTCCTGCTGGACGAACCGACCGCCGACCTGGACCCCGCGGCCGCCCAGGCAATCATGGACCTGATGCGCGACACGGCAAAAGCGGGCTGTGCCGTGGTGATCGTGCAGCACGCGATCGACCTGGCGATCCGCTGCGCCGATCGCATGATCGTCCTGCAATCCGGCCGCATCGCCGCCGACCTGCCCGCACGCGAGGCGCTGCCCGCCGCCGCCGCGGCGTTCGGGCTGCCCTTCGGCCTCGATCCGGAACCGCGTCTGCTGCCGCGCGATGATCGCCTCGTTCCGCCTTGATCCGCCCGCCATGGCGGCGACGGCGCGGCGCCCGGTCCCGCGGCGATGGCGGATGGGCCCCGCGGCGCTGCTGTCGGTGGGACTGCACGTCGCGTTGATCGGGCTCGCGGTGCTGTGGGCGCGGCATCACGCGCCGGTTGCCCTTGTGCCGATGCAGCGCCCGGCGACAGTGCAGCTTGTGATGTCGCCGCCCGGCGGTGAGACACCGCCGGACGCGGCGCCACAAGCGAAACCGGCGCCCACGCGTGACGCTGCAAAGGCCAGGGTGGCCGCACCCAAGGCACTTCCCGCCGCCCCAACCACGCCCCGCGTCGCGCCAGCCCCGGCCGCGGCGCCTCCGGCCGCGGCGCGCCCGGCCAGGGCGCCTCCGGCTGCGGCGCCACGGCCGCCGGCACCTCCATCGACGCGGCACAAGCTGAGATTCGATTTTGCCGATACCGAGAGCGACACCAATGCACTGGTGACCGGGGACCTTGTGGTGCCGGCCAGTCCCGACGTGAAATTCCACAACCGGAAGCCGAGCTACCCCATGACCGCCGCCTTGGAGGGCGAGCAGGGCGCGGTGGTCCTGGTTATCCATGTGTCGCGGGAGGGGTTGGTGAGCGGCGTGGATGTGGTCCGGAGCTCGGGCTTCGCGGTGCTCGACCGCGCCGCGCGCGATGCGGTGCTGACCTGGCACTTCCTGCCGTCGGTGAAGAACGGTCAGCCGGTGCCGGCCGAGGTGCCGATGCGGTTCGTTTTCGCGCTGGACTGATACCGGCCGCTCACGATCCTGACGTGTCGGAGCAAGGCACCGGCCACAACGTCACCGTCGCGAAACCGCGGGGTGGCGGCTGCGTCAGGCGACCAATGGAGGGCGGCGACGTGGCTGTCGGCAACGCGGGTTGCGCCTCGGGTGTACGACAGGCGCGCCGGAGGCGGCGGCGGCTGAGTGGAAGCGGTGACGCGAAGCAGTCAGACCGTTTCTTTCAGTTCCTTCGACGCGCGGAAGGCGATCTTCTTGCTGGCCTTGATCTTGATCGCCTCGCCGGTCGCCGGGTTGCGGCCCATGCGCGCGGCGCGCTTGCGCACCTGCAGGACGCCCAGACCGGTGAGGCGGATTCGGTCGCCCTTCTTCAGGTGCTGGGTGGTGACCGCCACCATGTCGTTCAGCATCGCCTCAGCCTGTTTCTTCGGCATCGCGTGCTTCTCCGCCAGGTCGGCGGCGATCTGCTTGAGAGTCACGGTCGGCTGGGGCGCGGCGGCCTTCTTGGCTGGGATTGCTGCTTGCTTGGCCATGGCTTCCTCATTGGATGCGAGTCGCGACCAGGGTATCCTGCCGAAACACGGCGGATTCGGGCAATATCTGTCCGCACGCCGGCGCGGCGACCGGATCCGGGGAGAACGACAGGGATGCGCCTCTTGCGGCGGCACAGCCATCTGGCCTGGGTGTTCTGTCTGGCCGGCATGCTTGCCGGTTGCGCCGCGCCGCAACAAACGGCGCGGGTCCGAAGCTGCCCGGTTGCGGAGGGCACGCCTCTGGTGGTGTTCGAATTGTTCTTTGGGCGCAGCATCCAAGGCCGAGGCGAGGTCGGCCACCGCGCCTGGGATGACTTCCTCGAACGTGTCGTTACGCCAAATCTGCCAAATGGTTATACGGTGTCCGACGCTATCGGCGCGTGGATGAATCCGGCCACCAGCCGCACGATCCGCGAGCGCACGAAGGTCCTGCTGGCGGCGCTGCCGGACGACGCCGGCAGCGCCGCCGCCATCGCTCGGATCCGGCATGCCTATGACGTGCGGTTCCATCAGATGCAGGTCGGGATGACGGTGGCAGCGGTCTGCGGCAGCTTCTGAGCGCGGGTGCCGGTGTGGCGGACAGGCCGAGCAGTCGCGCTTCCATCGGTGACTTCACGTTGTTGTGATGACGATGGAACGGCCTTGCAGCACGGCCGGCCGGGGCGGACGGCCGGGGCGTCCACGGCGAAATCACCGCGGAGCGTGCGAACGATGAGTGCCACTCGACCCGTTCGACCGGCCGGCGGGCCTCAGGCGCCGCAAAAGCCTCGTAGAATGACGCCGGCTTGTGGGCATTGAGATTGTCCTGAATCAGCACGATCTTTTTGCTGTCGGAAAAGTGCTTATCGGACAGTTCCTTGAGGATCCGGGCGTAATCCATGGCGATGTGCCGATCGGTCACCTCGACATGCCGCCAGCCCTCCAGCGGCGCCCACGGCATGAACAGGTTGGCCGTGCCATTGCGCTTGGACTCATGGTCGTGCCGCGCGAGGCGTCCCGGCCTGGCCTGGATCGGCACGCGCGTTTCTGCGATGAGTTGCTTCGATGCCTCGTCCTGGCACACAACCGGGCATCCCGGATCGTGTGGCCTGTGATAAACCTCCAGCACATCTTCCATGCCGGCTACGAAGGCGGCGTTGGCGTCTGGTGGAATGACCCATTGCTTCTGAAGGTGGGGCCTGAGAATGTTATTTTTGGCGTCCGCCCGATCGTGTTGTCGCTGGCACGGTCAACAATGCTCAGCTCCACGACTGCGGATTCCGGCAGCTTCAACGTTCACCGAACGCGCCCCTTTGGCGGGTCGGAACAGGCAAGGGCGAT
>DATLQW010000224.1:0-73916 GCA_035535035.1 Acetobacteraceae bacterium
GCCGCGGCAGGCCATGGCACCGTGATCGGCAGCCTATGCCTCCGCCACCGTCGTCCGGTCTTGCCGCTGCGTGCCTCGGCACGCCACGGAGAGCCCCTGTCACCAACGCAACCGACGGCCCCAACCTTGCTCCGGATGACGCGGCCGATCGTCTCGAAAGCGCCACTCCCGGCCGCGATACGGCGGTCGTACTCCGCAGGCCGCGCCGCGATGATCAGCCCAGGCACCGAGCGTCCTTGGTGAAATCTCCATAGCGCCTGTCCGCCGCCCAACGCCCCGCGTTCGTCCAACGGAGCTTCCGCGGCGGCTTCGCGCCGCAGAAGCTCTTCATTCGTTGCTGGGCCGGTGTCGCGCTATCCCCGCCGCGTGGCACCCGCGATCCTCGGCTACGCGGCCCTGGCGGCCGGCCATCGTCCGCCAATCCCCTGTCCGTCACCAGTTCGAGGCAACGACCATGAAAATCTCCGTCGGCGGCGACCATGCCAGCTTCCCGCTGAAGGCGCCCGTGAGCTGAAGGCGACCGTGATCAGCGTGTGCAAGGAGCTCGGGCACGCGGTCACCGACCACGGCTGCCACGACGAAACTCCGGTCGATTTCCCCGACATCACCCGCCAGGTCTGCGCCGACGTGGTGGCAGGCAAGGCCGAGCGCGCCATCCTGGTGTGCGGCACCGGCGTCGGGGCCTCGATCGCCGCCAACAAGATCCCCGGCATCCGCGCCTCGATCGTGCATGATGGCCACATCGCCCACCAATGCGTGGAGCATGACGACGTGAACGTGATGTGCATCGGCGCCAAGATCGCCGGCCCCTGGCTGGCGGCGGATTTGGTGCGCGGCTACCTCGCCGCGACCTTCAGCACCGACGAGGATTGCCGCTGGCGGGTCGCCAAGCTGATGGAATTGGAGCGCTCCGGCACCACCAACGGCGCTGCCGGGCAAGGGAGCGCGGTGGCGTGACGGTGGCCATCGGGTTAACCGCCCGGAAATCGCTCCAACCGCGGTGGGCACGATCACCCTGGTCGTCATCCGCGCGAAACCGGTGACCCATGCGGGAGCCGGGTCCCGGCTTGCGCGGGGACGGCTGCGGCGATCTCACGGGATTCGGTGAATTCCCGACAAACCCCTACGGAGGCGCATGGCTGGTGAAACCAAGCCGATCCTGGTGATCGGCAGCCTGAACATGGATCTGGTCGTGCGCTGCGAGCGCCTGCCGGAACGCGGCCAGACGATCATGGGCCGCGACTTCTTCACCGCGCCGGGCGGCAAGGGCGGCAACCAGGCGGTGGCCGCGGCGCGGCTCGGTGCGCTGGTGAGCATGGCGGGCTGCGTCGGACGCGATGCGTTCGGCGAGGCGCTGGTCGCGGGCTTGCGCGACGCCGGTGTCCATGCCGGCGACGTGTTGCCGGTGGACCGCTCGACCGGCACGGCGCTGATCACCGTCGATGCGGCCGGCGCCAACACCATCGTGGTGATCTCCGGCGCCAACGCGGCCTGCGACGCGGCACTGGCGGATCGCGCCCTGGCGAACGCGGGTGGCCCTGGAATCCTGTTGCTGCAACACGAAATTCCTCCCGAAGCCAACGCCCGCGCGATGCAGGCGGCGCGGCAGGCCGGCTGGTTCGTCATGCTGAACCCCGCGCCGGCGCGCCCGATCCCCGCGGCGTTGCTGCCGCTCGTCGATCTCGTCACGCCGAACGAAACCGAGGCCGCGACGATTGCCGGTCGCCCGGTCGCCGGCCGCGCCGATGCGCTGGCCGCCGCCCGGCGGATGCTGGCCATGGGCGCGCGCGGCGTTCTCGTCACGCTCGGCGGCGACGGTGCGATCTATTGCGATACGTCGCGCGCCTGGCATTGCCCGGCGGCTCCGGTCGAGGCGGTGGATACGACTGCGGCAGGCGACGCCTATATCGGCGCCCTGGCCGTGGCGCTGGCAGAGCAGAGGCCACTGGAGGAGAGCCTCGGGTTTGCCGCCGCCGCGGCGGCGCTGGCGGTGACGCGGCTTGGGGCCCAGCCGTCGCTGGCGTCCCGCGCGGAACTTGCGGCGTTCGTTGCTCAACATGGCATGCCGGTCGCACAGGCGCTGGTTGGTTGAGCAGGGTCGAGCATGCGGCTTTCTCCGCCGCGGTTGTCGTCACGATCGGGGACGGTTGCGCGTACCGGTGCGCGGCCGTCGCACGGGCGGTCCGACAGGGCGATACGCGAGCTTCTCGCGAACCTGGCCTCCGCCGCGGCACTTGACGCCCGCCACCCCGCCCGCGCATCTGTTCTTGCGCCAGACGGCTGGACGGCCGCTGTCGTCGCCCGTGCCTGATTCGGGGGACGGCGGAGGAAAGTCCGGGCTCCACGGGAATACGGTGCCGGCCAACCGCCGGCGGGGGCGACCCCAGGGACAGTGCCACAGAAAACAGACCGCCCACGCAAGGATCGCATGGAATCCCATGCGGCACCCCGCGGGCAAGGGCGAAACGGTGCGGCAAGAGCGCACCGCGCTCCTGGCAACAGGGGCGGCAGGGTAAACCCCACCGGGAGCAAGACCGAATAGGGACGGCCGTGCCCGCAAGGGTGCAGGGGCATTTCCGCCTCGCCGTCCGGGTAGGTCGCGAGAGGCGCACCGCGAGGCGCGTCCCAGAGGAATGGTCGTCCCGCGCTGCGACAGCGCGGACAGAACCCGGCTTACAGGCCGTCTGGCGCCGATTCCCGATGCTGCATCGCCTGCTTTTGCGGACGATGCGGCACGAACAAAGCATGAATGTATAGAGATTTCAGAATACCCTTGGCCGGACTCGGAACAGTTTGGGTAAGCCGTTGACGAAACCACACAAATTCCGGTCCGCCCGGAATTGGATCCGAGGCAATTCCCTTTGACGCCCATGTTGGCCCATGCTATCCCATGCTTTCCCAGAATGACGCGGCGCGCCGTTCCGGGAACCGGCGGGACATGGCCAAACCGGCAGGCAGCCATTCCTGCTCCCGACACGGTGGCGGACCCTGCCCGACGCGCGCGAGGCATTGAACGGGAAAGGCGGCCCGCTTCGGATGACCCACTTCCTGGGCACCCACCAGAACAAGCTGGACGCCAAGGGCCGTGTCTCGGTTCCCGCGCCGTTTCGCACTGCCCTGAAAGCCCGGGACGACACCAACGGCACGCATCTGGTGCTGCGTCCGTCGCATCAGCATCCCTGCATCGAGGCGTGGCCGACGCCGGTGTTCGAGGCGCTTGCCGATCCGTTGAATCGGCTGGACCTGTTCAGCCAGGCCCACGACGACATGGCTGCCACGTTGTACGCCGACGCATTCCCGGTAGAGGCGGACAGGGAGGGGCGGATCGTGCTGCCGGATGACCTCGTCGCCTATGCCGGGCTGACCGATGCCGTCGTGTTCATGGGGCTCGGGCGGATCTTCCAGATCTGGGAGCCGGCCGCCGCCGAACGCCGCCGCGCCGAGGCGCGCGTGCGGGCGCGCGAGCATGGCCTCACCCTGCCTGGCGCGGCTGCGTCATGACCGCGCATGCCGCAATGCGGATTCAGGCCGGACCCGTGGTGAACGGGCCCGCCGCGAATGAGTCCGGCGCGAATGGCCCCGGCGCGAATGGGTCCGGCGCGGACCGGCACGGTCCCAAGGGGCACGTCCCGGTTTTGCTGGCGGAAATGTTGCACGCCCTGGCGCCGCGCGACGGCGGGATCTACCTCGACGCCACGTTCGGCGGCGGCGGCCATGCGGAGGCGATCCTGCGCTCCGCCGCCTGCACGCTGTGGGCGATCGACCGCGATCCCGACGCCATCGCCCGCGGCGCCGGCCTGGCCGCCCGCTTCCCCGGCCGGCTGCACCTCATCGAAGGCTGCTTCGGCGACATGGTTTCCCTCCTCCAGGCCGGCGGCGTGCGTTTGCTCGATGGCGTGGTGCTGGATCTCGGAGTCTCGTCCTTCCAGCTCGACGAACCCTCGCGCGGCTTCTCGTTCAGGACCGAGGGGCCGCTGGATATGCGCATGGGAAAACATGGGACGACCGCGGCCGAGCTGGTCAATACCCTGCCGGAACATGAGCTTGCCGACCTGCTGTTCGCGTTCGGCGAGGAGCGCGCTTCCCGCCGCATCGCCCGCGCCATCGTGGCGGCCCGTGCCGAAACGGTCCCTGGGCGTGACAAGGGGATTGCCACGACCGGGCGGCTCGCATCGATCATCCGCGGCGTGCTTCCGGCGGACCGTTCCGGCATCGACCCTGCCACCCGCAGCTTCCAGGCGCTGCGCATCCGGGTGAACGACGAACTCGGCGAGATCGAGCGCGCCCTGGCCGCCGCGGCGGACTTGCTGTTGCCCGGCGGCCGGCTGGTTGTGGTTGCGTTCCATTCGCTCGAGGACCGTATCGTCAAGCGCTTCATGATCGCCGCCGCCGGGCGCGCGCCGGCACCTTCGCGGCACGACCCGCGCGGCTTGCTCGCCGCCTCCCGCCCGCGTTTCCGCCTGCTGACGCCGCGCGCGCTGCGCCCCGGCAGCGCGGAGACCCAACGCAATCCGCGGTCCCGCAGCGCCCGGTTGCGCGCCCTTGAACGCCTGCCCGCCGACGAAAGCCCCGCGTCATGATCCGCCCAGTCACCTGCCTTGCGGTATTGCTCGCCTGCGGGTCTGGCCTGTACCTGTATCAGTCGAAGCACCGGGTCAAAGTGCTCGACGACCAGATCGCGCAGACCGTGAAGGCGACCGACGCGTTGCGCGAGCAGACGCGGATGTTGAGCGCGGAATGGACGCTGCTGAACGATCCGGAACGACTGCGCCAGCTCGCCAACCAGTTCCTCACCTTGCAAACCGTGGAACCCAGCCAGTTCACCAGCCTGGCCGACCTGGACAGCCGCCTGCCCATGCCGGTTCCGCCCGGGGCGCCGGGCGGAACCGGGGGCGCGACGGCGGCACCGCCCGGGCCGGTGCCGGTGGCCTCCGATGGTTCCACCCGGATCGGCGAGGACGCGGGCAAGCCGGCGAGTGCCGGGCTTGCCGAGGCGGCTCCGGCGGCCTCGCCGCAGGACGCCCCACCGCCGGCACAGGTGGGACCGCCGGCACAAGTGGGTTCGCCGCGGATTGCCATGGCCGCGGCCTTGCAGGCGCCGCATCCGGCGGAGCGCAAACCGCCGATGCCGCGAACCATGCAACCGCAGCCGCGTTTCGCCGCCGGCCAGCCGCGTCCGCCGGTGCGGCACGGCGCCGGGCCGCGGGGGATCGAACCGCGCAACCCGGAGCCGCGGCTCGCCGAGCAGCAGCCAATGGTCCCGGCGCGGCGCGGGTTCGCATTGGTGCGGCGCGTGTCCGTGCCGGAACCCCTGCCGCGAGCCGGCGGCTCATTGCTCGGCATGGCGCACGACATGGGGTCGCCGCCCGCACCGCTGCCGCTGCCGCGGCCGATGCCGGTGAGCGCGCCCCAATTGACCTACAGCGGCGGTGGCTGACATGAGCGATCCGCACGATCTTCCGCCCGAGCCCGACTCGCCGCCGCGCAACGCCCATGGCTGGCCGGCACATCGCCGCGGGGCGGCGCGCGGCGATGCCGTGCCGCGCATGGAGCATGTGCGCGTCACCGAACCCGACCTGAAACGCCGCGCCGCGCTGGAAAAGACCCGCGGCCGGCTGGTGCTCGCCGCGGTTGGCTTCGTCGTGCTGTTTCTTGCCGTGGTCGCCAAGCTGGCCGACGCCACCATCCTCCAGCCGCTGATGCCGCACCGGCCCGAGCGTCACATCGCCGCGCTGCTGGCGCCGCCGAAGCACGACGCCGCCGCCGGCCTGCCCGGACAACGCGCGGAGATCACCGACCGCAACGGGCAGATCCTGGCGATTTCGCTGCCGACCGTCGCGGTGTTCGCCGATCCGCGGCAGATCATCGACCCGGTGCAGGCGGCGAAGAAACTCAAGCAGGTGCTGCCGCGCCTCGACCTCGACATGGCGATCAAGCGCCTGTCCGAGAGCAACAGGCAGTTCGTCTATCTGGAGCGCGAGATCACGCCGCGCGAGGAACTGGCGATCAACGCCCTGGGCATCCCCGGGATCGACTTCCAGCCGGGCGAGGAGCGCCACTATCCTATGGGCAACCTGGCGGCGCAGGTGCTCGGCGGCGTTGACGTGGACGAGCGTGGCGTTGCCGGCGTCGAGAAATACTTCGACAAGCGGCTGCGCACCGACCCCACGCCGCTGCGCCTGTCGTTCGACATCCGCGTCGAGGGCGTGGTGCGGGAGGAACTGGCCAAGGCGATGGACGAGTTCCAGGCGATCGGCGCCTGCGGCATCGTGATGGACGTGAACACCGGCGAAGTGCTGGCGATGGTCAGCCTGCCGGACTACGACGCCAACAAGTTCGGCACCGCGCCGGCGGACGCCAGGTTCAATCGCGCGGTGACCGGCATGTACGAGCCGGGCAGCATGTTCAAGCTGCAGACCGCGTCGATGGCCCTGAATTACGGCGTGGTGCATATCTGGGACGAGTTCGACGCGCTCCACCCGATCCATGTCGGCCGCTTCACCATCACCGATTTCGAGGGCAAGCACCGCTGGCTCTATCTGCCGGAGGTGCTGGCCTACTCGTCCAACCTGGGTGCCTCGCACATCGCCCTGGATGTGGGCGCCGAGCGCCAGCGCGCCTGGCTGCGGATGATGGGGATGTTCAACCGCGTGCCGATCCAACTGCCGGAAGCCGGCCTGCCGCTGGTGCAGTCCGCCGCCGAATGGAAGCAAGCCACGACGATGACCGTGGGCTTCGGCCAGGGCATCTCGGTTTCGCCGCTGCACGTGGTGCGTGGCACCGCCGCCGTTGCCACCGGCATCCTGGTGCGCCCGACCCTGCTGGCCATGCCGCCAGGCGAGGACACGCCGGCGGGCGCCGTGCGGGTGTTGCGGCCTTCCACCGTGGCGATCATGCGCGAGCTGATGCGCCTCGTGGTCACCAGCGGCTTCGGCAAGAAGGCCGAAGTGGCGGGCTACTATCCCGGCGGCAAGACCGGCACGTCGGAGAAGGTGGGCAAGCACGGCTACCACCGCGGCATGAAGGAGGACTTCAACGTCTCGGCGTTCACCAGCGTGTTTCCGATGAACGCGCCGCGCTACGCGGTTTACATCATGCTGGACGAGCCGCACGGCAACAAAAGCACCTACGGCTTCTCGACCGCCGGCTGGGTGTCGGCGCCGGCGGCCGGGCGGGTGATCGCGCGCATGGCGCCGATGATGGGGATGCTGCCGGACCTCCAGGATGCGCCGGAGATCAACCAGGTGCTGTACATCCCGATGGAGCCGGCCCGTCCGCCGGGAGAGCCGGCGCTGCCGGTGGGGGTCTCGTTCCCCGAGGTTGCCGGCGCGGATTGGCACGTGCGGTCCGGCCTGCCGGTGCACGGCCTGTCGATTCCGCCGGCGCGCGTGCGGCCTGCCGCCCATTTCCAGCGGCATGAGGCAGCCCTGATCCGCGCACGCCGGACAGGGGTTGTGGAAGCCTCCGTTGCGGATCGCTGAGCTCATGCGCGCGCTACAGCCGCAAGCCGCTTTCACCGCCGCCTGGCAGACGGTGTCCGCCCTGGACGTCGCCGGGGTGACCGCGGACAGCCGCCAGGTGGTGCCGGGCGACCTGTTCGCCGCGTTGCCCGGCAGCCGCGCCGACGGCCGCACCTTCATCGCCGATGCGGTGGAACGCGGCGCCGTGGCGGTGCTGGCGCCGGACGACACCGTCTGGCCGCCGGGCGTGCCGCCGCGGCCGCTGATCCGCGACCCCGAGCCGCGCCGCCGCCTGGCACAGATCGCCGCGGTGCTGGCCGGGCCGCAGCCGGACTGCCTGGTCGCGGTGACCGGCACCAACGGCAAGACCAGCACGGTGGAGTTCCTGCGGCAGATCTGGACCGCCAGTGGTTTGCCGGCAGCCAGCCTCGGCACGCTGGGGGTGATCGCGCCGGGTTTCCCGCCGGGTCCCGGGCTGACCACGCCCGATCCGGTTAGCCTCGCCGAGATTCTCGCCGGATTGCGCCGCACCGGCATCCGTCACGCGGCGATGGAGGCGTCCTCGCACGGGCTGGACCAAGCGCGGCTCGACGGCGTGCGCCTCACCGCCGGGGCGTTCACCAACCTGACGCGCGACCATCTGGACTACCACGGCAGCCTGGAGGCTTACCGCGCCGCCAAGCTGCGCCTGTTCGCCGAACTGCTGCCCGAGGGGGCGCCGGCGCTGGCCTGCGCCGACATGGATGCGGCGACGCTGGACGGGCTGCGCGAGGTGGCGCGGCGGCGGCGGCTGGACCTGCGCACGGTCGGCGAAGCGGGCGACATGATCCGCGTGCTACGCGTCACGCCACGGCCGGATGGGCAGGTAGTGACGGTGGCGGCCGGCGATGCGCGGCGCGAGGTCGCGTTGGGGCTGCCGGGCCGGTTCCAGGCCGACAACGCTCTGCTGGCGGCGGGTCTGGCGATGGCGCTGGGGCAGGGCGACGCGCTGGACCGGATGTCCGGCCTGACCGGCGTGCGAGGCCGCATGGAACTGGCGGCGCGGCTGCCGAACGGCGCCGCGGTGTACGTGGACTACGCCCACACGCCGGACGCGCTGGAGCGGCTGCTGACGGCGCTGCGCCCGCACACCGTCGGGCGGCTGCTCGTGGTGTTCGGCGCCGGCGGCGACCGCGACCGCGGCAAGCGCCCGCTGATGGGCGAAGCGGCGGCGCGGTGGGCCGACCTGGCGATCGTCACCGATGACAATCCACGGGGGGAGACTCCCGTGGCGATCCGCGCCGCGATCCTGGCGGCATGCCCGGGCGCGCGCGAGATCGGCGACCGCGCCCAGGCGATCGGCGCGGGGCTGGAGGCGCTGGGGCCGGGCGACGTGCTGGTGGTGGCCGGCAAGGGGCACGAGCAAGGCCAGACGATTGGCGGGGCGGTGGTGCCGTTCGACGACGTGGGGGTGGTGCGGCGATTGGTGGGCGGCAGCTCTTTGGGGACGGTGCGCGGTTCGGTGGGTGGCATCACTGCTCCCTCTCCCCTTGCGGGGGAGGGTTGGGGAGGGGGGACCAACCCCACCGGTTCACAGCGTGACCCCCCATCCCAACCTTCCCCCACAAGGGGGGAGGGAGCTTGACCATGCCCATGCCAATGCCCCCCCTGTGGGCCGCGCGCGACCTGGGTGAAGCCACCGGCGGGGCGATGGCGTCGCCGTTCGATGCCACGGGGGTGTCGATCGACACCCGTAGCCTGATGCCCGGCGACCTGTTCGTCGCGTTGCGCGGCGAGAACGGCGACGGACATCGGTTTGTCGCCGACGCGCTTGCAAAGGGCGCGGCGGGAGCGATGGTGCAGTACGACGTGCCGGGCGCCGCGCGGCTGCTGCGCGTGGACGACACGCTGGCGGCGCTGGCGCGGCTGGGCGGTTACGCGCGGGCGCGGTTTGCCGGACGCGTCGTCGCGGTGACCGGCAGCGTCGGCAAGACCACCACCAAGGAGATGCTGCGTTGCGCGTTGTCGGCGCTGGGGCCGGCGCATGCCGCGGTGGCGTCCTACAACAATCATTGGGGTGTGCCGCTGACCCTGGCGCGCCTGCCGCCCGGCGCCGCGTTCTGCGTGGTCGAGATCGGCATGAACCATGCCGGCGAGATCGCGCCGCTGGCCCGGCTCGCCCGGCCGCATGTCGCGGTGATCACGGCGATCGAGAAGGCGCATATCGGGTTCCTCGGCAGCATCGAGGCGATCGCCGACGAGAAGGCGTCGATCATGCTGGGGCTGGAGCCCGGTGGGGTGGCCGTGCTGCCGACGGATACGCCGATGTCGCTCCGGCTGCGCGAGGTTGCGGTCGCAGCCGGGGTGCGGGCGATCGGATTCGGTGCCGACGCCGCGGCGGACGTGCGGCTGGTCGATGTTGCGATGGACGCCGAGGGCAGCGACGTGGTGGCCCGGATCGCCGGCGTTGCGGTGCGCTTCAGGATCAATGCACCTGGGCGGCACATGGCGATGAACGCGCTTGCCGCGCTGGGTGTACTGAACCTCATCCGCGAAGCGGGTGAGGGGGCGGCGGAGCGATCCGATCACCCGCATCCGGCGCTTCGCGCCGACCTGTCGCGCTTCGCGGGCGAGGTTTTTGCGAAGTTCTCCCCAATCTCCGGCCGTGGCGCACGCCGGCCCATCGCGTTCCCGGGCGGCACCGCCCTGCTGCTCGACGAGAGCTACAACGGCAACGGCGCGTCGATGCGCGCCGCCTTGTCGGTGCTGGCCTTGCAGCCGGCGCGGCGGCGCATCGCGGTGCTTGGCGACATGCTGGAACTCGGTGAGGCGGGGCCGGCGGAACACGCGGGCCTGGCGCCGGACGTGACCGAAGCAGCGGACCTGGTGTTCGCTTGCGGGCCGTCGATGCGCTATCTGTTCGACACGCTGCCGGATCAAAAACGCGGCGCACACACCCCCGATTCCGCGGCGCTCGCCCTGCTTGTCGCGCGTGAAGTCGCGCCGGGCGACGTGATCCTGGTGAAAGGCAGCCTCGGCAGCCACATGCGGCGTGTGGTGGACGCGCTTGACGCCGCGGCGGCTCCGCGCGGCGCGGACGCCGCCTGATGCTGTACAACCTCGCCCGTCCCCTGGCCGAACGGTTTTTCCTGTTCAACCTGTTCCGCTACATCACCTTCCGTTCCGGCGCGGCCTGCCTGACCGCGCTGGCGGTGAGCTTCTGGCTGGGGCCGAAGCTGATCCGCTGGCTGAAATCGGTGCAGCAGGAGGGCCAGCCGATCCGGGCCGACGGGCCGGAACGTCACCTGATCGAAAAGAAGGGCACGCCCACCATGGGCGGCCTGCTCATTCTCACCGCCATGACGATCTCCATCCTGCTCTGGGTGGACCTGCGCAACGCCCATGTCTGGGCGGTGCTGTTTGTCACCTGGGGCTACGGCTTGCTCGGCTTCGCCGACGACTACCTGAAGGTCACCAAACGCAGCCACAAGGGCGTGTCCGGCCGCGTCAAGCTGCTGGTGCAGGCGGCGATCGGCCTCGCTGCCGCGATCTGGATCGTGCTGCTGACGCGGGCGCCGCTCGCCACTGGGCTGACCGTGCCGATATTCAAGGAAGTGCTGATCCCGCTTGGCTATTTCTTCCCGGTGTTCGGCATGCTGGTGATGATGGGGGCGTCGAACGCGGTGAACCTGACGGATGGCCTCGACGGCCTGGCGATCGTGCCGACCATGATCACCGCCGCGGTGTTCGCGCTGATCGCCTACCTGGTCGGCAACCGCATCTTTGCCGACTACCTGCAGCTCACCTACATCCCGGGCGTCGGCGAACTGGCGGTGTTCTGTTCCGCGCTGATCGGCGCGGGCATGGGCTTCCTGTGGTTCAACGCCCCGCCCGCCGCGGTGTTCATGGGCGATATCGGCTCGCTGTCGCTGGGCGGCGCGCTGGGTGCGGTGGCGGTGGCAACCAAGCACGAGATCGTGCTGATGATCGTCGGCGGCCTGTTCGTGGTGGAGACGGTGTCCGTCATCATCCAGGTGTTCTGGTATAAGCGTACCGGCACGCGGGTGTTCCTGATGGCGCCGCTGCACCATCATTTCGAGAAGAAGGGCTGGGCCGAGCCGACCATCGTCATCCGTTTCTGGATCATCTCGATGATCCTGGCCCTGATCGGCCTGGCGACGTTGAAGATCCGATGAGGGCGTTTCCAACCGATCTGTTCGCCGGCTCGCGCTTCGCGGTGGTGGGGCTGGGGCGCAACGGCCTGGCCGTCGCCCGGGCGCTGTTGGCGATGGGCGCGGAGGTTGCCGCGTGGGACGACGCCGCGGCGGTGCGCGCGGCGGCCGGTGGGTTGCCGCTGCGCGATCCCCGGGCCGGTGATTTCGCGTTCGACGCGCTGGTGCTGTCGCCCGGCATTCCGCATCTGCTGCCGCAGCCGCATCCGGCCGCCGAGCGCGCGCGGGCGGCCGGCGTGGCGATCCTGTCGGACGCCGACCTGCTGTTCCAGGCGGTGCGGCGCGCCGGTTCGCGTGCGCGCTTCGTCGGGATCACCGGCACCAACGGCAAATCCACCACCACCGCGCTACTGGCGCACATCGTGGCCTGCGCCGGAGCGCCGGTCGCGGCGGGCGGCAATCTCGGCACGGCGGCGCTGGCCCTGCCGCTGCTGCCCGACGACGGAGTGTACGTGCTGGAGATGTCGTCCTACATGTTGGAGCGACTCGCGACCCTCCGCTTCGATGTGGCGGCGATGCTCAATCTCAGCCCGGACCATCTGGATCGGCACGGCGACATGGCAGGCTACATGGCCGCCAAGCGGGCGATCTTCGCGCGGCAGGCGGCCGGCGACTTGGCGGTCGTGGGCATGGACGATGCCGACTCGCGGGCGATGGCCGCGTGGCTGCGTGACCGGCCGGCGCAGGTCGTTGCGGTGTCGGGGGAGATGCACGAGTCTCCCCCCAACCCCCTCCCTCAAGGGGAGGGGGAGCCTTTTGTTCTCCTTTCCCTTCTTTCTCCTGTTTCTCCTGTTCCTCCGTTTTCGCTCGCGCTCTCCGATGCTCCCGCTCTTCCGGGCGCGCACAATGCGCAGAACGCGGCGGCGGCTTACGCGATCGCCCGCTTTCTCGGCGTGCCAGGCGACGCCATCGCGCGGGCCATGACGAGTTTCCCCGGACTGCCGCACCGCCAGCAACGCCTGGGCACGATCCGCGGCATCACCTTCGTCAACGACAGCAAGGCAACCAATGCCGATGCCGCCGCGCGGGCGCTGTCGTGTTATGAGCGGGTGGTGTGGATCGCCGGCGGCCTCGCCAAGCAGGGCGGGATCGAGGCGCTGGCGCCGTGCTTCCCCCGCATCGCACGCGCGCTGCTGATCGGGCGCGACGCGCCGCTGCTCGCCGCGACGCTTGCGGCCCACGATGTGCCGCACGAGATCGCGGGCACGCTGGAAGCCGCGACACTGTCTGCGTTCGCCGCCGCGCAGGCGGTGGGTGCGCCGGTGGTGCTGCTGTCGCCGGCCTGCGCCAGCTTCGACCAGTTCAGCGGCTTCGATGCGCGGGGCGAGAAATTCGCCGCGCTCGTGGCGTCGCTGGCACGGGAAAGGGCCGCCTGATGCCGACTCTCTCACGCTCCGACAACTCGTTGCTGGGCCGCTGGTGGTGGACTGTCGATCGCTGGACGCTCGGCGCGATCGGCGTGCTGATCGGCTTCGGCTACATCATGGTACTGGCCGCCTCCCCGTCGGTTGCCCAGCGCATCGGCGACTCGCGCGACATGCTTATCATCAAGCAGGTGTTCTTCCTCGCCATCGGCGGCGGCATCGTGGTCTGCGTCTCGCTGCTGTCGCCGCGCAACATCAAGCGGCTTGCCATCGCCGGGTGCATCCTCGCGCTGGCGCTTACCGCGGCGACGCTGGTGATCGGGGTCGAGATCAAGGGCGCGCGGCGCTGGATCGCGTTGCCCGGCATGGCGATGCAACCGTCGGAATTCCTCAAGCCGTGCTTCGCGGTGGTGGCGGCTTGGCTGATCAGCGAGAGCAGGCGCTCGCCGCGTTTCCCCGGCATGTGGATCGCTTTCGGCATTTTGGGCCTGATCCTGCTGCTGCTGAAATCGCAGCCGGATATCGGCATGATGGCCGTGATCGTCGTCGTGTTCCTGTGCCAACTCTACGTCAGCGGGATGAATCTGTTCCTGGTGGGCCTTGGCTTCGGGATGGCGGGCGGCGGCGGCGTCCTGGCATACATGCTGTTCCCGCACGTGCAGAGCCGCGTGCAGCGCTTCCTGCATCCGAACAGCGGCGACACCTACCAGGTGACCACCGCGCTGGAGGCATTCGGCAATGGCGGCCTGTTCGGCCGCGGCCCCGGCGAGGGGCGGGTGAAGGATGTGCTGCCCGACGCGCATGCCGACTTCGTGTTCGCGGTCGCCGGCGAAGAGTTCGGCATGGTGGTCTGCCTGATCATCCTGGGCGTGTTCGCGTTCATCGTGCTGCGCGGCCTGCTGAAATTGTTGAAGGAACAGGACCTGTTCACCGTGCTGGCGTGCACCGGGCTGGTGTCCGGCTTCGGCTTGCAGGCGTTCGTCAACATGGCATCGACGCTGAAGCTGATTCCGACCAAGGGCATGACGCTGCCGTTCATTTCGTATGGAGGGTCGTCGGTCGTGGCGGTGGCGCTCGGCATGGGCATGCTGCTGGCGCTGACCAGGCGGCGACACCATGGCGACGCGCCATGATGATGTACGGCTCGCTGGCGGGTCAGGGTGGAGCCGTGACGCGGATCGACGCGCCGCGCATTGCGCGGCGGGCGATCGGGCCGGCATGCGGCACCCTCGCCCTCGGCGATTTCGCACCTCGGCCGGCTCCGCCGAAGGCGGGAGGGGTTATCGTGATTGCGGCCGGCGGCACGGGGGGTCATTTCTTCCCGGCCGAAGCACTGGCATCCGAATTACTCGCCCGCGGACGGCGCATTGCGCTGATGACCGACGGGCGTTCGGCGGGACTGCGCAGCGAGGTGTTTGCCGGCCATGAACAATGTGTCATCCGCGGCGCTGGCATCGCCGGACGCGGCGTGGCGCGGGCGGCGAAGTCGGCTGTCGCACTCGCTGCCGGCACAGTGCAGGCGCGGACAATTCTGACGCGTCTCGGTGCGGCGGCGGTGGTCGGCTTCGGCGGTTATCCCAGCGTCGCGCCTGTGCTGGCGGCACGCCTGGTGCGGCGTCGCCCCGCGGTGATCCTGCATGAGCAGAACGCGGTGCCTGGCCGGGCCAACCGGTTTTTGGCGCGCCATGCGGATGCGCTGGCGTTGAGCTTCGCGGACACCACGCGCGTGCCGGAGTCCGCCGCAACGGTGGTTACCGGCAATCCGGTGCGTCCGGCCATCGGCGCGCTCGCCGAGACGGCCTATCTGCCGCCTGGGGCCGTGCTGAATCTGCTGGTGCTGGGCGGCTCGCTCGGCGCGCGCGTGTTCAGCGACGTGGTGCCGCCGGCGCTGGCCGCGCTGCCGCAACGGTTGCGCGCGCGGCTTGCGGTGGTGCAGCAGTGCCGGCCGGAGGACCTCGACCGCGTGCGTGCGGCGTACGCGCAGGCCGGCATCGCGGCCGAGCTTGCCGGGTTCTTCCCGGATGTCGCGCACCGCCTGGCGCGCGCGCATCTGGTGATCGCCCGCGCCGGCGCCTCGACCGTGGCGGAACTCGCGGTTGCCGGCCGGCCGTCGATCCTGGTGCCGTTGCCCGGCGCGATCGACGACCACCAATCGGCCAACGCGCGCGCCCTGTCCGACTCAGGCGGCGCCTCGGTGATCGCGCAACGCGACTTCAGTGCGGTGGCACTGGCCGAGCGGCTGGTGTTGTTGCTGGATGCCCCGGACATGTTGGCCCATGCCGCGCGCGCCGCACGCGGTGTCGCCCGGCCGGACGCCACCGCGCGGCTGGCCGACCTGGTCGAGGACCTCATGCGCCGCGAGGCCCGCCCATGAGGGCCCTGCCGCTCTCCATCGGCACCATCCATTTCGTCGGCATCGGCGGCATCGGCATGTCCGGCATCGCCGAGGTGCTGCACAATCTCGGCTATTCCGTGCAGGGCAGCGACATCGCCGATTCCGCCAACGTGAAGCGCCTGCGCGACGCCGGCATTCCGGTGGCGGTCGGCCATAACCCGACGAATCTCGGGAGCGCGCAGGTCGTCGTGGTTTCCTCCGCGGTGAAGCGCGACAACCCGGAGATTGCCGCTGCGCGCGCCAAGCTGATTCCGGTGGTACGGCGCGCGGAAATGCTCGCCGAGCTGATGCGGCTGAAATGGTCGATCGCGGTCGGCGGCACGCACGGGAAAACCACCACCACCAGCCTGATCGCCGCGGTGCTGGAAGCCGCGCGGCTGGATCCGACGGTGATCAACGGCGGCATCATCAACGCCTACGGGACCAACACGCGGCTGGGCGCCGGCGACTGGATGGTGGTGGAGGCGGACGAATCCGATGGCAGCTTCCTGCGGCTGCCCGCGGTCATCGCCATCGTCACCAATATGGATCCGGAGCACCTGGACCACTGGGGATCGGCGGAGGCGATGATCGCCGGCTACGACCAGTTCGTCGCCAACGTGCCGTTCTACGGGTTTGCCGTGCTGTGCATCGACCATCCGTCGGTGCAGCAGATGATTCCGCGCCTGTCGGATCATCGCATCACGACTTACGGATTCTCGCCGCAGGCCGATGTGCGGGCCGAGCGGGTGGTGCCGGACAAGCTGGGTTCCACCTTCGAGGTCATCGTCACGGACCGCGCGCGCAACCGCCAGCGGCGCATGGGACCGTTCCGCCTGCCGATGCTGGGAAGCCACAACGTGCAGAATGCGCTGGCCGCGGTGGCGGTCGGCCTGGAGATGGAGATCGACGACGCCACGCTGCGCAGCGCTTTCCTCGGCTTCAAGGGCGTGAAGCGCCGCTTCACCAAGACCGGCGAGGCGGGCGGCATCACCGTAATCGACGATTACGGCCACCATCCGGTGGAGATCGCCGCGGTGCTGAAGGCGGCGCGGCAAGCCGGTGCGCGCGACGTGATCGCGGTGGTGCAGCCGCATCGCTACACGCGGCTGCATACGCTGTTCGACGAGTTCTGCACCTGCATGAACGAGGCCGGCACGGTGATCGTCGCCGATGTGTATCCGGCGGGCGAAGCGCCGATCGAGGGGGTGGATCGCGACGCTCTGGTGGAAGGGCTGCGCGCGCGGGGCCATCGCTCCGTGGTGGCGCTGCCGGCGCCGGCGCGGTTGGCGGAGATGGTGCATGCGATTGCCAGGCCGGGGGATTTCGTCGTGTGTCTCGGTGCCGGTTCGATCACGCAATGGGCTGCCACCTTGCCGGCGGAGCTGACCGGGCTGCAGGCCGCGACGGTGCCTCGCCGCGCGGCGGGAGGCGAGCGGTGAGGTGGCGCCAGACTCTTCCGCGTCCCCCCAGTCCTGGTCCGCTTCGCGGCCGAGGCCCGCAAGGGGAGGGGGAGCGATGACCGTGCCGGCTGAAGCGATACCCACCCTGCTCGAGTCGCTGCCGCCGCTGCGCGGGCGGGTGCAGGCGAACGCGCCGCTTGCGCCGTTCACCTGGTTCCGCGTCGGCGGCGCGGCCGAGGCGCTGGTGCGGCCCGCCGGTGCCGACGATCTCGCCGCGTTTCTCGGCGCCCTGCCGCTCGACATCCAGGTGCACGTGGTCGGTGCCTGTTCCAACCTGATCGTTCGCGACGGCGGGTTGCCGGGCGTCACCATCAAGCTGGCGCGCGGTTTTTCCGCGATCGCGGTGGATCCCGACGGCGTGGTTGCCGGCGCCGCCGCGCTTGACGTGACGGTAGCGGAACATGCGGCGGCGGCCGGCCTGACCGGGCTGGAATTCCTCTCCGGCATTCCCGGAACGATCGGCGGCGCGATGACGATGAACGCCGGCGCCTATGGTGGCGAGGCGGCGCATGTCGTTGACTGGATCGAGGTGGTCACACGCTCCGGCGAACAGCGCCGGATGGCCGCGGCGGAGCTGGCGTTCGCGTATCGGCATGCGCGGTTGCCGCATGGCGCGGTGGTCACGCGCGCGCGGCTGCGCGCATTTTCCGGCGCGCCGGTGGCGATCGCCGCACGCATGAACGAGATCCGCGCGGCGCGCGAGGCGTCGCAGCCGATCCGCGCGCGCACCGGCGGTTCGACTTTCCGCAACCCGTCGGGCATGAAGGCGTGGGAGCTGATCGACGCGGCCGGTTGTCGCGGCCTGACCCGCGGCGGCGCCAAGGTCAGCGACAAGCACTGCAATTTCCTGATCAACACCGGCACCGCAAGCGCGGCCGACATCGAGGGGCTCGGCGAGGAAGTGCGCCGTCGCGTGTTCGCCGCGTCGGGCGTAAACCTGGATTGGGAGATCCATCGCATCGGCGTTCCCGCGCGCGGGCCGGAGGCGGTGGGATGAGGAGTTTCAAAGAGCCTGTTGCGCCGAAGGCGGGAGAGGCAAGCAGGGTTGCGGTCCTGTATGGCGGCATCTCCGCCGAGCGTGACGTGAGCCTTTCCACGGGCATGCAGGTGATCGCCGCGTTGCACGACGCCGGCTTCGACGTGACCCCCATCGAAGTGAATGACGACATCGCCGCCGTCATCGCGGCGCTGCACCCGAAGCCGCATGCGGTGTTCAACGCACTGCATGGACGCCTCGGCGAGGACGGTGCGATCCAGGGCGTGCTCGACTGGCTCGGGATTCCTTACACGCATTCCGGCGTGCGCGCCTCGGCACTCGCGATGGACAAGGCCGCGGCGAAGGCGGTGTTCGTCGCCAACGGGCTGCCGGTGGCGCGCGGGCGCGTCGTCACGCTGGACGAGCTGGAAGCCGCCGACCCGATCCCGCTGCCCTATGTCGTGAAGCCGGTGAACGAGGGTTCGTCGGTCGGCGTCGAGATCATCCGCGCGGGCGACAACCGCCGCGCCGAAGTGGCGCGCGGATGGCGCTTCGGCGCGGTCGCGATGGTGGAGGAATACATCGCCGGACGGGAACTCACGGTTGGCGTGATGGGCGACCGCGCGCTGGGCGTGACGGAAATCATCGCCGAGGCGGGCGTGTTCTACGACTACGAATCGAAATACGCCGATGGCGGCTCGCGCCACATCATCCCGGCCGCGGTGCATCCGGACATCTATGAGCGCGCCCTGGAGGTGGCATCGGCGGCGCACCGCGCGCTGGGCTGCCGCGGCGCGTCGCGGTGCGACTTCCGCTACGACGACACGGACGGCGAACCCGGGCGACTCGTGCTGCTGGAGATCAACACGCAGCCGGGGCTCACGCCGACATCGCTGCTGCCGGAGCAGGCGGCGCATGTGGGGATAAATTTCCCGCGGCTCTGCGCCTGGATGGTGGAGAACGCCGCATGCCGCGTGTGAACCGCTCGCCGCGCAATTCGGTCAACGACCGGCCGGCCCAGTGGAGACTTCTGGTGCGGCGGCAGAAGCGGCTGCTGCGGCCGGCGGCCTGGATCGCGCTCGCTGCCATGCTGGTGCTGGTATTTGCCGGCCTGCTGCGTTCCGCGGCGCCCGGCGGCTCGCTGGAGACGATGCGGGAGCGCATCGGCAGCATCAGCGCCTTTGCCGGATTGCGGGTGCGGCACATCGAGATCGAAGGCCGCGCCAACACGCCGGAGCCATTGCTGCGCGCCGCGCTCGGCGTGAACCCGGGCGATCCGATTCTTGGTTTCTCGCTGGAGCGCGCGCGCGCGCGGATCGAGTCGCTGTCCTGGATCAAGCATGCCACCGTCGAGCGGCGCCTGCCGGACACGGTCGTGGTGAGCATCCAGGAGCGCCGGCCCTTCGCGATCTGGCAGAACAACGGGAAGTTCGTGCTGATCGACCGCACCGGCCAGATCGTGGCGCACCAGAACGTGGCGAATTTCCGCAAGCTGCCACTGGTGGTCGGCCCGGGCGCCCCGCAATCCGCCGCGGCATTGATCGACGCGCTGACGGCACGGCCGAGCTTGCAACAGCATGTCCTTGCCGCGGTTCGAGTCGGCGATCGGCGGTGGAACCTGCGGTTGGCAAATGGTGCCGACGTGATGCTGCCGGAAGGTCACGAGATCGCCGCGCTCGACCGGCTGATGCAGTTGCAGCAGGGGCACGATCTGCTGGATCGGCCGCTGGCGGCGATCGACATGCGGCTGCCGGACCGGCTGGTGCTGCGCGCGCGCCCGTCCGATACGGCGGCGCAACCGCCGAATCCCAGGAAGCCGACATGACGGAGCAACAGCAATGAACCGCACGTCGCACAGTTCGTCCGGGGCGGGCATGCGAAATGCTCCCCCTCCCCCCAACCCCCTCCCTCAAGGGGAGGGGGAGACTCTTGCGGCTTTCACCGGTTGCCGGGGAGTCTCGCGATGAACGATATGTCGCAGCGGGTGCTGCCACCGCCGATGACCGGTCCGCAAGACCAGGATCGGCCGCGGCATCATCGCGCCGGGCCGTTTGGTGTGCTGGATATCGGCACGACAAAGATCGCGTGCCTGATCGGCCGCACCGAAAGCGACGGCACGTTGCGCGTGCTGGGGTTCGGCTGGCATCGCGGCCGTGGCGTGCGCGCCGGCGGCATCGTCGATCTGGAACAGGCGGAGAAGTCGATTCGTGCCTGCGTCGGCCAGGCCGAGGACATGGCCGACACAAGGCTGCGCTCGGTGACGGTAAACCTGTCGTGCGGTCAGCCGGAGTCACAATTGTTCAACGTGCAGTGGCCGGTCAACGGCCGCGCGGTCGAAGAGCATGACATTCGCCGGGTGGTGGCGGAGGGCCGCGCGCGGGCCCGGGCGGAGGGGCGGGACGTGATCCACGCGCTGCCGCTGACGTTCTCGACGGACGAGATGGAGGGCGTGGCCGATCCGCGCGGCCTGTTCTGCACCACGCTAACGGCGAAGCTGCACATCATCGACTCGGCCGCCACCGCGCTGCGTTCGCTGGGTGCCTGCATCGCGCGCTGCGACCTCGACATCGCCGAGGTCGTGTCGGCACCGATGGTCGCCGGCCTGGCGACGCTGGTGGCCGACGAACAGGAACTGGGCACCACGGTGATCGATATGGGCGGCGGCACCACGGGCATGGCGGTGTTCGCCGACCGGCAATTGCTGCACACCGCGCAACTGCCGATCGGCGGGTTCCATGTCACCAAGGACCTCGCGGCGGGCCTTTCCACGTCGCTCAATCATGCCGAGCGGCTGAAGACCGTGTACGGCAACGTGCAGTCCTCGCCTGACGACGATCGCGAGCTGGTGCCGGTGCACCTGGTCGGCGAGGAGGAACACCAGATCGCCAAGGTGCCGCGCAGCATGGTGGTGAACATCATCCGGCCACGGCTGGAAGAAACCTTCGAATACGTGAAGGAGCGGCTGGACAGTACCGGCCTGACGCGCGCGGCCGGCAATCGCGTGGTGCTGACCGGCGGAGCCTGCCAGCTCGCCGGCGTGCGCGAGATGGCGGCGCGGATGCTGTCGCGCCACGTGCGCCTTGGCCGGCCGCACGCGATGCGCGGCCTGCCCGATTCGGCTTCCGGTCCGGCATTCGCGACGGCCGCCGGCCTGCTGCACTGGGCGGCGGGCGAGGGCCGCACGCTGCACGATGTCGATCTGGAGGTAGCACAACCCTCCGGCCTTTTCCGCCGCATCGTCAATTTTCTACGGGAGCGCGTGTGATGCCTCGCGAATCGATCGACTTCCTGCTTAACAGACAGTTCACCGACCCGAGTCGCGTGGGGGAGAAGTCCGCATGACACTCAATCTCACAATTCCGCAGCAGGTTCACACTGACTTCTCGCCCCGCATCACGGTGATCGGCGTCGGCGGCGGCGGGACCAATGCCGTGGACAACATGATCGCGGCAAACCTGCAGGGCGTGGAGTTCGTTGTCGCGAACACCGACGCGCAGCAGTTGATGCACAGCCGCGCCGACCGGCGCATCCAGCTCGGGCCGCATATCACTCAGGGCCTTGGGGCGGGGGCGAAGCCGGAGATCGGCAAGGCGGCGGCGGAAGAAGCGGCCGACGAGCTGTATCGGCACCTCGATGGCGCGCACATGGTGTTCATCACCGCCGGCATGGGCGGCGGCACCGGGACCGGCGCCGCACCCGTGATCGCGCGCATGGCTCGCGAGCGGAACATCCTCACCGTCGGCGTGGTAACCAAGCCGTTCGGGTTCGAGGGCGTGCGACGGGCGCGCTGCGCCGACCAGGGAATCGAAGAGCTCCAGCAATACGTGGATACCCTGATCGTCATCCCTAACCAGAACCTGTTCCGCATGGCCAATGAACGCACCACCTGGAAGGATGCGTTCAAGATGGCCGACCAGGTACTGTACATGGGCGTGCGCGGCGTCACCGATCTGATGATGGCGCCCGGTCTGGTCAACCTCGACTTCGCCGACATCCGCACGGTGATGGCGGAAATGGGCAAGGCGATGATGGGCACCGGCGAGGCGGAGGGCGAGAACCGCGCGATCCGCGCGTCCGAGGCGGCGATCAGCAATCCGCTGCTGGAAGACACGTCGATGGCGGGCGCGCGCGGGCTGTTGATCAACATCACCGGCGGCGAGGACCTGACGCTGTTCGAAGTGGACCAGGCGGCGAACCGCATCCGCGAGGAAGTGGACGAAGAGGCGAACATCATCTTCGGCTCGGCGATCGACGAGACGCTGTCGGGGCGCATCAGGGTTTCGGTTGTTGCCACCGGCATCGACACGCCGATGCCCGCGGAGTCGCGTCCGCGCCTGGTCGCGGTTGGTGGCGGAGCGATGCCGGCGCCGCAGCCGATCCCCGTACCCGTGCAGGTGGCCGCGATGGCGGCGCAAACCGCGGCGCAGCCCGGACACGTTCCGTTGATGCATGCGACGCCGCTGCGTCAGCCGGCGGCGCAGATGCGTGCCCAGGTCGAGTCTGTCGCCGATGGCAATGTCGCGCTTGAAACGCAGGTTTCGGTGCAGCCCGGCGCGGTGCCGGTGCCGCGGGGGGGAACCCCGGCATTCGCTCAAAAGCCCGGCGCCGGATTATTCACCGAAGCGCGGCCGACCGCCGCGCCCGCCGCGGTGATGCAGATGGCGGAACCGCCGCGGCCGAGCCTGTTCACCGCTGTCACCGGGGCGTTCCGCCGGCGCCCGGCGCCCCCGACGGCTGTGGAAACGGCGCTGCCGCGGCACGAGCCGGTGCTGCATAACGAGCAGCGTCCGGAAGCTCCGCGGGCATCGGTGCGTCTGGCCGGTGGTGAGGAGACGACGCTGGAAATTCCGGCTTTCCTGCGCCGCCAGACATCGTGATGCGCGGCGCGGCGGGGTAGGCGGCGCGCTGCCGGGCCGCTATGCCGGCGGCATGCAGCGTGTCGTTTTTTCGGCCGATGATTTCGGATTGTCCGAAGCCGTCAACGAAGCGGTCGAACGCGCGTTTCGCGATGGCGTCCTGAACGCGGCCAGCCTGATGGTGGCCGGTCCCGCGGCGGCCGACGCGGTGCGCCGCGCGCTTGCGTTGCCGGGGCTGCGCGTCGGGCTGCATCTGGTGGCGATCGAAGGGCGGGCGGTGCTGCCACCGGCGGAAATTCCGGATCTGGTGGATGCGTCGGGGTCGTTTCCATCCGATCAGATGCGGCTGGGCGTGAGATATTTCTTCGTCTCGCGGGTGCGGCGCCAACTTGCGGCGGAGATCCGCGCCCAGTTCGCCGCATTCGCCGCTACCGGGCTGACGCTCGACCACGCCAACGCGCACAAGCACATGCATCTGCACCCGACGGTCGGCCGGCTGATGCTGCGGATCGGCGCTGGGTTTGGTCTGCGCTCGGTGCGGATTCCGGCCGAGCCGCCGGCGGTGCTTGCGCGTTGCGGCACGCGGGTCGGGTTGGGAGCCCACGCGTTGTATTGCTGGACGCGGCTGCTGCGGCGGCAGGCGCGCACGGCCGGAATGATAACCAACGACTATTGTTTTGGCCTGGCCTGGAGCGGCCACATGACGGCGGAGCGGGTGCGGCGCCTGCTGCGCGCGCTGCCCGACGGAGTCAGTGAGATATATTTCCATCCGGCGGTGATGCGCGATGCGGCGCTGTGCCGGCTCATGCCGGACTATGAGCATGCGGCGGAACTGGCGACGCTGCTGGATCGGTCGATTTCGGGAGGTGCCGCGGATTGAATCCTCCAGCGGCGTCAGCGAGGCACCAGGAACTCCACCGACACCGGGCAATGGTCCGACAAGCGATCCTTCCAGTCATCGCCGCTCTCGCGATAGGTCAGCACGCGCAACGTCGGCAACTGCATCCAGTCGCGCGCCGCGCCGCCCGCGATGATGTGGTCGATGAACGCCTCGCCGCCCCAGCATGGGCTGGAGCGTCCCTGGGTGGCGCGGACCAGCGGCGCGGTGCGGGCCAATGCGGCCCAGAGTTGATCCCGGCCGTCCATGTGGCGGTTGAAGTCGCCCAGCACGATGAATGGCACGCCTTCCTGCTGCCGCGCCGCGATCCATGCCCGCAGGGGGCGAATCTGCGCCCGCAACTCGGTGCAGGAGTGAGTCCTGGTACGGGTCAGCGACGCGTTGTTGCAGCCGGTTTTCAGATGCACCGCCAGCATGCGCAGCGGGCCCGCGGGCAGGTGAAGGGTGATGTCGGCGCCACTGCGCAGCCATCTGCCCGGACCGAGATCCAGCGCGGTCACGTCGGGGTTGACATCGTAGTCCAGGCCGCGGCGCACGACGATGCCGACGCGCTGCACTACGTGGTCGTGCGTCATGTAGATCGAATAGCGGTCAGGCGGGAACAGCCGGGCGGCGACGTCGCGACCGTCCACTTCCTGGATGGCGATCACGTCCGCATCAAGCTGCTTGGCGTAATGCCGCAGCCGGTCGAAATCCGCCGGCCCGCGCACGTGCACGTCCGCCGGCAGCGACGGATCGCCGGCGGGGCGCTGGGTCAACCAGTTCAGGTTCCAGGTGGCGACTTTCAGCTCGGCGGCGAAGGCGACCACAGGCAGCAGCAGGCATGCAGCGACCGCGAAGGCCAGGGTCGCGGCTTTCCATGATGGCGTGACCGAGTTTGGTTGCATCGAGCGGTATGATGCACGACTCCCGGCTGCAGACCAACAGCGGCGTTCAGGATAGCTGTGGGAATGCCGGTGGCTGTGGTGCGGCCGGGGCCTCCGATCCAAGCACGACATCGGCGCAAGCATCCACCGCTTCCCGCAGCGAGGTAATGTAATGGTCGGCCCCGATCGCGACGCGCACCCGCTCGTCGCGCAGCGCCGGCGCGCCGGCCGGCCAAATCCCGACCAGCATCGGCAGCGCCGGCAGAACCCGGCGCAGCCGGCGCAGCAGGTAGCGAACATGCGAGATGCCGCCTTCCAGATCCAGATAGCACAGGCACAGCATCGGCACGCCGCGGGCCTGCAAGGCCGCCAGCTCCGAGCGCGAAACCGCATGATGCGGCACGGCCTGAGCGGGGATCCCGCGCTCGCCGAGAAGCTGGGCGAGCATGCGTGCCGCCGCCTCGTCCATTGGTCCGCGGCCGGCGACGCACAGCACCGTGCCACGATCGGCTGGCGACCCTTCGGCGGACGCTGCGTCCGGCCTGGCCTCGTCCACCAGGTCCTCGATCAGCGCGTATGCGGATTCCAGCACGCGTTCCACCTGGTCGGGGCCCAGCGCGCCACGTGCCGCATCGATCGTTGCGCGCCGCAATCCCGGCACCGCCACCTGATCGTAATACCCCGCCAGCGACTCATCCTTCAAAAACAGTTCCGCCTGCTCTCGAGCCTCGTCCGGGTCGCCGGCCAGCATGCGTTGATAGAAGCTTTCATCCGGTTGCAGTGGCGGCCGGTCGCCCAGCAGGATATCGAGGAATTGCAGGCGCTCGACATGCCGCCCGAGAACCATGAAGCAGAGCGTCAGTGGGGTTGACAGGATCAGGCCGATCGGTCCCCACAGCCAGGTCCAGAAGATTGCCGCCACCACCACGGCGAACGGTGACAGGCCGGTGGAGCGGCCATACACCAAAGGCTCGACCACCTGTCCCATGATGGCTTCCAGCCCGGCGAACAGGGCGACGGTCCACAGCGCGGTCGCCCAACCGGTTGACGTTGCAGCGGCCAGCAGAATTGGCAGAACGGCGGCGAGCGGCGCACCGAGATAGGGCAGGAAGCGCAGCAACGTCGCAATGATGCCCCAGAGCAGCGGCGAGGGCAGGCCGATGACGTAGAGCGCGGTGCCGATGATGGCGCCGAATGACACATTGATCGCGAGCTGCGCGAGGAAGTAGCGCGACAACCGATGGGCGGTTTCGTCCATCGCGACCGTGGTGCGGTGCAGGTCGGCGGCGCCGAACAGGCGGATGATGCGGTTGCGCAGATCCTCGCGCTGCGACAGGATAAAGGTCGAGACCACGAACACTATCGCCAGCGCCGCGAGCGGATTGACCAGCGGCGTGACGATCCGTTCGGCAAGCTGCATCGCGTTGCTGGGGGGCTGGTGCACCTCGACCGGAATTGGCTTCGGTTGGGAATTGCCTGGATTCCGTGCGGGGGTTCCGCCGGTGGCGGGTTGCCGCGTATGGCGGGGCAGCAACTGGTGGCCGATGTCGCGCATGATCGCGGCGAAGCGGGACGACACGAAGGACTGCACGGTTCCTATCTTCGATTCGATTGTGGTGGCGTAGCGTGGCACCTGCCCGGCGAGGTCGGCGACCTGGCTGCCGATCAAGCCGCCGACTGCCACAACGACTCCCAACGCCAGGGCGACGGCGAGCAAGGCGGCGAGGAAGTTGGGCACCCGGATGCGGTGCAGCACTTCCACCAGCGGTGCGAGCAGGAAGGACAGCAACACCGCGAGCGTGATCGGTATCAGCACGCTGCGGCCGAAATAGAGGCCGGCGATGACGACGACACTGGTCGCCAGCGTCAGGACGCCGTGCATGCTTGGGGTTTGCGCGGCTGGAATCGGCGCGGGGTGTCGATCCAGGGGTAGGCGTGGTTCAGGCATGGAGGGGATCTTCGGTCATGGGAAGCCCGGGGTAGCGGGCGAGATGGGCCGGAGTGTGTTTCGCGCTGTCAACAGCGCGCGATCTGGGTCAGGCGGATGGCGGGGCGAAGTGCTGACGGCGACGCGTTATAGTAGCATCGGCGCGGGCTCGGCGATTTCGTCAAGCGTGATAGCCCCGGCCTCCAGTTGCTGCGCACCGCACTCTTGCAGGAAATCCGCAATCGCATCGAACTCGGCTGGCGGGCGCGTCACGTCCACGGCCTCGCCACCGGGCACCCAGATCACCGTTTCGTACCGCGCGCGTGTCAGCAGCACGCGGTAGGTGTTCACCTGGTAGGCGATCGCGGCCTCGCCGCGCGGTTCCTGCCAGCGCGTGCCGGCGAAGTTGCGCACCACCCAGTCGGCGCGGCCGGGTCGCCGAATAAGATCGTTGCCCCAACACAGCCCGACATGGTCGAGTTCCAGTCCCTGGCAGGCGAATTGGGTCGCCGGCAATTCCAGCGCGTCGGAAGCACGGACGTCGGGCCAACGTTGCAGGAACCAATTGGCGACCGCGGCGTCGTCGAGGTGGGGAAAGTTCGGCCAGATTCCGTCGGCAATCAGCCGCCGAGCACTGGCGCTGCATACCAAGCCGGCACGGCGTGCGCCACGCGCCAGGCGACGCAATGCCGCGCGCATCGCCACAAGTGAACGGGTCAGCAGGAACGGCACGTCGCCCGCTTCGTCGGCGATCGCGCGTGCACGTGCCGCATCGCCCAGCAAGACCGCATCAACCCAGGGTGCAGCAAAGGCGGAGCGGATCGACCGTATCGGCACGTCGAGATGCAGCCCGGCGTCGATTGTCAGGCCCTCCGGCGCCACTGCGAACAGAAGTTGCCGTGCGTCGGTGGCCGTCAGCACGCCGGGCGCGGCGCGCACGTGCCAGTCGCGATCCTCGAGCAGCGCCTCGCCCCAAGCGGCCAAACCGGCTTCGCCGGTGTTGATCTCCTGACCGCCGCCGACCAGGGCGACGATCACCGCCCAATCCGCGTGGCGACGCATAATGTCGAGGAACATCGCCGCCTCGCTCTGCGCGTGCCCGAATTTGCGGCGGCCGAAATCGGCATTCCAGGCTCGCTGTGCCTCGTCGAACACGATCACATGTTCATGCGGCGGTGTGGTGCGCGCCAGGTTGTCACGCAGGAAGCCAATGAGCGGCTGGATCGCACTTTCGGTCTCCTGCCGTGCCAGGCGGATGCTGCGGCCTTGGTCACGGGCGTCGCGGGCGAGGGCCTCGCGCATTACGTGCACGAGCGGCAGGTTACCGGTGAGGAACGCGGCGCCGGAGTTGGCACCGAACACCACCTGCAGCCCACACAGAGTCTTGCCGGCACCGGGGATGCCGGTGACGAATACCACATCGTGCTGGTTGGCGGCGCGCGCGTGGTCGATCGTGGCGCGGATCGCCTCGGTCGTACGCGTGAGATTGCCGACATCGGCGCGGGCCGACGCGATCTCGGCGACGCCATGCCGGCCATACAGCATGGTCGCCGCCTCGACGATAGTGGGTACGGGGCGATACGGCGCGGTCTCCCATGCGGGTGGATCGAGCGATCGCGCCGGGATCGGCACGCGGCGTTCGATCTCGCGCAGCAGATCGGACAGCGTCGATGCGCTGGCATCCAACACTGGTGTCACGCCATGCCAGAGCAGCGGCCAATTGGTGGCGCGTGACGTGGCGTGGGCAGCGATGAGGATCGGCACCACCGGATGCGCGCGGCTCTCGGCGTGGAAGTCGAACAGGTCAAGCGCGTAATCCTCGACCTGCTGGCGGTCGATGGTGGTGAACTGGTAGGCTCCGGTCTTGAATTCTAGCACCAGCACGGCGCGGTCGGTCAGCAGCACCGCGTCGATTCGTCGTTGCAGCCGTAGCAGCGGATACTCCAGCAGCAGACGACAGGTAGCGGGCAGGCCAGGCAGCACCTCGCGCAGCAGTGCGATCTGATCCCGCCAAGCCTGCACTTGCGTTGCGCGGTTGAGCGGGTGCGTCTCAACCAGGCGCGTGGACAAGGCGCCGACGATCGATTCCGGTTCGCGCGCCAGGAAGTCGCCGAGATTGGCTGACCACCATGCTGGCATGCCGCTACGGCGCCGGTTTGTGATGTTCGATGGGAAGCAGCGCCTGTCGCAGCTTCTCGCGTGCGTCCCGGCCGGCTTGCAATGAATGCGCGTTGACGATGGCCAGCCGGAATCCGCCGGGCGGCATGGCGTGGTGCGCGGGGTCGCGTTCCTCGTGGAAGGTGATCTGCACCGAGGACACGTCCGGCATGCCGCGCACCGCTTCGACCAGCGACGGCGGCGGATGGCGATAGCGCGGACCGTGCGGGCCGAACAGCACGACGCTGTAGCCGTCGCGCCGGTCGGAATCGGCGTAGTCCCAGTTGCCGGTGACATGCAGGCGGATCAGCGCCTTCACCCAGCCGGCGCCGTACAGATCGGGCCACTGGTCGGCGAAGCGCAGGTGCGCCTCGATGATGCGTCCGCCGATCGTTTCAAAATTCACCATGCCGGTGTAGCCGGCGAGGTGCCGGCGCGCCCAGGCGCCGCACCAGTCTTCTATTTCGGGCATCGCGCCGGCGTGGATCGTCCAGTGGTCGAACGTGCCGCCTGGCGCGGTGGCGCCGGAGGTGTGGCGCCACCAGCGCGGCTCGCCGTTCACCAGCGCCGCGTCGGTGCTGACATGCGCGCCGGTCAGCAGCGTGCACCAGAAATGTCCGGCGGTGAGGCTGGCCTTGTACTCGTCGGCGGAATGAATCGCCTGGCTGCCGGTGCCCATGCCGCGCAAATTCATGATCGGCTTGGAAAACACCGGGAAGCCGCGCGGCATGACGCCGTGCGGCGCGGCGTCCAGCCCCTGCGACAAGGCGACGGCGAGCTTGTCGTAGATCCAGCGATGGCGCGGATACCATTCCCAGGAGTCCGGGTCTTCGGTGGAAATGCGCACGTCCGGCGGGCAGGGGATGTTCTCGAAATACTGGAAACGCCAGGGGTCCGCTTCGCAGATGGGCATGGGTCAGAACCGGTGGGTGCGATGGGGCGATATGTCGGATTCGGGCTGCCGGCGATTCGCTAGCACGGCAATCGGCCGGCCGGCGGCGGCGCGGGAACTATCAGCGCGTCCACCGCGATGATGCGCTCGCCGGCGCAGATCAGCGGGTTGACGTCAAGCTCGGCGATCAGGTCGCGATGGTCGGCGGCGAAACGTGAAATCCGGCAGATCACGTCGGCCAATTTGTCGAGATCGACCGCCGGCGCGCCGCGGAAGCCGTGCAGCAGTTTTTCCCCCTTGAGCGAGCGCAGCAGCGCGCTTGCATCGGCGTGCGTGACCGGGGCGGGGGCGAGGGCGGTGTCCTGCAGCACCTCCACCAGGATGCCGCCGAGGCCAACCACCACCAGCGGCCCGAACAGCTTATCGATGCGCGCGCCGACCACCATTTCCACACCCTGCGGCACCATCGGTTGCACCAGCACGCCGTTGATGCGCGGCGGGGGCGAGACGCGCCCGGCATTGGCCATCACCGCGTCGTAACCCGCGCGCACCTCGTCGGCGTTGCACAGGTTCAGGCGGATCACGCCAGCTTCGGTCTTATGCGGCAGATCCGGCGATTCGACCTTCAACACCACCGGATAGCCGAGCGCGGCGGCGGCGGCGACCGCCGCATCGGCGCTTGCGGCCAGGCGCTCGCCGACCACCGGAACCCCGTACAGCGCCAGCGCCGCCTTCGCCTCGCGTTCGGTCAATGTGCGACCGGCGGCGGCGGCGATCATGTCGCGTGCGGCACGCCGCGTTGCCGCCGGTGTCGGCGTGATCGTCTCGCGCGCGGCGGCGCGTTTGTCCGCGCGCCAGGTCCACGCGGCCAGCGCCGCGAACAATGCGGCCATCGAGCGGAACAACGCGACGTGGTCGGATTCCTCCGCCTCCTTCACGCCGGGGCCTTCCAGCCATTCGGTTTGCCAGGCGATGCAGACGATTTTTCCCGCCGCCTTCGCCAGCCGGTCATAGACCGGAATGCGTGCGGCCGAGGCGGCGAAGCCATAGGTCATCGGCACGACGAGCGTTGCATATTGCGGATCGTCGAGAAACGCTCCGGCACAGACGTTCAGCGATTCCGGGTCATTGAGAATCTGCCCGGTGACGTCGCACGGATTGCGCGCGGCGCCGAAATCCGGGATGCGCGACACCAGCAGGTCAAGCAACGCCGCGCCCGGTTGCGGCAACGGCACACCGTATTGCTCGGCGCGGTCGGCGGCCATGATCGCCGCACCGCCGGACGCCGCGACCACCGCCGCGCCCCTGGCTTTCGGCGGTGGCGCCTTGGCGAAGAACGACGCCGTTTCCACCAGCGATTCGTAGCTCTCCACCAGCACCGCGCCGGCGCGCTGGAACACCGCGCGATAGGCGGCGTGCGAGCCGGCGAGCGAACCGGTATGCGACATCGCCGCCGCGGCGCCTTCCTCGCCGGTTGCCATCTTATAGACCACCAGCGGCTTGTCGCGCTGCCAGGCATACTCCGCGGCCAGCAGCAGCCGTTCGGGCGAGGCCATACCTTCGAACACGCAGGCGATCGCGGTGCAGGCCGGATCGTCGGCCAGGTAGCTGACGAAATCTGCCGTATCAACGTCGCAGGAATTGCCGGACGTCATGACGTGGCTGAACGAGGCGCCGCGCACCACCGCCTGCGCCAGCGCCATGCCGAGCGCGCCGGATTGGCTGATGATGCCCACTGCGTGCGGCCGTGGCGGCGGAATCGGCGTGATGTTCATGAAGGTGATGCGCGAGTCGAGAACCGCGTTGACCACGCCGATGCAATTCGGCCCGACGATGCGCAGGCCGGTTTCGCGCGCGATGGCGGCCAGGCGATCCTGCGCGGCAATGCGGTCCTCGCGGCCCATTTCGGCATAGCCGGAGGCGAAGATGATCACGCCGCCGACGCCGGCCCTGGCGCAGTCCAGCACGATCTCTTCCACCGCGTCGCGCGCCGCGGTGATCACCGCGCAATCCGGTACTTCCGGCAGCGCACCGACCGAAGGGTAGCAGGTCTGCTCTCCAATCCTGTCGTAGCGCGCGTTCACCGGGTAGGTGCGGCCGGCGAAATTCTGCTGGTTCAGCAGCACGCGCTCGCCGAACGAGCCGGGGCGGGCCGAGGCGCCGATCACCGCCACGCTTTGCGGATGCAGCAGGCGGCGCAGCTCTGCGTGGCGATAGACGGTGGTGCGTTGCGTCGGCATGGACCTCGCCCGATTGACGTTTCCTGGTTCCGAGCATACTCACGGGTAACCCGTCCCGCCAAGCACAGCAGGGAACCCCCCGCATGTCGTCGTTGTTCGACCTGACCGGCAAGGTCGCGATCGTTACCGGTTCCAGCAAAGGCATTGGCCGCGCCATCGCCGAACGGCTGGCGGAACATGGCGCCAAGGTCGTGGTGTCCAGCCGCAAGGCGGATGCGTGCGAGGCGGTGGCCGCGGGAATCCGCGACCGCGGCGGCGAGGCGGCGGTGATCCCATGCCACATCGCGCGCAAGGATGAATTGCAAAGCCTGGTGGACAAGACAATCGCCTTGTGGGGCGGCATCGACATCGTGGTGAGCAATGCCGCGGTCAATCCGTATCTCGGCCCGGCGGGCGGCGCGTCCGACGAGGTTTACGAGCGCGTCATGGGCGCCAATGTGCGCAGCAATTTCTGGCTGGCCAACATGGTGTGTCCGCATCTCGCGGAACGCGGCGGCGGCTCGTTCATCATTATCTCGTCGATCGGCGGCTTTCGCGGTTCGGCGTCGCTGGGGCTGTACGCGATCTCCAAGGCGGCCGACATGCAGTTGGCGCGCAACATCGCGGTGGAGTGGGGCCCGAAAAACGTGCGCGCCAACGCGATCGCACCGGGCCTGGTGCGCACCGATTTCGCCAAGGCGCTGTGGACCGACCCGGTGCGCTATCGCAAGGCGACGCGCGACGTGCCGTTGCAGCGCATCGGCGAGCCGGACGAGATCGCCGGTGCCGCGGTGTTCCTGGCGTCGAAGGCCGGCAGTTTCGTCACCGGCCACACGCTGACGATCGACGGCGGCACGATGGCGGGCGTGGTGCTGCAGAAGGACGACTGAGTGGCGCGTCTCACGCGCGATGGGCTGGCGGCGCTGGACGCCGTCGATGCGCTGGCACCGTTCCATGATCGACTCATTTTGCCGGACGGCGTGATCTATCTCGACGGCAATTCGCTCGGCCCGGTGCCGAAGGCGACGCCGGCGCGGTTGGCCGAAGTGGTGGCGCGCGAATGGGGCGAGTCGCTGATCCGTGCCTGGACCGAGCATGGCTGGATCGATTTGCCGGTGCGAGTGGGCGAGAAAATCGGGCGGCTGATCGGTGCCGCGCCAGGCAGCACGGTGGTGGCGGATTCCACATCAGTGAACCTGTTCAAGCTGCTGGCGGCGGCGTTGGATGCGCGGCCAGGGCGGTCGGTGATCCTGACGGAGACTGGGAATTTCCCCACCGACCTGTACATGGCGGAAGGCCTGGTGGCGCTGCTGGGGCGTGGCTACGCGCTGCGGGCCGTGGACGCTCCGCTGCGTGCCCTGGGGCCGGATGTCGCGGTGCTGATGTTGACGCATGTGAACTACCGCAGCGGAGCGATGCACGACATGGCGGCGGTAACGCGTGCCGCGCATGCGGTGGGTGCGTTGGTGTTGTGGGATCTGTCGCATTCGGTCGGAGCGGTGCCGTTGCAGTTGGCGGCGGACGACGTCGATCTGGCGGTGGGCTGCGGCTACAAGTTCCTGAACGGCGGTCCGGGGGCACCGGCTTTCTTGTGCGTTGCGCCGCGTTTGCAGGCGGGGTTGCGGTTGCCGTTGACCGGCTGGCTCGGCCATGCCGAACCATTCGCATTCGATCCGGTGTACCGGCCGGCGGAAGGCGTCGCACGCGCGGTGGTGGGGACGCCCCCGGTGTTGAGCCTGGCGGCACTGGAGGTCGGTGTTGACCTGATGCTGCAAGTGCCGATGGCAGAGCTGCGTGCCAAATCGGTGCGCCTGGTCGAGCAATTCCTGGCGCTGGTGGCGCAGGAATGTGCGGCGCACGGGTTCGTGCCGCTGACGCCCGCCGATGCGTCGCGGCGCGGCAGCCAGGTGTCGTTCGCACATCCCGACGGTTACGCGATTATGCAGGCGCTGATCGGGCGTGGCGTCATCGGCGACTTTCGCGCGCCGGACGTGCTGCGCTTCGGGCTGGCACCGTTGTATCTGCGCTACGTCGATGTGTGGGATGCGGTGGCGGTGCTGCGCGACGTGATGCGCCTTGAAGCGTGGCGCGAGCCAAGGTTGCAAATGCGACAGAGCGTCACGTAAAGCAGGAGATGAGATTCCCCTTGTGGGAGAGCGTTGGGGGAGGGGTTCGTGCCGCGCGGACCCCTTCCCCCTGACCCCCTCCCTCAAGCGGAGGCGGACTAAAGCCCGTTTGCTAACCTTTCTTCGTCTTGTTCTCCAGGGCTTCCGCCAGACGCTGCGGATCGACCTCGATCTCCACCCCGGCGCGCTCCAATTGGCACAGCATGATGGAGCGCGAGTCCCGGTCGCCCCAGCCGCGATTCAGCCCCTCGGCGAGATCGGCCAGCGCCAGGTTGGCCAGCCGCATCGGCACGTTCAGTTCGCGCCCGAGGCCGGTCGCCAGCGACACGTCCTTGTGCGCCAACCGCAGCGCGAAGGCTGGCGGATCGTATTTGTTCGGCAGGAACTGGTCGGTCAGCGAATCGAACGCGCCGCGCCGGCCGATGGCGCCTTGGCGCACCGCCTCCCAGATCGCCAGCGGCTCGATGCCGGCCTTCACGCCCATGCTGAACACCTCGGCCGCGGCCGCGGTGGCGATGTAGCCGAAACAATTATGCACCAGTTTCGCCACCGATCCGGCACCGATCGGCCCGATATAGCGTGCCGCGTCGCCGATCATGTCGAGCACCGGCTGCCATGTCGCGAACACGTCTTCGTCGCCGCCGCACCAGATCGCCAGTTTTCCGGATGCCGCGCCGCGCGGTCCGCCGCTGACCGGCGCGTCGAACAGATGCGCGCCCTTTCGCGCGAAGGCGTCATGCGCCTTGCGCACCACGGTCGGCGAGTTGGTCGTCAGGTCGAAATACGCTGTTCCCCGCCTGATCCCCGCCAGCAGCCCGGCCGTGACTGCCTCAAACTCCGGCGGGCCCGGCAGCGACGTGAAGATCACCTCCGACTGTTCCGCGACGGCCTGCGGCGAGTCCGCCCATATGGCGCCGTCGCGCAGATGCCGCGTTGCGGTCTCGCGCCTTATGTCATGCACCACCAGCGTGTCGCCGCGTGCCTTCAGGCCCTTTTGCAAGTTCGCGGCCATGCTGGCACCCATGGTGCCGAGGCCGATGAATCCCGCCTGCATTGTTTGCCTCCTTTACGGATTGGCCTCGAACACTTCGCGCGCGATGGTCGCCGCCGACATCGCCGCCGGCCAGCCGGCATAGAAAGCGAGGTGGGTGATTACCTCGGATAGTTCCTCCTTGGTCACGCCGTTGGCCAGCGCGCGTTGCAGATGCCCGCGCAATTGCTCCGGCCGATATGTCGCGATCAGCGTGGCGCAGACGATCAGGCTGCGGTCGCGCTTGGAAAGCTGCGGGCGTTCCCACACGTCGCCGAACAATACCTTCTCCGACAGGTCGATCAGCTTGGGGACCGTCCCGCGCACCCGGTCGCGCGATTCGGTCGTGGGTTGCTTTGCCATCGTTTCCTCCATCCGGTTGATGCCGCGCCTATTGCACACCAACCCGGTTTGCGAGTCCAATCGGCGCGAACCGAACGGGGGGTCACGCCATGGCAACGGGAGAAAAAGTCGCGCTGGTCACCGGCAGCGCGTTGAACATCGGCCGGCAGATCGCCCTGGCGCTCGCGCGCGACGGGTATCGCGTGATGACCACGGCGCGCAACTCGGAAACCGACGCGCGGGAAACCGCGCGGCTGGTGCGCGATGAGGGCGGCGAAGCCGATACGCACATGGCCGACATTTCCGACCACGCGCAGGCGGCGGCGCTGGTGGAGGCGACGGTGCGCCGCTTCGGCCGGCTGGACGTGCTGGTCAACAACGCCTCGCTGCGCCGGCAGACCAAATTCGCCGAGATGACGCCGGCGGAGTGGCGCGAGATACTCGGCGCCACACTGGACGGCGCGTTCTATTGCGCGCATGCGGCGGCGCCGCACATCATCGCGGAGGGTGGCGGCTGCATCGTCAATGTCGGCGGGATTTCCGCGCATATCGGCGCGGTGGGGCGCGTGCACGCGGTCACTGCCAAAGCCGGCATGGTCGGGCTGACGCGCGCGCTGGCGAAGGAACTTGGCGGCGGCAACGTGACGGTGAACATCGTTGTGCCAGGCACGATCGACACGGTGCGCGGCTTCGCCGCCGGCGGCAACAGCGGGCGCGCGCACCTGCCGGACAATCTGATGGGGCGCAAGGGCAGGCCGGAGGAGATCGCCGCGATGGTGCGGTTCCTGTGCTCCGGCGAGGCGCGGTTCATCACGGGGCAGACGATTCATGTGAATGGCGGCGCGTTTTTGTCGTGAGCATGATCCAGTGGTAATCAGGGCCGGCGATGATCCGCCGCGGCGTCGGTAACCCGGATTGGACCTGCGATGAAGAGCGCCTGGAGCTGACGCCGCATCTCGCTTTGTTTGGACCTGGGTCGGAACACCGCCTGGCAGACGTCGGCATGAGATATGTTGGTCACTAAAGCCGTGTCGTACACGGCGAATGATTGTTGGTCTTCCCAACGAAGACCCCTAATGTTGTGGCAGGTTGCCAGAAGATAGCCAAGGTAGCTGCCAGACGTTTGCTGCTCGGTGAGACCGGTCTCGCCCGCGCGCTCCATCCGGGTCACCGACATGCCATTGGTTCCGGCATGTGAGAAAAGTGATGGCCTGACGGTGCTGGCATCCTGATCGAAGCGATAGGGGCTGATAAAGCGCGCCAAAGTCTCGTGGATTTCGACAACGCCAGGCGACAGGTTCGGTACAACGCTCTTGTGTTCACATGTGCATTCTGGATTGGCAGCCGCAACTCGCTCGCACGCCGTTCGGGCGGGCTCTGACTGAAGGATTGACGGTATGCCAGCGCAGCTCACGCCGCAGCTTTTGTCGGGAAAAATAGTAGGACATCGCGCACGGAACCCGGAAACACGCAGTGACCCTGGCTGTCAAACAATCTGACATCATCGAGATGAACCGGGTCAACGTCCGGGCTGGCCGCATAAGCGTAATACGTTCCGTCACCGGAAAATCCGATTTCAGCGTACACAGGCTCGAAGTCCCAATAAAGCGCCACATCGCCCGACGCAAGCACCATGCACTTGGGCGGTCCGGCTTCCGGAGGGGTCACTTCCAGCATTTGCATTGCGTCTTCGATCGCACCTGCTATCGGAGCACTCGCCCCCTCCTTGTCCCAATTGTCCATCAGCGAGGCATACCGCATGAGTTGCGCCGCCGTGGCGCGGGCAAACTCTAGGCGATCGGTAAGGACCTCAGCGGGACCGATGATGGTACGTGTGCCTTCCAGCAGCACAAGACTCGGATTCACCATCGAGGCCGAGGCACCGGCTATCGTCCCCAGGGCTTGAAGCCTATCCGGCGTGCGGCTTTCACCAAATGCTGCGACCAAGCCGCTCGGGGGCCACGTCTGGGGTGGCACCGCAGCCAAGGATAAAGCGAGCATCGTCTCAGTCAGCATGTTAGGGCAGCCCAGGAATCGACATCACAACCGACGGGAGAATGATATCACGGAGCAACTCCTTATTCAAGTCGTGCAACAACTGCAAGGTGGCGCCCAAGTAGGGACTTCGGTGCCTCCACGGATGTCCCAAAGAGCGCCTCTGGTCCGGCAACCGCCCCTGAAAGTTCAAGGCGAATGGTGAAGTTCAAGTCGAGGAACTCGCCCCCATCCGGTTGGGTTCCAACGACGTATATGACATTATCGGTTCGCTTCCCGGGGGGGGCTGCGATTTTGAACGACGTACCCATGAAAACTGTGGCAAGGGCCAGTGCAGTCCAGCACATGTTGTGCAACGTATCTTGGGTCTTTCTTCAGCAAGGACGCAACATCAATGTTACCGGGGGTACCCGCCCATTCGAACCTGTTGTTGGCCATCAACAACACAGCGCGAACAGCGGTTTCAGCCAGCACTATGTCTCCAACTGCCCTAAGCAGCCGATCGGCAACGGGCCAGAATTCTGCCCATCGAGTGTAGTCTGATGTCATGTAGGTCGCAACAGCCTGGCTGACCGAAAGCGCTTGCTGGGGATTGCCATCGGGCTTCAGTCTATCGAACACCACCCCGCTGAGTTCGGCGTGTGCGGGCATCTGTGGAGAGCCACCCATTTGGATTGTGACAGCTTGCTGCTCGGAACGTCGAGGGAGCTCACGTTTGAGCTGGCCGTGGAGGCCCGATATGCGCCGCAGTGTAGGAGGAGTGAGAGGTTTTTTGAATTCAATGCCCACCGTATAGCCAACGATAGGGTTGGGTTCGTTGAACCGCCAGTGACCCAATCCAATATGGCTTTCCTCACTCACGGTGTTGACGCTCCGTAGTTAGTTCCACCGGCCTCATGTTATGCGCCTCATCGGTGACCACGCTGCCATGATCATACCAGCACCCGTCGAGTCGGTCCTCCGAGCCTCTTGCGTTTGTGTCCATGATGCAGGATATCACGGTATGCGACATTATCCATCCGCATCGCATTAGGCTCCGCTCCACGGAGTAACACAGTTAGGTCAATATTCCTTTAACTCACTTAAGCCGGCGCTGGTCCTGTTTGACCCGTCAGGCGCCCGGCTCTACGTCCAGCCGCACGGCGATCCCTTCCAATCCCGCTTTCGCCGCCGGATAACGGGCCAGCACCAGCGGATCGTGTCCAGGAATGATCGCGTTCGGCGTGCTGGCCAGGCGCCGCATCGTTGCGTAGCCGGCCAGCGTGGCCTCGTGGCTGTGCAGGATCGGGAACGCCCGGTCCTCCTCCATATTGGCGTAGAAGTGGCTGGCATCCGACGCCAGCACCATCCAGCCGCGCCGCGTCCAGACCCGCACCACTTGCAGGCCTTTCGAATGTCCGCCGACATGGTGCACCGACAATCCTGGCGCCAGCTCCTCTACGCCGTCGTGGAACACCACGCGCCCGGCGAACAGCTTGCGAAGGATGGCGACGACATCCTCCTCCTCGAACGGCCCGCGCAGGCCGGCGTGGCACATGCACCGGCCGGTGCAATACGCCATCTCGATATCCTGCAGATGGTAGCGGGCGTGCGGGAACAGATCGTAATTGCCGCAATGGTCGTAGTGCATGTGCGACAGGATCACGTCCCGCACGTCGGCCGGCTCCACGCCGATCGCCTTCAATCCGACGGCAGGAGAACGCAGGAACTGCCGCGCCCGCTTCTCCCCCATCGCCGCGTCGAAGCCGGTATCGAACACGAAGGTTCCGTTGTCGCCCTTGATCGCCCACACGAAGTAATCCAGCGGCATCGGCCCGTCATGCGGATCGCCGCCGATGAAGTTGTTCGCCCGCCGCGCGTTGGGATTGTGCGCGTAGCGCACGGCGTAAACCTCGTACGGCGATTGCGCGTCCATGTGGTCACGCCTTCCACTTTGCCGCGGCGACGGCGATGTCGGTGGGGTACACCGTGACCGGCCGGCTGTTCTGCCACTGCACCATCACCATCTCGGCCCCCACACGCCGCCCGTTCACGTCGTATTGCAGGTGGTGGCCGGGAAAGAACAGCGCCGGACCCGTCGTCATGTTCAGCGCATGGATTGCCGCATTCACCTTCTCCCGATTGGCGACGCCCGCCTGCTCGAGCGCCTCCTTTAGGATCATCACGTGCGCGTAGGCGAAGATCGAGTCATGGCCGAACCACGGCTCCCCGGTGCGCTTGACGAAGCGCTTCGACACGTCCTCCACCGCCTTGCCGGGCCAATTGGCCAGCCCGACCAGCATGCCTTCCAGCTCATCCGCGCCGGTGTTCTTGAGCAATTCGGGCACCGCCCAGTGCCCGCCATTGCCGATCAACGGCAACTTGCGCGGCGGCATGCCGAATTCGCTGAAATCGTCCAGCAGCAGCTTGTCGTCCGGCACGTTGGTGGAGGTCAGCAGCACGAAATCGGGACGCGCGCTGCGCACCGGCTGCACCAGCGTGGTCGCATCCGCCAGCGGCGGCGTATAGATTTCGTTGATGACCGCGATGAGTTTCTCGTCCTTCAGCACATGATCGGTGATCGGCTGGCGGAAGCTGACCGAGGCGGCGGTGTTGTCGCCGATCATCGCCACCTTGGTGGGCCGCTTGCCGGTGCTCTTCTGCGCCAGGTTCATGATGAGCGGCACGGTGTCCTCGGCCTGCTGGTTGGCCGTCGGCGAGGACTGGAACACGTATTTGTAGCCACGCCCGGTGATCAGGTCGGAGTAGGACAACGTGAGCCACGGCAGGTGCGCGCGCTCGGTCACCTCGGTGGCGGCGAGCGTAAAGGTGGACAGCCAGCAGCCGAAGCCGCCGACCAGGTCGGGGTTTTGCGCCAACATGCGTTGCGCCGCGTCCTTCGCCTTTTCCGCCGTGTCCTGCGTGTCGAACTCGAGCAGTTTCAGCTTGGCACCGCCCATCGACTTGATGCCGCCGGCCCTGTTCACGTCATCGACTGCCATCTCGGCGCCCATCTTCTCCAGGATGCCTTCTCGCGCCCAGGGGCCGGACAGCGGCACCAGCATGGCGATCTCGACTTCCTTCGGCTGCGCGCGCAGCCGGCGCGGCGTCAGCACCGCGGCGCCGCCGGCGAGGCCGAGGCCAAGCGCGGTGCGGCGGCCGATCGAGGATGTGTGCGTCATGTAACGTTCTCCCTGTGCTTCGTTCATCCTACGCGCCGGTCAGCCCAAGATAGGAGCGGCGGACCCGGTCGTCAGCGAGCAATGTCTCATATGGTCCGTCCAGCACCACGTGCCCGGTTTCCAGCACATAGCCGTGGTCGGACAGTTCCAGCGCCTCGGCGACGCGTTGTTCGACCAGCAGGATGGTGACGCCGTCCTCGCGATGGATTTGCGAGATGCGTTCGAAGATCATGTCGGCGACCGCGGGTGCCAGGCCCATCGAAGGCTCATCCAGCATCAGCAATTTCGGCGCCGAAGCCAGCCCGCGCCCGACCGCCACCATCTGCTGTTCGCCGCCCGAGAGCGTGCCGGCGAGCTGGTACGCGCGTTCGTGCAGGATGGGGAACAGCGCGTGGATGCGCTCCAGCGTATGCCGCCACTGGGCGCGGCCGGTCTTGGTGTAAGCGCCCATCTCCAGGTTCTCGCGCACCGTCAGCGTCTTGAACACCTGGCGGCCTTCCGGGACATGCGCGATGCCGAGATGCGCGCGTTCCGACGGGGCGCGGGCGCGCAGGTCGATCCCGCGGAAGCTGATGCTGCCTTGCAGCGGCGGAACGATGCCGCAGATGGCCTTGAACAGCGTGGACTTGCCGGCGCCGTTCGGCCCAACCACGGTGACGAACTGGCCTTCCGCAACAGTCAGCGACACGTCGGTGAGTGCGCGCAACCCCCCATAGGCGACCGACAGGTTGCGAACCTCAAGCATGGGATTGACTCCCGCTCCCCCCAGCCATCTCCCACAAGGAGAGGGGGAGGACCTGGCCGGAGAGCAACCTACGCATTCTGCCTCGCCAGCCATTTCTTCCCCAGATACGCCTCGATCACCGAGCGGTTCTCCACCACCTCGCGCGGCAGGCCGCTCGCCAGCACCCGGCCGTGGTCCAGCACCAGGAACCGATCGGCGATCCGCATCATGGCATGCATGGTGTGTTCGATGATCACCACCGTCACGCCGTCATCGCGCAGCCGGGCCAGCACGTCCAGCACCTCGTCGCACTCGTCGCGGCCGAGTCCGGCCAGCGTCTCGTCCAACAGCAGCAGCCGAGGGCGCCCGGCCAGTCCCCGCGCCAGTTCCATCAGCCGCAACTGTTTGTTGCTGAGTTGCCCGGCCAGCGTGCCGGCCTGGCGGTACAGCCCGACGCGCGCGAGCGCGCCGACCGCCGCGTCCACCGCCGTGTGGTCGGGCAGGCCGGCGCCATAGGCACCGACAATCACGTTGTCCAGCAGCGGCAGCCTGGGAAAGCTCCGCACCACCTGGAAGGTGCGGGCGACGCCCATGCGGCAAACCTGGTGCACCTTGCGGCCCAGCATCGACTGGCCCGCCAGGGTCGCGCTGCCCGCATCGGCTGCCAGCACGCCGTTCAGCACGTTGAACAGCGTGGTCTTGCCGGCGCCGTTGGGGCCGATGATGCCCAGGATCTCGCCTTCGGCAACGGAAAAGCTCACCTCGCTGACGGCGCGCAAGCCGCCGAACGAGCGCGACAGGCCGGCCACTTCCAGCAACGGACCGGCACTGCGCGCGGCGCTCGGGCGCGGCGCCGGGGTCGCGGCGACCAGCGGGGCGGGCGGCGGCAGGGCGCGGCGGAACCAGCGGTCGCGGATGGTCCAGTACAATCCCTCCGGCGCCGCCAGCATGATGACGACGATCGCCCCGCCGTACACCACGCCCTGGATGCCGGGCAGGTAATTGCCCAGCGTGGCGTTCAATGATTCGGCCAGGGGCACCAGGATCGCGGCGCCGATGATCGGCCCCCACACCGTGGCCACGCCGCCGAACAGCGTCACCACCACCGCCTGGGCAGAAACCAGCATGCCGAACACCGAGTCCGGCGTGACCACCAGCAGCACGCAGGCATACAATCCCCCCGCCGCCGCGGCGATCATGCCGGACACCACCAGGGCGCGCATTTTCCACAGGCGGGAATTGAGGCCCGCGGCCTCCGCGGCGAGTTCGTTCTGGCGGATCGCCAGCAAGGCGAGGCCGAAGCGGGAGTTCTCCACCAGCATGCAGGCCAGTGTTCCGGCGATCAGCAATCCGATCGCCGTCACGGTGTACCAATGCGGATCGGTGAACGCGAGATACGCCACCGGGTGGGCGCGGTGCATCGGCAGCGACATTTCCTGGAAGCCGAGATATTGTAGCACGTAGAGAATCGCGAGCGGATAGGCGAGCATCGCCAGTGCGAAATAGTGCCCGCGCAGGCGGAAGGTGGGCAGCCCGATCAGCACCGCCGCGACCGCGGCCACCAGCATGCCGAGCGGAATGCCCAGCCAGGGCGTCAGATCCCCATAGATCAGCGCAAGCGTCACGGTGTAGGCGCCGATGCCGAAGAACGACGCATGGCCGAACGAAACCTGGCCGCCATATCCTGACAGAATGTTCCACGACACGCCGAACACCGCCCAGATCGGCACCATGGTGAGAATGAGCTGGTAGTAGCTGTTGCTGACGAACGCCGAAACGGCGAGATACGCCGCCGCGATCGCCGCCAGCGCGATCAGGTCGCGTCGCAGCCTGGGGCCTGCACCCTGCCTCATCGCGGAACCCTCACGCGCGTTCCGCCGAGCGACCGAACAGGCCTTGCGGGCGCAGCATGATGATGAGCAGAAACACCACGAAGATGGCGGCGTTCTGCAATTGCGGCGGCAGCACGAGGGCCGAACATTGCTGCACGAAGCCGACCGTCAGTCCGCCCCAGAAGGCGCCGAGGATGCTGCCCATGCCGCCGAGCACGACGCCGGAATACATGATGATGACGTAGTCGAAACCGACGAACGGGCCGAACGAAAGGTAGGTCGCCATCAGTCCGCCGGCGATGGCGGTGATGCCGCTGCCGATGCCGAAGGCAATCCGGTACGCGCGATCGACGTTGATGCCCATATAGGTGGCGGCCGTCGGATTGTCCGCCGCCGCGCGCAGCGCCTTGCCCAGCCGCGTGTATTCCATCAGCAGGTACAGCGCGATCGCGACGATGATGGCGATGGCGCAGGCGACCAGCCGTGCCTTGTTGAGGAACACCGTGGCGTCGCCATAGATCGGCCCGATCTCGAAGGCGCGCGAGGCCAGCGGCGTGCGCACGGTTTGCGGCGTGGAACCGAACAGGATCAGGCCGCCGTTCTGCAGGATGAGCGAAATGCCCAGCGTGATGACGAGCTGGCCGAAATGGCCTTCGTCCAATGTGCCGGCGGTGCGCAGGCCCGACACCCGGCTGATGAGGAACTTGTGCAGCAGCGCGCCGCCGGCGAACATGATCGGGCCGGCGCAGATCGCGCCGACAAACGGCCCGACATAGGGGCCGAGGAACGCCAGCACGCCGCCGCCGGTAACCAGGTAAAGGCTGGTGAACATGCCCAGCATCAGCAGCTCGCCCTGGGCGAAATTGACGATCTTCATGACGCCGAAGATCAGCCCGAGTCCGATGCACATCAGGCCGTAGATGCAGCCGATGGTGATGCCCGCGGCGAGCGCGTTCAGCACGTTCTCGATGAGAACTTCCAGGTCCACCGGCTGCCGTTCGCCTCCCTTTTGCGTCATGGCCGGATCAGGCCTGGCCGTGACGTGGCGGCAGTCATACTGGTTCGGCGCCGTTGCCTCAAGCGAGCCGTTGCGGCTTCGGCCGGGCGCGGCATTGGCGTATAGCGGCGGGATGCCGCATGTCCCGGTGCCCCCGGATGCTTCGCCGGCGTTGCAGCGCTACGTCGCGCTGCTGCTGCGCTGGAATCGCGCGATCAATCTGGTCGGTGCGCGCGACCTTCCCGCGCTTTGGACGCGCCACATCGCGGACAGCCTGCAATTGGGCGCGCTGTGGAACAAGCCGCCCAAACGCGCGATCGATCTGGGTTCGGGCGCCGGATTTCCCGGTCTGGTGCTGGCGATCCACTACGGCATTCATTTCGATCTGCTCGAGCAGGACCAGGGGAAGGCGGCGTTTTTGCGGGAGGCGGCGCGGGTGACGGGGGCGCCGGTCACCGTGGTTGCGACGAAGATCGAGGATGCGGTGGTGCCGCGCGCGAAGCTGGTCACCGCGCGCGGCCTGGCGCCGCTGTCGCGGCTTTTGGGTTATGCGGAAAATCTGCTGACGCCGGACGGCGAGTGCCTGTTCCTGAAAAGCCGTGGCGTCGAGTCGGAGATTGCCGAGGCCGCCAGGGCGTGGACGATGCGCATCGAGCAGCTCCCAAGCCGCACCGGCGGCAACGGCGTAATCCTGCGGGTGTCGGGGATCGCCCGGATGTGATGCGGCTGGGGCGGACAGCGTCCAGTCGCGGCCGGTTCGACAGACAAGCCTCACCCTGATACCAGCGATTCCGACAGACACGGCGCGGAGGCGGACGCAACGGCCATGAACGACCAGGTGACAGAGGATCCGCAGGCGATTCTGGATCGGCTGGAGCGACAGGCGGTCCGTTATGAGACCCCGTGCGGCGACGGCACCATGGTGTGGCACGTGTGGGATACCTCCGGCGGCACCGCGCCGGTGCTGGTGCTGTTCCATGGCGGCGCCGGATCATGGCGGCACTGGGCGCATAACATTCCCGTGCTGGCGCAACACTATCGCCTGTTGGTGCCCGACTTGCCGGGTCTCGGCGAATCCGCGTCGCCGTCCAATATCGATACGGCGGAGGCGATCGCCGAGGTGGTGGCCGCCGGCATCGACGCGGTGCTGGGGCGGGAAACCACGTATGACCTGGCTGGGTTTTCCTTCGGTGGCACCATGGCGAGCTGCGTCGCCGCGATTCACGGGGCGCGCGTGCGCTCGCTCACCATCGTCGGGTCGGGCGGCGTCGGGCCGTCCAACAGCGGGATCGAGCTGCTGAAGGTGCGGCATCTGCAAGGCCAGGAGCGGATGGAGGCCCATCGCACCAACCTCAACCGGCTGATGATCGCCGATCCGGCGAAGATCGACGCGCTGGCGCTGGCGATCCAGGACTGGAACACGATGCACTCGCGGGTGAAGACGCCGATCCTCTCGAGCAGTGGCGCGTTGTGGCGTGCGCTGGACAAGGTGCATGTGCCGATCAATGGCATCTGGGGCGACAAGGATGCGCCCGCCAACCCGCGTGCGGCGGAACGCGTCGCCGTCATGCGCGCGCGACGGCCGGACGCGGATGTGCGCATGATCCCGGGTGCCGGCCATTGGGTGGCGTATGAGGCGCCGGAACAGGTGAACGCCATGCTGCTGGAGATGCTGCGGCGGACCCGGCCATAAGGAGGAAGCGTGATGTCGAATGCCAGCGCGATCGAGCGCGGCCCCGGCGAGATGATGGGCAATGCCGGTCCGGGCATGCTGTCCGGGCTGCGCGTCATCGAGATTGCCGACGAGCGCGCGGAATATACCGGACTGCTGTTGGCCGGGCTCGGTGCGGAGGTGGTGAAGATCGAGCCGCCGGAAGGCAACGCGACCCGGCGCATCGGGCCGTTCCTGGAGGACCAGCCAGGGCCGGAGCGCTCGTTGTTCTTCTGGAACTACAACCGCGGCAAGCAGTCCGTCGTGCTGGACCTGCGGGAGTCGCCGGCGCGCGAAGGGCTGTTGCGATTGCTGCAAGGCGCCGACGTGCTGCTGGATTCCTCGTGCGGCGCGCTGAACCAGGTACTCGGCCTGGATCGCGCCGCGCTGAATGCGCGCTTTCCGGCGCTGGTGACCGCGCGCGTGACGCCGTTCGGCGATGACGGGCCGTGGGCCCGGTTCAAAGGCTCCGACCTGATCCATCTGGCGCTCGGCGGGGTGATGATGAACTGCGGCTACGATCCCGATCCAAAGCTGGAATACGACACGCCGCCGATCGCGCCGCAGGTCTGGCATGCCTACCATATCGCCGGCGAGCAACTTGCGACCGGCATCATCGCGGCGCTGATTCACCGGCAGCGCAGCGGCGAAGGCCAGGACGTTTCGGTGGCGGTGCACGAGGCGGTGGCGAAGAATCCCGAACTCGACATCATGCACTGGGTGATGCGGCGCGTGCCGTTGTGGCGGCTGACCAATCGGCACGCGGTGGAGACCCCGAATCATTCACCCAGCATCAGCCACACCAAGGACGGGCGCTGGTTCATTTCGCACGGCATGGGCGCACGCGACCTGAAGAACCTGGTGCCGCTGCTGGCGAAATACGGCATGCGGGCGGATCTGCAACCGCCGCCGCCGGACGCCGATTTGAAGGCGCGGCAGGTGCCCGGGTCGCAGGCGGGCGACGAGACGCGGGCACATATGCTCGACGTGGTGCAGCGCTTCATCCGTGCCTGGACCTATGCCGACATGCCGTGGCGCGAGGCGCAGGACGCCGGCCTGCTATGGGCACCGCTGCGCAAGCCGCACGAGAACGCGCTGGACGAACACTGGCTGCGCCGCAAGAGCTTCGCCGACGTGCCACATCCGGAACATGGCCGCAGCTTCCGCTATGCGACCAGCAAGTGGCTCAGCACGGCGACGAGTTGGCAGGTCGGCCGCCGAGCGCCCCTGCTGGGTGAGGACACCGAAACGGTGTTGGGCGCGGCGACGCGTCGGCCGGGCGTGCCGGCACAACCGCGCGGTCATGCGACCCCGCGTTTGTCGGCACTGCACGGCAAGCCGTTTCCCTTGCAGGGCGTGAAGATTCTTGATTTCGCCTGGTTCCTGGCGTCGGCCGGCGGCACACGCTTCCTCGCCGCGATGGGCGCGGAAAGCTTCAAGGTGGAATGGAAGGACAATCCCGACACGCGGCTGGCAGCGATGGCGCCGGTCGGCGGACGCGCGGCGCGCGATGCGGCGACCGGCCCGTTGCCAGGCGTCAAGGACCACAACATGGGCGGGCAGTTCAACAACAAGAACGCCGGCAAGCGTGGCATATCGCTGAACATCCGCCATCCGAAGGGCTTGCAGATCGCCAAGGACCTGGTGCGCATCTGCGATGTCGTGGCCGAGGGATTTTCGCCCGGCGTGCTGCAACGGCTCGGGCTGGGCTACGACGTGCTGAAGTCGATACGCCCGGACATCATCTATATCCAGCAGTCCGGCATGGGTTCGCACGGGCTGTACGGCCGAATGCGCACGGTCGGTCCGGTGGCCGCGGCGTTCGCGGGGCAGGGTGACATGTCGGGGCTGCCGGACCCGGCGATGCCGGTCGGCTGGGGCTATTCATACCTCGACTGGATGGGTGCCTATGGCTACGCGCTGGCACTTCTCGGCGCGCTGCATTACCGCGAACGCACGGGCCAGGGGCAGTGGATCGACGCCTCGCAGTGCGAGTCGGGATTGTTCCTGACCGGAACGACGATTCTTGACTGGTCGGCGAACGACCGGGTGTGGCGGCGGTACGGCAACCGCTCGCCCTATAAGCCGGCGGCGCCGCATGGCGCATATCGATGTTCGGGCACGGATCGCTGGATCGCCATCGCCTGCTTCACGGATGCGGAGTGGCGGGCGCTGGCGCACGCGGCGGACCAGGGGGCGTGGTTGGTGGATCGGCGCTTCGCGACATTGGCCGATCGGCTGGTGCATCAGGATGCGCTGGATGCGGCAGTGCAATCCTGGACGGCATCGCACGAACCGTTCGAACTGATGAACCGCCTGCAGCGCGCCGGCGTGCCAGCCGGTGCGTGCCAGACCGCGGAAGACCGCTGCGATCGCGACCCGCAACTGCGCCACCTGAAATGGCTGACGGAAGTTACCGGCAGCAAGATAGGCACCTGGCCGGTCTATGAACTGCCGATGAAGTTCGACCGCACGCCGGCCTATATCGGCGGCCCGATCGATCGTGGCGCACCATGCTACGGCGAAGACAACGAATGGCTGCTGACCAACCTGTTGGGCATGACGGCCTCGGATGTCGAAAAGCTCGCGGAGGAGGGCATCATTTGAACGATCCCGGTGATCCGGAGAGCAGTCTCGCCGTCATCCGTGCCGGCGACGTGACGTTGCCGCGGCGCGTGCCGGCGTGAGCCATGACGGTAAAGGTCGATCACCCGATGGTGCTGCTCTCCAACAACGAAGGCACGCTCGGCGTGCCCACCACGGCGCAGATGCTCTCGGAAGGCGCGCACGCGCTGGATGCGATCGAGGCCGGCATCCGGTTGATCGAGGCGGATCCATCGGTGCGCACGGTCGGCCGCGGCGGCTGGCCGAACCTGCTGTGCCAGATGGAGCTGGACGCCTGCCTGATGGACGGCACCACGCTGCGCAGCGGTGCGGTCGGTGCGCTGCAAGGCTTCCTTCATCCGGTCAGCGTCGCGCGCGAGATCATGCGCCGGCTGCCGCACGAATTGCTGGTGGGCGAGGGCGCCGCGCGCTTTGCCCGCGAGATCGGCGCCGAGGCAGCGGACAATCTGATCGAGGATTCCCGCGCCGCCTGGCAGGCGTGGTTCGACAACGAACTCACGCCGGAACAAAAGCGCGCGTGGCCAGACGTGGAACTGGCGCCGCTGTGCCGCCACGCGATCGATCCGGAGGTGGGGCGCGACACCACGGTGTTTCTCGCGCAGGACTTGCACGGTGATATCTGTTGCGGCACCAGCACATCCGGCTGGGGCTGGAAATACCCCGGCCGGCTCGGCGACAGTCCGATCGTCGGTGCCGGCTGCTATGCCGACACGCGCTACGGCGCGGCGGCCTGCACCGGTGCCGGCGAAATGACCATCCGCTGCGGTACTGCCCGGTCGGTCGTGCTCTACATGAAGCGCGGCGCCAGCGTGGCCGCTGCGGCGCTCGAGGCCGCCGAGGACATGCGCGCGTTGCAAGGCGGCTTGCTCAGCCGCGTGACGATCCACGCCATCGATGCGCGCGGCAACCACAAGGTCGTCGCGGTGAACGGCGCCGGCGACAACACCTATTGGCGGTGGGACGGGCAGGGCGCGCCGCGGTCGTTGCGCGCCGAACCGGTGGCGGTTCACCGCGGCGACATCAGGCCGAGCGCCACGACCCGCTATGCCTATGGGCGCTGACGCGCCGCATCGCGACCGCGACGTTATCGCAGCGGTGCGACGTCCAGCCGCACCACCAGGCCCTCCAGTTCCGGCCGCGGTGGCGGGTAGCGGCGCATGACGTCCGGGTCGTGTCCCGGCACGATGTGCTGCGGGCTCGGCGCGTGGGCGCGCAACGTATCGAACGCCTCCAGCATGTCGCCGACATGCAGCACGGTCGTGTATGGCCGGCCGGTTTCCATGTGCTCGTAGTAGTGCGTCACGTCGGACGCCAGAACGACGACGCCGCGCGCGGTGTTCACTTTGACGAATTGCAGCCCGGCGGAGTGCCCGCCGGTCGGCACCACGCTGATCCCGGGCAGCACCTCGGCCGGACCGTTATAATGAACCACCCGGCCGTCGAAATTCAGCCGCACGACGCCGCAAACGTCGTCCGGCTCGAAGCTCTTCGCCAACTGGCGGTGTTTCATGTAGCGGCCCACAGCATAGTGGATTTCCGGTTCCTGCAAATGGAACCGTGCCTGCGGAAACTGGTGAAAATTCCCGACATGGTCGTAATGCATGTGGGTCAGGATGACGTCGCGCACCGCAGCGGCATCCACTCCGACGAGGGACAGGGCATCGATCGGGTCGCGCGTCAGCTTGCGGCCGCGTTTGGCGCCGCTCTCGGCGGTGAAGCCGATATCGATCACCACGGCGCGGTCGGCATTCTTCGCCACCCAGACGAAATAGTCCATCGGCATCGGTCCGTCATGCGGATCGCCGCCGATGAAGTGCTCCGTGCGGCGCGCCTCGCGCGTAGCGTAGCGGATGGCGAAGACTTCATAGTCCGCTGTCATTGTCAGGCCTCCACGCGCGCTTCATGCAGATCCGGCATCACCTGCCTGGTGAACAGGTCGATTGAATGCAGTGCCTCATCCGCGGCGATGTCGCCGAAGGCGAAGCGGTTGAGCAAATAGTTGAGGCCGCCGTCGTCGATCGTGCGTTGCAGGAAATCGCGCACCTTTTCTGGCTTGCCGGCGACGGCGCGGCCTTCGGCTTCGGCTGCCTCGAAGGTTTCGGGGAACATCGCGTTCGGGTTGGGCAATTGCATGTTGTGCTTGCGCCACAGCTTCAGGAAGCTGTCGCGCCACTTGCCATAGCCGCGCCGCGCCACGTCCAGCGCCTCGCGTTCGGTGTCGGCCACAACGACGTGGCGGCCGACGCCCATCAGCGGCACGTCTTGCGGCGCATTGCCGGCTTCCGCCCATTCGGCGCGATAGCGGTCGGTCAGCGGTCGCATCCTTGGGCCCGCGACGTTGCCCACGACGTTGACGCGATGCTGTACCGCCCACGGCACGGCATCCAGCCGGCCGATGCCGTACCACAGCGGCGGATGCGGCTTCTGGTAGGGTTCCATTTCCATCGGCACGTCGCGATATTGGTAGTATTTGCCTTGGAAGGTCAGCTCCTTGCAGGCCATGCCGCGCAGGATGATCTCCAGCGCTTCCTGGTACATCGCGGGCGTTTGCGCCGGATCGAGACCGTAATAGCGCAGCTCGATCGGCGAGATGCCGCGGCCGACGCCGAGCAGTAGCCGGCCACGGCTCATCTGGTCGAGCATGCAAAGTTCTTCGAGAAGTTTCAGTGGATGATAGAGCGGCAGCAGATACACCAGCGCGCCGAAGCGCAGTTGCGTGGTGCGCTGCGCGATCGCCGCCAGCCAGACACCGGGCGAGGGCGCCACGCCCAGCGGCGTCGCGTGATGCTCGGCGACATGATAGCCGTAGAATCCGGCGCGGTCATAGGCTTCGACCAGCCGCATGCGGTCGGCGAAGAATTCATCGAGCGGCCCGGGGCCGCGATCCATGTGGTCGAACACGCCGAGCCGCATCGTTTCCCCCTTCGCCCCGGTTGTGGCCGTGCGGCACAAGCGCGCCGGCGGCGGTTCGGCCAGCGCGCTACACGCGCTCGATCAGCGCCGCGATGCCCTGGCCGACGCCGATGCACATGGTGGCGATGGCGCGCTTGCCGCCGCTCGTCTCCAGCGCGTTCACCGCGGTCAAAGCAAGCCGCGCGCCGGACATGCCCAGCGGGTGCCCCAGTGCGATCGCACCGCCATGCGGGTTCACATGCTCGGCATCGTCGGGCAGGCCGAGCTGGCGCATCACCGCCAGGCCCTGTGCGGCAAAAGCCTCGTTGAGCTCGATGATATCGACGTCGCCGATCGACAGGCCGGTCTTCTCCAGCAGCTTCCGCACGGCGGGCGCCGGGCCGATGCCCATGATGCGCGGCGGCACGCCGGCGGTCGCCATTGCCACCACGCGGGCGCGCGGCGTCAACCCGTGCCGGCGCACGGCGTCCTCCGAGGCGATGATCAGTGCCGCGGCGCCGTCGTTCACGCCCGAGGCGTTGCCGGCGGTGACGGTGCCGGGCTCGCGGAACGGCGTGCGCAGCTTGGCGAGGCCCTCTAGCGTGGTGTCGGCGCGGGGGTGCTCGTCCTTGTCCACCACGGTGTCGCCCTTGCGGCCCTTGATGGTGACCGGCGCGATCTCCCGCGCGAAGAACCCGTCGGCCTGTGCCTTGGCGGCGCGCATCTGGCTGCGGTATGCGAACTTGTCCTGGTCCTGCCGGGAGATCTGGAATTCCTCGGCGACGTTCTCGCCGGTTTCCGGCATCGCGTCGGTGCCGTAGATCTTCTGCATCTGCTGGTTGACGAAACGCCAGCCGATCGTCGTGTCGTAGATCTCGTTGCTGCGCGAGAACGCTTCGGTCGCCTTGCCCATGACGAACGGCGCCCGGGTCATGCTTTCCACGCCGCCGGCCAGCATCAGTTCGGCCTCGCCGCAGCGGATGGCGCGGGCCGCGGTGCCCACGGCGTCGAGGCCCGAACCGCACAGGCGGTTGATGGTGGCGCCGGACACGCTGGCGGGCAGGCCGGACAGCAACACCGCCATGCGCGCGACGTTGCGGTTGTCCTCGCCAGCCTGGTTGGCGCAGCCGAGGATGCAATCATCCAGTGCTGCCCAGTCGATTTGCGTGTTGCGTTGCATCAGCACCCGGATCGGGTGCGCGGCGAGGTCATCGGTGCGCACGTCGCGCAGCGCGCCGGCATAGCGGCCGATGGGGGTGCGGGCGAAGTCGCAGATATACGCGTCGGTCATGGTGCGTTTTCTCCCGGGTTCGGGCGGCGTGGCGTTGGCGACGGTGTAGCGCCGACGCGGAACCGGGGGAAGGCCGCGTCCGGCGACGATTACCGGTGCAACGCCTGGCGGACGGTGTCGGCCCCACCGGTGCGCGTGCCGGTGTCCTGCGCCGATTATTTCTCTGGACCCGCGCGCGCAGGCCAACCAGGGCCGCACCCATGTGGCCGGGCTTACTCAGCCTCTGGCGCATGGTCGGGCCAGCCTGGCCGCCGCCGTGCGAGGGAGACGGCGGAAGCCTAGCGATTTCGCCGGCCGGGTCACGCTATAGTGCCCGCATGGACCGCGATACCGCCATCATCCGGCTGAAAGCGCACGAGGTCGAATTGCACCGCCCCCGGCGTTCAGCATCTTTGGCTGTTCGGTTCCACCGCCCGCGGGGACGCGCGCCCGGATTCAGACATCGACCTTTTTTGACCATGAATGGGGCAAACTGAGCCTGTTCGATATCAGGGGGTGCAGGAAGTCGCAGCCCGCATTCCTGGGTGCGACACCGATGTCATGACCCGCGGCAGCTTGCACCCCGTCTTGCTGGATCGTATCGAAACTTCCGCCCTCCTGGTGTTTTGATGATCTCTCCGTCACCCGAACCACGACTGAAGGATATTGTCGAAGCGATTGGCTACATTCGGTCGGACATGGAGAGTACCACTCTGGAATCCTTCGCAGGCGACCGCCGGAAGCGCTGGCGGGTCGAGCGAGGTCTGGAGACCGCTCCGGACGCATGATGGTGACGCAGGCGAGCATTGGCGCATATTTCGAAGTCGAGCTTCGTTCCATGGCGACAGTCCGTATACCCCGGTCTCCGCGGTCCGGGCGGCGGCTGTTCGTCGCCGGCAGGGCTGTGGCGAGGCCGACGCTGCGGACTCCCTTCAGCGTCGATGCGTGTTCCGCGGGACGCCCATGACCCGGGGTTCGTGGTGCGGGCAATCGCCGGAATCCCGACCAGGCGGCCCGCGATTGCCAATGAGGTCCGAATCCTGCCAGCGACACTTCTGAGGGCGCGATAGAAGGGCACCCACCAGAGCGTCTAACGGGAAGCCGATGCGTGTTCGCGAGGATCCGAAGTCGTCTCTGGACCGGGAGTATCAGGCCGATGTCAGAACCTGTCATGACTAAATGCTATGGCACCGTCAGCGCGGGCCAGCGGAAAGAAATGAGTGGCCTTGAGTTTGTTCAAGGTCTTGCTAACGGAACTCTTCCCCTCAATACAATCGCGCGGACACTCGGTTACGATGTGACGGAGGCGGCGAACGGACGCGTCGTCATAGTCGCGGAGCCCAACGACACCCTGCTCAACCCGGCTGGCACGGTGCATGGCGGTTTCTCCGCGACGCTGCTCGATAGCTGTATGGGCCTCGCCATCCAGTCGACTCTGGAGAAAGGCATCAGCCAGACGACGCTGGAGTTCAAAATTTCGCTTGTGCGGCCGATCACAACCGAGACTGGGACGATCAAGGCGGAAGGCGTCGTGTTGGGCAGGGGGCGGCGCATTGGTACCGCTGAAGGGCGGATCACGGATCGCAACGGGCGCTTGCTGGCCCATGGCACAACGACCTGTCTGATCTTCGAAAACTGACGCGGTAGTCTGCAATGGAAAGCCCAACACAATCGGAATGCACTTGGGGTGCGATCTACGGTCTGGTCGCCGTATGCATCTGGGGTGGATTCATTGTCGTATCCGACCTGGGTGTGCGGACGAGCCTGACGCCCTGGGATGTTGCCGCCATACGTCTCGCGGTGGCGGGCGTTCTCCTGTTGCCATATCTGGCGAAAAAGTTTGGCGCTGGCCTCAATCGTCCTGAAGGAACCGTTCGTAAGCGGGAGCCCTCCGCCTCACCGGAAAGGCAAGGAAACAGAATCGTTGAGCTCACGATCTGATAGCGACCCATACTCGTTTCATTATTCTTAGATAATGCAACTGAGACCGCCAGTGCCGCTTCCGTCGGAGCAACCGCGCTTCCGAACGCCGGATCCCCGCCTACCGCAATCTATAAACTGACCCATCACCGGCGAATGGCCAGGCCATCCCCTCCCCGAGCCAGGCCCAGGGAGGGGATTCGGATGGGCGATTAACTATGCCAGCGGAACTCCTGCGCCTTCCGCTGCGAGCCCTGGCTGAGCTTGACATTGACCAGCGCGGGCCCGTCGAACTTCATCGCCTCATCCAGCGCGCCGCGCAGGTCCTTCGGGTCCTCGACATAGATGCCCTTGCCGCCGAAGGCCGCCATCATCAGGTCGTAGCGGGCGCCCCAGATCAGCGAGTTCGGCCGCATGTTCAGCATCGGGTTATGCGGGATTTCCGGCATACCCGGCCCGATGCCGCCATTGTTGAACACCACGATCTTGGCCGGCATTCCGTAACGGCATAGCGTCTCCATCTCCATGCCGGAGAAGCCGATCGCCGAGTCGCCCGAGACATGCACGACCGGCCGGTCCGGATGCACGACGCAGGCGGCGATGACGATGCCCAGGCCCACGCCCATCGTGCCATAACTGCCGGCGTCCAACCGCGAGCGCGGCAGAAAATTCGGCAACTGGGTGCGGCCGATGTCCATCGTGCCCGCGCCCTCGCTGCAGATGATCGCGTTTTTCGGCGTCCAGGCCGCGACGTCCCGCAACAGCCGGTAGTAACCGCCCGGCGCCGAGTCGTCGGCGATCTGCGGTGCGATCATCGCCGCGTTCTCGGCCGACTTCTTGGTGATCGCCGCGCGCCACGGCGTCTCCTTCGGGTAGAACCATTGACGCTGGGTCAGGCCCTGATTGAGCTGCCCGACGATCGCCTTGCCGTCGCCGACCAGCGCGACCTCGGCCGGCTTGTTCTGGTGCATCGCCTCCGCCTCGATGTCGAGCTGGATGACCCGCACGTCCTTGTTGTAGCGCGGCGGCAGGCCGAAATGCATGATCCAGTTGAAGCGCGCGCCCATCAGGAAGACGACATCGGCGTTCTGCAGCGCGAGGCTGCGCGCCGCGCCGACCGACAGCGGATGGTCGTCGGGCATGACGCCCTTGCCCATCGGCGAGGCCAGGAACGGCACTTGCGTGCGCTCGATGAACGCGCGCACCTCGTCCTCGGCGTGCGAGTAGGCCATGCCCTTGCCGATGATCACCAGCGGCCGTTCGGCCGATTGCAGCACGTCCAGCGCCTGCTCGATATACGCCGGCATCGTCTGGATGCGCGGCGGTTCCGGGCATTTCGCGACCTGCATCGCCTTGTCCACGTCGCACCCGCCGGTGATGATATCGTCGGGAATGTCGAGATACGCGGCACCGGGCCGCCCGTAGATCGATTGTCTGACCGCCATCTCCACATAGAACGGGATGCGGTGAACATGCTCTATGCCGTGCGCCCATTTGCACAGCGGCGTCGCGGCCAACACCTGGCGCTCCTCCTGGAAGGCGCCCATGCCGTTGCGGTAGGTCTCCGATGCGCCGCCGATCAATAGCATCGGCCAGCAATTCTGCTGCGCGTTCGCCAGTCCGGCGAGGCCGTGGATGACGCCGGGGCCGGTCACGGTGATGCACGAGCCCGGGCGGCCGGTCAGGTAGCCGACCGCACCGGCGGCATAGGACGCGGTTTGCTCGTTGCGCATGCCGATATAGGGAAGGCCGACCTTTTGCGCTGCCTCGGCGAGCGGACCGACCGGGAACCCGACCACGCCGAACATGAATTGCACGCCTTGTTCCTTGAGGCTTTTCGCCAGCAAGTCGGCACCTTTGATCTCAGCCATGTTTCCTCCTGTCGTTGGGCAACTGCGATTGGGCCCGGTTACGAAAAAATCCGAACGGCGGTCACCTTACGCATATTTGGCGCCGCGGCAAATGGAGGTGTCCCCGGCGGGATCTCGTTGCGCCGCCGCCATCAGTCATCGCGGCGCGCCAGAGCCGGCCGGGTCGTCACGCGGCGTCGCGCCGAACGCATGTCCGGGTAGCCGGCGCCGGGCGGCCACGGATCGAATACCGCACCGCCAACTCAACATGGAACGGACTCCGGCCGCCGTGGCGCGCGCATTTCCGCCGAACCCGTGCCATTGTTTGATCTGGATCAAAGCCGCCGCGCGGTCGGGCTTCGTAACCTCTCCGGATCGCATCGTTTTGGGAGGTCCCATGAGCCAAACGCAATCAGCCCTCGCCAACCCCGGCCTGCTTGGACGCGTGCTCGATTGGGTGCGGGCGCGGTGCGGGGCAGGCGATGAACTCGCCACGTTGTCGCGCGACGAGATCCGGGATCTGGCCAGCGACCTGGCGCTCGGGGAGGACGATCTTCTGGCGCTGTCGTCGAACCTGGCCGACAACACCGTGCTGATGGAGGGCATGATGCGTGCCCGCGGCTTCGAGCCAGCGCAGGTGCGGCGGTCCTTCGGGACGATGATGCGCGATGTGGAGCGTGTTTGCTCCCGCTGCCGGGCGACCGGCAGGTGTCGCCGCGAACTGGAGGCTGGCACGGCGGCGGAGCATGCCGGCGAATATTGCCCGAACGCCGGCACGTTCAACGACATGATCAAGGACGCAACGGTGCGGTAGTGCGCGGCGACGACGGGGAGCCGAATCTAACGGGCAGGATCCGGCCGGCCGGCACGATGGTACGGATGGCCGGCAGCAATCGACCGCGCGCGATACAATTGCTCCGCCAGCATGGCGCGCACCAGCAGGTGCGGCCAGGTCAATGCGCCCAGCGACAGCACGTAGTCGGCGCGGGCGATCGCCGCTGCATCCAGTCCCTCGGCGCCGCCGACGAGGAAGCACAGCTTGCGGCCCGATCCCAGCCAGCGTTCCAGCAGGGTCGCGAGGCGCGCACTGTCCGGCGCCTCGCCGCTGCTGTCGAGCGCCACCGCAAAGGCCGCTTCCGGCAGTGCCGCCAGCAGTGCGGCGGCCTCGCGGCGCTTGATCTCGGTCGGAGTGCCGTGCGCCTCGGGAATTTCGGTGAGCGCGAGCGCCGGCCGCAACCGCGCCTGGTAGCGCGCGAACAGCGTGGCCTCCGGGCCTTCGCGCTGCCGGCCCACGGCGATCAGGCGCATCATCGCGTTGCCTCGCAGCCGGCGGATTGGCAACTCTGCCCCAGGATGGCAAAGCATGCGTTACGCGGCGGGGAAGGGGTAGGCATGGACCGGCCCACGCGGCAAGGAAGGTTCGAAGCCGGCGATGCCGCGCCGGCGATCCGGTAACGCATCCCGCCGATCGCAGCTTCCTCAAACAAACCGTGCGGGACTGGCTCGCCCGGCAGAAGACAGGGGAACGACCATGGTTGTGATCACCACCACCAATCCGCCGGCAGTGCGCGCGCCGACCGGTTATTCGCATGGCATCCTTGTGGAAGGTGCCATGCGCCGGCTGATCGTCTCCGGTCAGGTCGGTCTGGCCGCCGATGGCGGCGTGCCGGCCACCGGTGAGGGGCAGATCGCCCAGGCTTTCGCCAATCTGCGCGCCGTGCTCGACGCGAACGGCATGGCTATCACCAACGTGGTGAAGACCACGACGTTCCTCACCGACCGGGCTTTGCTGCCGGCGTTCCGCGCGGCGCGCGGCGCGGTGTTCGCCGACCATGCGCCGGCTTCCACATTGCTGTTCGTTGCCGGCCTCGCCGATCCGCGTTTCATGGTGGAGATCGAGGCGGAGGCGGTGGCGTGACGGCTCCCTGATCGGGCTGTGCCAGCGTCCGTCGCGTCGCCGGGGAGGACGGTTGCGCCGCCGTACAATTCGGCCGGTCCGAATTCCCTCCGCGGCCGGCGACCTTAAGCAGCCGGCGACCTTAAGCGGAGTGCCCAGGTGCGCTCGCCTTGTCGATCTGGGCGATGGCGTCGTTGTCCAGCTTGATCCGCGGCGCCCCCATGATCTCGCGCAACTGGTCGAGATTGGTTGCACTGGCGATCGGCGCCGTGATGCTCGGCCGGGCGATCATCCAGGCCAGCGCGACCTGCGCGGGCTTTGCGTTGCAGCGTTGGGCGACGTCGTCCAGCGCGGCCAGCACGCGCAGTCCGTCGTCGTTGAGGTATTTTGCCACGCGTGAGCCGCGCGTGCGGCCCTCGGCGTCAGCGGGCGAGCGATATTTGCCGGTGAGGAAGCCGCTGGCCAGGGAATAGAAGGGGATGACGCCGACCGTCTCCTTCAGGCAGAGATTTTCCAGTTCTCCTTCGTAGCCCTGGCGTTCCACCAGATTGTACTGCGGCTGCAGGCTCTGATAGCGCGGCAGGCCCTGCGCCGTGCTGATCCGCAACGATTCCGCCAGCCGCGCGGCGCTGAAATTGGACGCGCCGATCTCGCGGACCTTGCCTTGCCTGATCAGCTCGGCATAGGCCGACAGCGTCTCCTCGATCGGCGTGTCCGGATCGTCGCGGTGCGATTGGTACAGGTCGATATAATCGGTCTGCAGCCGGCGCAGCGACGCCTCGACCGCGTGCATCATGTAAGTGCGGGACAGGCCCTTCTTGCCGGGGCCCATCTCGATGCCGAGCTTGGTGGCGACGATGACCTTGCCGCGGTTGCCGCGCGCCTTCATCCAGTTGCCGAGGATGGTTTCCGACTCGCCACCCTGGTTGCCGGGATGAAAGCGCGAATAGACGTCGGCGCTATCGATGAAGTTGAAACCGGCGGCGACGAACGCATCAAGCAGGGCGAACGAGGTTTTCTCGTCGGCGGTCCAGCCGAACACGTTGCCGCCGAAGGCGAGCGGCGCGATTTGCAGCGATGATTGGCCAAGCCTGCGCTTTTCCATGCCGATGGGTCTCCAGAGCAATGTCGCGAAATCCTCTCCCGCGCGCTGCGCGAAAGAGGGCAGGGTGAGGGTGCCGCGTGCGCCCCGCTTCACCCTCGCCTAACCTGTCCGGCAAGCGCCGGAGAGGGATTACGCGGAAGCGCGCACCAGCCTGCCCGGCGTGGCGCCGGTGTACTCGCCGTTCTCGAACGTTGTCGCGCCCGAAACGAGCGTCGCGCGATAGCCGTCCACGCGCTGCACCAGCCGGCGGCCGTTCTTCGGCAGGTCGTAGCGTACTTCCGGTATGTGCAGCCGCAGCGCCTCATAGTCGATCACGTTCATGTCGGCTTTCTTCCCCGCCGCCAGGACGCCGCGATCGTGGAAGCCGAAGAAACCCGCGGTCTCGCTGGTCTGCCGCTTCACCACCAGCTCCAGCGGCAGTTTTTCCCCCCGCGTGCGGTCGCGCGCCCAGTGGATGAGCATCCAGCTCGGCACGCTGGCATCGACGATCGACGAGCAATGCGCGCCGCCGTCCGACAGGCCGAGGATCGTCGCGTCGTCCGTCAGCATGGTGCGGATGATGTCGTGATTGTCCTCGTTGTACCCGACGATCGGGAAGAACAGGAATTTCTCGGCGCCGCCGGCCAGGTAGTCGTAGGCGACCTCGTCCGGCGTGTGGTTGCCGCGCGCGGCGATCGCGGCGACGCTGTCGCGCGCCTCCGGTTCGTAGTTCGGCGGGTCGCTCATCGGGAACATGCGGTGCCAGCTTGTGGTGATGCGCTGGCGGAATTGCGACAGCCGGTGGATCAGCTCGGGCGACGGCGCTTCGCTGAGGATCCGCGCGCGCATCGCGGGGTCCTGCAGCCGCTTGATGCGCTCCTCCGCCGGCAGTTGCAGCAGCGCCTGGTAGCTCGGCCGGATGGAGAACGGGTTCAGCGCGGTGTCGATGCCCAGCAGCACGCCGACCGGGCGCCCGGCCACCTGCGCTGTCACCATCGCACCCTGCGCGCGCGCCTTGTGCACGCCATCCATCAGCCGCCGCCAACGCGCGGTGTCGGTCGGACGGTCGGTCAGCAGGAACCAGACCGGGCGGCCGGTGTCCTTGCCGAGTTTCGTCATCCATTCCAGCTCTTCGGTTTCGATGTCGAAGTCGCTGTTCACGCCGAACGCGCCGTAGCCCAGGCCCTTGAACGCGGAACCGATGCCGAGCAATTCCTGCACTTCCGAATAGCGGCCGGGCACCATCTCGCCGGTCGGCGTCTTGTGCGAATTGGTGCGCGACGTGGTGAAGCCGAACGCGCCGGCGCGCAGCCCTTGCGCCACCGCGCCGCGCATCGCCTCGATGTCGTCGGCGGTCGCTTTCTCGCGGTTGACCGCGCGCTCGCCCATCACATAGACGCGCAGCGGGTGATGCGGAATCTGCGCGGCGATATCGATCGCGCGCGGCATCTGGTCCAGCGCGTCAAGATATTCCGGGAAGGTCTCCCAGTTCCATTGCAGCCCGTCGGCCAGTGCGATGCCGGGGATTTCCTCCACCGCTTCCATCAGGCCGATCAGCGAGTCATGGTCGGCATGGCGCACCGGTGCGAAGCCGACGCCGCAATTGCCGAACAGGATCGTCGTCACGCCATGCCAGGACGAGGGTGCCAACACCGGGTCCCAGGTGGCCTGGCCATCGTAGTGGGTGTGCGCATCGACCCAGCCTGGCGTTACCAGCAATCCGTCCGCATCGATTTCGCGCCTGGCGGGGCCGGCCTTGCCGCCGACCTGGGCGATGCGATCGCCGTCGATGGCGACGTCGCCGGTGAAACGCGCCTGGCCGGTACCATCGACGATGGTTCCGCCACGGATGACCGTGTCGTGCATGGCTCTCTGACTCCCTTGTGTTGGGACGAATGGGAGACCGGTTCGGCCATGCGGTCAAGCCGAGGTCAACCATCGCAGAGGAAAGACGCAAGGCGGCGCGCGACAACACGCGGATCACATGACGCGGGTCGGGGTTCTACGTCACCCGCGCGACAGCCGGGATCCATGCCGCACAGATCCCGGCTGTCGCGCGGGGATGACGGGCGTTGCACCCCTCGCATGACAACCGGCTCACCTGTCGCCGGGCGTCGCCTGGGCATGACACCCGGTTGCCGAGGCGACAGCGTGCGCCGGTCCCGGGTCGGATCGCGCTTTATCGGTGCGGCTGCGGCCCGCCAGTAAAATACCGATCCTGCCCGGCGATGGACCGCTGGGTTGTCCCGGCCAAAACAGGTGGCTGGCGTGCTGCGCAATTACAGCAGACCGCCATTGGTCCGATGTGGTACACAGTCGGCCGCATGCGTGTGCGTCACCACCGATTCCCGGGCTCGCGTCGCCGGAGGATGTTCGTCCTGCTGCTCGCGCTGCTGCCGGCGTGCTGCGCGCCGCCGCCTCCACCCCCGGCTCCTGCCAGGCCCGCACCCGAGGCACCCCGCCCACCGCCCCCGCACGCAGAGCGGCGCGTCCTGCGCGCCATGTGGTCCTTCCGGACCGGACCGGATGCCTGCATCGCCCTCGCCAAGGCCGGCTCGACCAGCCTACAGATCGCGGTGCGCCCGGAGGGCTTGATCCGGCTCAGCATGTCACTGCCGGGCGACCCGCCGGCCAGGCCGGTCGGACATTTCAATGGACCAGCCGGTCATTGGCTGATCTTTGGCACCCATGCCGGACGCCGCGAGGCCATCTTCGTGCTGGGCCGGGACGAAATCTCGCTCAGCCGGATCCTGATGCTGCTCAGCGGCGGCGTGCTGAACCTGGAGCCGGCTCGCGAGGACCTGCCGATCCTGGTGCTCCCGGAATCGGGTGTCGAGGGCCAGGAATGGTTCGCTTGCGCCCGTCGTAGCGTGAATTAATCGTGATAGCCGACCGGGGGTCGCCGCCGGGCGCGTTTGGGGGCCGCTACCAGACCGCAACCAGCCGTGCTGCATGTGACATAAGGAAGGTCATTGTGAAACATTTGGGTTCCCTCCGCACGGTCTTGCCACACGTCATTCGGGGGACAGCCTTGGCTGTCGCCGGCGGCCTGTTCTTGGGCGCCTGGGTCATCCTTGTCGGGGCGGAACTCGCCCAAACGGGGCGCCAGGCCGGCCAGCAGGCGATGCTGGCGGCGCAGGGCGTCGCGGCCGGCGTGGATGCGACGCTCTCACGCTTCACCCAGCAGGTTCAGGCGGTGCGTCCGGCGGATTTCGCGATCACCGACCGGCTGGAACTGACGGCGCGGCTGCTGCGGCTGCAGACCCTGCTGCCGGCCGCCGCGACATTCATGGTCACCGCCGACGGGCGGTTGCTCGCGGCGTCGGCGCCGTTCTCCCGGCAGGACGCCATGGTCGGCGATGCTTTCTGGTTCCGCCGAGCGGTTGCCGCGCCGCCGGGCTCGCTGGTGCCGCAGCGCCAGCATACCCCGTGGCTCGGCTCGTCGTCCGGTGTCGTGCTGACGCGCACGGTCACCGATGCCGCGGGCAAACCGGTTGGCCTGGTCGGTGCGGTTCTGCCGCTGGCATCGCTGGAGCGGCTGATCTCGCCGGACTGGCTGGCGCCGCAGATCTCGCTTTACCTGGTCGGCGGCGCGGGTGGCGACCTGTTGCCGCATGCGTCGGATCAGGCCGACGGTCCCGCGATGCCGGATAGCCGGACCCAGCGCCTGATGCTGTCGCTGCTGGCTTGGTTCGGCCGGCCGACCACCTGGACCGGGACCGCACCGCTGCACACAATCGCCGCGGCCGTGGCCGCGACGCTGCCGACGAGCCTCGCGCTGCCCCGCCAGGTGCTCGACGCACCGATCATCATATCGGGCGGCACGCTTCTGGCGGCGTGGCTGAGCTGTGCTTTGGTCGTTGTATTCGGGCGGCGGAAACCGAAAGCCGAAGCGGTCCCGATCGGGTTCGGCGTGGATTGGCAGTGCGACGTGGAGGCGGGCGGGACCGTTGTGGCATATCGCGGCAGCCCGCCGGACACGCTGCGCGACAGCATTGGGCGGCCGTTGCTCACGATGCTTTGCCTGTCGCCCGAGTCCGATGCCTTCGGCAACGTCGCGGCCGGCTTGCGGCAGCGACATTCGGTCCATGACATCCAGGTGCTGATCGATAACCGTACCTGGCGCGCCTCGCTGGCGCCCGAGGACCGCGGCGGGTTCGTCTGCGCCGGCCGCGACATTACCGCCGAAACCGTCGCGCTGGCGTTGCGCGACGCCGCCGAAGGCGCCCTGGCGGCCGCGCACCGCAACCAGGATCGCCTACTGACCTCGTTGGGGCACGACATCCGTACGCCGATGACCAGCATCATGGGCATTTGCGAGCTGCTGTTGGATGGGGAGATCGAGCAGGAGCAGCGGGTGTGGCTGGAACGCGTGCAGGGCAGTTGCGGCGCGTTGCTGGGGATGCTGAACGGCCTGCTGGCCGTGGCCGAAGACGAGAGCGCGCGCGGTGCATTGGTGTGCGAGCCGGTGGAGGTAAGCACGCTGGTGCAGGAGGTCGTGGATGTGTTGCGGCCGCAGGCGCACGACAAGGCGTTGGAGCTGCACACGCGCTGCGATGACCTGCTGCGTGGCCAATGGCTGGTCGATCCGTCACGGCTGCGCCAGGTCGTGTTCAACCTCGCCAGCAACGCGGTGAAGTACACCGCGAGCGGCCGGGTGGAGATCCGTGCCTCGGCGGTCGAGGCCGACGGGCAGACCCGGCTGCGGATCGCGGTGTCGGACACCGGACCGGGCATCGACCCGGCGGAGCGCGACGAGATTTTCGAGCGGTTCCGGCGCGGGCGCGCGCATGACGGCGCGGCGCAAGGCGGCCTGGGACTCGGCTTGGCCTTGTGCCGGGAGAATGCCAAGCTGATGGGCGGCACCGTCACGCTGGAAAGCGCACTGGGCGTGGGCAGCGAGTTCACCTTCGAATTCCCGGCCGATCGGGTGCCGGCGCAGGATCGGCTGCTGCCCTTCGCCGGGCGGACGGCGCTGATCGTCGCCGACGATGGCCCGGCCATTCGGGCCTTGGCGACCCAGCTTGGCGAGCTTGGGCTGATGGTCGAAACGGCGCCCGACGGCTATCTCGGCCTGGCGCTGGCCGAGCGGCTGGAAGCGCAGCGTGGCGCGGTGGACCTGGTCGTGCTGCAGGGAAACCTGCCGGGCATGCCGGGAGAGGTGTTCATCATCCGCCTGCGCCGCACGGCGTTCGGCAACCGCGCCTCGGTGGTGTGGGTCGGGGACGGGGCCGAGACCGCCGAAGTGGACGCGATCGTGCCTGCGCCGCCGGATGCCTACCAGGTGGCGACCGTGGCGAAGCAGTTGCTGGCGCAACGGCCGTCACTGGAGGCGCTGTCGCCGCACGTCTCGCTGGTTCGCGGCGGACGGGTGTTGCTGGTGGAAGACGACAAGGCCAACCAGGCGCTGCTGGCGGCGGCACTGTCCCGCCGTGGATTTGCGGTGTTCACGGCCGGCAACGGGGAGGACGCGCTCCGACTGGCCAGCCATGACAGTTTCGATGCGGTGCTTATGGATCTGCAGATGCCCGGTCTCGACGGCTTCGAAACCGTGCTGCGCATGCGTGCCCTGCAAGGCCATGCAGCCACTGTACCGATCGTCGCGCTGACCGCCTTGCAGGGCGCCAGGCTGCGGCAGCGCTGCGAAGAGGCCGGGTTTACGTCGGTGATGGAGAAGCCGGTCAACCTCGACCGGCTGACGGCCTGCCTGTACCGCGTGATCGGCGGTGCCGTGCCGGTGGAGGCTGGCGCGGTCGATTATGTCGCCGACGTGTCGCTGGCGTATCTGGAGGAGATGGTCGCGGTTGTCGGGATGGACCGGACACGGGCCTGCGTCGCCGAGTTCATCGCCGACGCCACGGCCCGCTGCCGTCGGCTCGGCGAACTGCTGCCGGGTTGGGAGGTCGAGGCCATCCTGCGATGCTGCGAGGCGATCAGCGGGAGGGCCGAGACCTGCGGCGCCTTCGCCCTCAGTGAATTGCTCGAGGAGGTTGCCGACGCCGCGACTCGCAACGACCGCGATACGGCCGGGACGTTGGTCGAGCGGCTCGCCGCGCTCGCCGCGCGCCTGCCGGCCGCGATGGCTGGCTGCCTGGACGACATCGACCGCCGGTGGCCGCGGGGCAGCAAGGCGGCATAAGGCGACGCCCAGCGATCGGTGAGCCGGTTGTCACGGGACGGGGAACGACTCCCGTCGTCGCCGCGACAGCGGGGGCACACCGTCCGGCGCGGCGGCAGCGGCACGCGCAAGCATCGGCGGATCAGGCGGATCGTCGCCAGCGCCATGGTGGATGCCGAAGCGCTCCTGTGATATTGCAAAATGCGTGAACACGGAGCCGGTACCATCGGAACACTTCGTGAGCCTCTATCGCCTCTCTACCAGCCCGGCATGCGACACCGCCGGGCTGTGCCGTGCGCTGGAGGGGTTGTATGCGTTGGCCGAACCGACCGCGGCGCGCTGATCGGCGCGATTGACGCACCGGCACCCTACGGCATCAGGCCTGCACAGGGTGGCCCCAGCGCGATAGCCGGTCGCGGCTTGTTGCGGCACTCATGATGATTTGGTAGTCCTCCTGTCATGGAATGGCAATTCAGATGCCCACGCGATCATGGTTCCCTCGAAAAGCGGGACGACCTGCTCATCTGTGCGAACTGTGGTACCGCTTACCCCATAATCTCCGGGGTTCCCGTACTCATCAACGACGCCAATTCAGTGTTTGCGGTTGCCGATTACGCCGAGTCGGCCGGTTACTGGGGCGCAAGCTACGGCCAGGCGTCCGATACGACACGCGGCGTGCGGCGCGTGGTCAGAAGGTCGTTCCATTGGCTGGCGCAGAGCAACAGCAGCATCCGCCATCTCTCATGGGCCGACGCGCTGGAGCAGGTCAGGCAGATCGTGCCGGAACCGCGCGTTCTCGTGGTGGGGTCCGGAGGCCAGGACTACCGTGTTCCCGGCGTTGACGTATTGCATACCGATGTGGCGTTTGGACCGCATGTCGAGGTGCTCGCGGACGCGCACGACATACCCATACCGGATCGTCAAATCGATTTGGTGTTGGCGATAGCGGTGCTGGAACATGTCGCAGATCCGCAACGGTGTGTTGCGGAGATTCAACGCGTTCTGAAGCCGGGCGGATATGTCTATGCCATAACCCCCTTTCTGCAACCAGTGCATATGGGCGCCTACGACTTTACTCGGTTCACCCCGCTTGGGCATCGGCGGTTATTTCGTTGGTTCGACGTCATCGACGCAGGTGTTTCGACTGGCATCGGATCAGTGGCAGCGTGGACCGTATCGGCGTTCCTGCAATCCATCTCCGGGCGGCGCTTCTGGCGGCGCTTTTCGCGCGCAACCGCCCTGCTCTGCACGCCACCGCTGCGAAAGCTCGACCGGTGGCTGGCCGCGCCAGCGCATTTCGATGCCGCCGGGAGCATGTATTTGTTTGGCAAATTGCGCTCGGAGCCGGTGCCGGATCGCCGGTTGATCCAGGACTATCGAGGCGGTTACCGCCGGCCGGTTGCCTGACTGAGCTGCGGAAGCCGGCCGGCTGACCATCTAGTGCCGCGCGCCGAAGATTCCGACCTCATGCCCCCTCACGCGGCCAGCGGCTTTCCCGTCTTGGTCCACTTGAAGGGCTTTGCCATGGTCCGGTTGAAGTAGTCGATGAAGCGCTCGATCCGCTCCTTGAGGTCCTGTTGCGAGGTGAAACTCCCGCGCCGCCGCAGCTTGCGCGCGAGGATCGAGAACCAGATCTCGATTTGGTTCAACCACTACGCATGCTTGGGAGTAAAATGGAAGCAAATCCGGTGGGTCTTCATCCGCAAGAAAGCTTCCCGCGTGGCCATCGACTCCAGGATGCCTGCCTCGCCCTTTTCACCAAGGTCGTCGTCAATCCCGCATAGCCGCGCCACCAGGCGGACCACGCCCTCCGAGACATGCGTGTTCAGATTGTCGCACACGACGTGCCACGGGGTCGTTGCGCTGCTCGACGCAAGCAGATTTTCGAGGAAGCTCACATAGTCGGTTTCAGTACGCGTGTCGCCGACGGTGCCTTGCACCTGCCCGGTGGCGACCTCGAACGCCGCGATCAGTGCCTGTGCCCCCTCCGTGGCGCTTGTATTCGTATTCCCGCCGCTCAATCTTGCCTGGCTTCATCGGCAGGCTCGGCGCGGCACGTTCCAGCGCCTGCACGCCGCTCATCTCGTCGATCGACACCGTGCGGACGCCCTGTTTCGCCGCTTCAGTCGCCTCCAGGTAAACCGTGCAGATGTCGGCGCATTTCGTGTCGAACTCAGGATCCGGCTTGGACGTGAGCCAGCCTCGCACGCGGTGCGGCTGAAGGGCGGCTTGTTTTAAACAAGCGCCCGACCGAGCTGTTCGAGACGCGCTCAACGATGCCACGCTCGACCGCACATCGGGATCACTCACTGCGGCTCCAGTGGCTCAGCGGCAGATCGCTCTCCGCCGCCGGTTGCTCGCAGGCTAATGCGACAATCGCGCAGATCTGCTCGGGCGTGAATGTCGCCGGTGCGCCCGGACGCGGGGCGTCGGCTAGGCGTTCAGCGACCGGCACGGCTTCGGCCGCGCTGCGCCAGCGAGCCAGCCAGTGGCGCACGGGCTTCGGCCAGACACCGAGCTCGCGCGCGCTCGCGCGAACGCCGGTCCCCGCCGCGGCCAGCAAGACCCGTTGCGCTCGTTCGGCCAGCTTCTGCGGCGTGGTATGCGCTCGGACCAGGCGGGTCAGCACCTGCTCGTGCGCAGCGGTCATCACAATAGGGTCGGCAGACAGGCGCGGCATCGGGACCTCGGCGAATCGGGGGACGAACAGGCGATTCGTCCTGCCATCCCACGGTGCGCTTGACTCCCCCCAATCGGGCACCCCGGGCACGATTGGCGCAATTTTCTCCCCAATTGTGGCAATCCAGACTCACCCCCCGCTATGGAGTCGCCACTTTCGGCGTGCGGCACTAGGATTCAAGCCGACATCCTTGGTCTGCTCGCCGCGCACTGCGATCCGGAAAGCCATGTCGCCGGAGCCTCGCCGCTGAACCGGGACGCGCCGCGCTATTCGGCCGACATCGACGTGTTTCACGACCGTGAGGATCGCGTTGTGGCAGCGGGTTGAACGACACTCAAGTACTCGCGGCGGCGGGTTATGGCGTCGCGTGGCTGCGGCAATTGCCGCTGATCTACACCGCCGAGGTAACGCAAGCGGACGCCGGCACCCGCCTTGAATGGGTGGTTGACAGCGATTTCCGGTTTTTCCCTACCTTGCGGGATGCGACGTTCGGCTATGTCCTGCATCCGGTTGACCTTGCGATGAACAATATCATGGCTGCCGTCGGACGCCGAGAATTGCGGGATATCGGTGACCGCGTGACGATTCACGAGACCATTCTTCCACTTGGTGCCGTCATCTGGGCGGCCGTTGAAAAATCGCCCGGCTTCACGCCGGAGGGACTGATTGCGGAAATCCGACGCAACGCAAATTACCCCGCAGCCGAGTGGCGTGCCTTGCAAAGCAGTGGGCCGCTTGACCCGCAAGACATCACGAAACATCTCCGCGCGGCCCTCGACGCCGCCGTTGCTTTTGTGACGCGGATGCCCACGGGCAAGATCGGCCTGTTGTTTCTGCAAGCCGGTGACGTCGTGCAGCCCGATCCCCAGCGCCTGGACGAATGTCAAACCCATGCCGGACAGCGGCGAGGCCAATGGCCCAGCAGTCCCGAAATAAGTTCGGCCATGTTCGAACGCTATCATTTGAAACCATATCAATAAGGCCAGTCGCCAAAGAAGACGGTCACCAGAGCAGCGCCAGCGTGACTGGAATCGTCGATGCCCGGTCAGTGCGAGCCGCTCGAAATGTCGGGCACGGGCCGCGCGTGAGCGAAATCCGCCCGCGTCGGGAAGCGTGGCCGCGGCGCCGCTCAGCCCACCCCTTCGGGGCGCAGCCGAGGCGGCAGGCTCGCCAGCGACTCCGTCGTGTCGAAGTCGCGCAGCACCGCGTCGTCCGCCATCTCCACCTCGGCCACGACCTCCATGTGCTTGCCGACCAGGAAGCGGGCACCGGAATCGCCGCCGATGCCCAGGATCTCCGGGAAGAACCGCCGGTCCCACAGCATCGGGTTGCCCTGCTTCCCATGAAAAACCGGCAGCACAATCAGCCGCCCCTCGTCCGGATCGTAGGCCGCCAGCAGCCGGTCGATCATGCGCCCGGTCACCAGCGGCATGTCGCCCAGGCAGACCAGCGCTGCCGCGCACTCCGGCGGCACCGCCGCGATCCCGGCTTTCAGGCTGGCCGACAAACCCTCGGCATAGTCCTCCGCATACACATACCGCACCGGCCGCCCGCCCAGCGCATGCTCCACTTGTTCTGCCTGGTGCCCGACCACCACCAGCACCGGCCGAGCGTTCGACGACAGCACGTTGTCCACCACCCGGGCGATCATCGTCTTGCCGGTCCGGTCGGCGACCAGCAGCTTGTTGTGCGGCGCCATCCGCCGCGAGCGCCCCGCGCCCAGCACCACCGCCGCGATCGTCGGCGCGCTGCGCGGGGCCACCCCGTGCGGCGGCTGCGCCGACGCCTTTTCCCGAGGCAGCGGCCGCACGTCGATTTCCTTCAGCAGCCCGCCGACACCCATTTTCATCACGTCGGCCGGCGTTACCTTCAGCCCGGCGAACAGTCTGCTCAGCACCCAGTCGATGCCGTTCAGCTTCGGGCTGCGGGCGCAGCCGGGCAGCACCAGCGCGGGACGGTCGCCGATGCGGCCCAGGCAGATCAGGTTGCCCGGATCGACCGGCATGCCGAAATGCACGATCTCCCCGCCCGCCCGCACGATCCCGGCCGGTCCCACGTCGCGCCGGTCCAGCACCGCCGAGGCGCCGACCACCAGCAGCAACTCGGCGCCGTCGCCAATCAGGCCCTCCAGGGCGCGGCCGATCGCTTCCTCCGTATGCGCGCAATGCACCGGGGGCCGCAGCGACCCGGTCAGGCCGACCACCCGCTGTTCGGTGGCGGCGATGGTCTTCTCGGTGGTGCTGTCCTTCAGCCCCGGCAGCTCGGTGACGACCAGCCCCACCCTCATGCGGCGGAACGGGTGCAGCGTCAGCGGCGAGCCACCCTGCCGCACAAGCGTTTCCGCCACGGTCAGCACGGTCCCCGGCACCGAGAACGGGATCACCTTGATGGTGGCAACCAGGTCTCGCGGCGCCACCACCGCGTAGTCCGGCAGGGTGCCTACGGTCAGCGCCTCGTCGATGGAGTTCAGCCGGTCGATTTTTGCCCCATCGACGCGCAGCAGCCCCGGAGCCTCCGCGGCCAGGTTCACCCGGCCGGTCGAGGCCCGTGTGCGCGCGATCAGCGGCGAGACCAGCGGCGTGGCCAGCCGGTCGGCGGCGATGTCCTCCGGCACGTCGCCGGGCTCGAGGCGGGCGCAGATCACCTCCGTGCGGCCGGCCTCGCGCAGGGCCGCCAGTGCCGGCTCGTCCAGCACCGAGCCCTTGCGGATCATCTTGCCGCCGACCAGTTGGCTGTGCGCCATGACGGCGCCGCGGGCCTCGTCCAGCGGAACGGCGCCGAATTTCATGCCGCGAGCGGCGCCTTCTGCGGCACCGGCGCACCGCGGCGCACCGCGACGATCTCGGCGATGATCGACAGCGCGATCTCCGGCGCGGTGACCGCCTCGATGTTCAGGCCCACCGGGCCGCGAATGCGCGCCAGCACGTCCTCGCCGTGACCCAGTTCGCGCAGCCGCTTCAGCCGCGCCGCATGGGTGCGCCGCGAGCCCAGCGAGCCGATATAGAACGCCGCCGATTTCAGCGCGCGGTCCAGCGCCGGATCATCCAGCTTCGGGTCGTGCGTCAGCGTCACCACCGCGGTGCGGGTGTCCGGTCGCAACGCGTCCATCGCCTCGTCCGGCCAGGCAGTGGAGATGGTCACGTTGGGAAAACGTTCGTCCGAGGCAAAGGACCGCCGCGGATCGACCACCGTGACCGCGAAGCCGCACTGCGACGCGAACGGCACCAGTGCCTGCGCGATATGCACCGCGCCCACCACGACCAGCCGCAGCGGCGGGTTGTAAACGTGCAGGAACCAGTCGCTGCCGGCGATCTTCACGGTGCCGCTCTCGTCCTCATGCAACGCGTGGTCCGCCGCCGCGTTCAGCTCGGCCGGCGAGGCAGGGTCGGGCAGCAGCCGCTGTTCGCCGTCCGGCAGGCGGGTGGCCAGCACCACCGGGCGCCCGTCGTGCTTCGCCGCTTCCACGGCGGCAATGGTGTCCGGGGTCATGGCTCGATACTCCCCCTCCCCTTGAGGGAGGGGGGTAGGGAGAGGGGTCCGCGCGACCACGCCGGGCCGCTCTCCCCGACCTTGGTCCGCTTCGCGGCCCAAGCCCTCAGGGGGGGGAGGAATATCGTCGGGAGACCGTTCCTCACAGCAATCGCTCCACGAAGACCTTCACCTTGCCGCCGCAGGCCAGCCCAACCTCCCAGGCGCGCTCGTTGGTCACGCCGAAATCCAGCAGTTGCGGCGAACCGGTCTCCATCGTCTTCATCGCCGCGTCGGCGACGGCGCCCTCGATGCAGCCGCCCGACACCGAGCCGGCCATCTTGCCCGACTTCGTCACCGCCATCTGGCTGCCCGCGGGACGCGGTGAGCTGCCCCAGGTTTCGGTCACCGTGGCCAGCGCCACCTGTTCGCCGGCAGCGCGCCAGGCGGCGGCGGTGCTCAGCACGTCTTCCACTTCGCCAAGGGATGATGATGTGTTCATGCGGCCATCCTTTCATATCCAGCCCGCGGAGCCAAACCGCGCGGCGCCGCGGGATGCGACAGCAGATCGATCAGCGAGCGCAGGCTGGCCAGGTTGTGCACCGGCCGGAACTCATCGACATGCGGCAGCATCGCGCGGATGCCCTGAGATTTTGGTTCGAACCCCGACCAGCGCAACAGCGGATTCAACCATATCAGACGCCGGCAGGAGCGGTGCAGCCGATCCATGTTCTCGGCAAGCTCCACCGCGCCGTCCTGGTCGCGCGGTCGGTCCAGCCCGTCGGTGATCAGCAGCACCACGGCGCCCTGCCCCAGCACGCGCTTCGCCCAGCGCCGGTTGAAGGTCGCCAGCGCCTCGCCAATGCGGGTGCCGCCGGACCAGTCGGGCACGATATGCGCCACCGTCTGGAACGCCACCTCCGGGTCGCGATGGCGCAGATGGCGGGTGATGTTGGTCAGCCGGGTGCCGAACAGGAACACGTGCACGCGGTCGCGGTCGTTGGTCACGGCGTGCAGGAAGTGCAGCAGAATCTGCGCGTAGCGGGCCATGGAGCCGGAGATATCGCACAGCACCACCAGCGGCGGCGGGCGCGTCACCCGGCGGCTGCGGGCGATGGTGAGGATTTCGCCGCCCTGGCGCAGGCTGGCGCGGATGGTGCGGCGCAGATCGGCCACCGGGCCGAGCGGGTCGGGCCGCAGCCGGCGCGTGCGTAACAGATCGAGCGGCAGGGTCAGGCGGCGGATCTCGCGCTTGGCGGCGGCGATGTCGGCCGCGCTCATCGCCTCGAAATCCATCTGCTGGAGGCGTTCGCGCTCGCTGGCGGTGAAGGTGGCCTCGATCTCGGGCGGCTTTTCCTCCCGCGGCCTGGCCGAGGGCGGCGGCGCCATCGCCTCGGCGACGCGCCGGGCGGCCGGCGGCGGCGGGCGCTCCGGCTGCTTCTTCTTGCCGGCATCGAGCAGGGCCATCGCGGCGGCCTGGGCGCCGGCCTCGGGGCCGCGCCAGAACAGGGCGAAGGCCTGGTCGAACACCTCGCGGTGCTCGTGGCGATGGATCATGGCGGTCCGCAGGGCGGTGCGGGCCTCCTCCTTGCTGGCAAGATCGACCAGCGTCAGCGCCTGCTGCGCGGCCAGCGTCTCCGCCGGTCCCACCGGCAGGCCGGCGCGGCGCAGCAGGCGGGCGAAGTGCATGATGTTCGCGCCCAAGGTGGGCGCGTCCAAGGTGGGAGCCGGCGCGGCGGCGGCGGGGGAGCTTGGGTCGGACGGGGCCATCGCGGCAGGATAGCGCCGGACCGCCGGCGGCTACAGCGCCGGCCGGCGGAGCCGCGTGCCGGCGGCCTGCTCGAACTGGTGCCCCAGCCGCAGCACCGTCGCATCCCCCCAGGCCGGACCGATCAGCTCGATCGCCAGCGGCAGGCCGGCGGCGGAGAACCCGCCGCACACCACCAGCGACGGCACCGCCGCCACATTGGCCACCACCGTCTGCAACGGCCGGGCGAAGCCGTCGTCGGGGCGCTGCTCGCTCAACACCGGCGCGGGGCCGGCGACCGGCACGGTCAGCAGCACGTCGAACTGGCGGAACAGCGCCGCCGTCGCCGCGATCAGGTCGGTCCGGTGCCGCTGCGCCGCCAGATAGTCGGCGGCGCTGACCAACGCGCCGCCGAGCACACGCACCCGGAAAGCGCGGGAATACTCGCCGAGCCGCGTCTTCAGCCGCGCCTCGTGCAGCGCATAGGCCTCGGCGGAGATGATCACCCGGCCGACCGCGTTGTACTGCGCCATCGGCGGCAGCACCGCCTCCTCCACCCGGCAGCCGAGGGATTTCAGGACCGCGCCGGCCTCGCCCAGCATGCGCAGCATCTCCGGCGCCGCCGGCACGTCGTGCTCGTGGAACCGCCGCAGCAGGCCGACGCGCAGCCCCTTCACCGGCGCGGTCAGTGCGCGCGCGTAGCCCACCCGCGGCCCGGCGACCGAGGCCGGGTCGGCGGGATCGTGCCCGGCGATGACGTCGAGCAGGAGCGCGCAATCCTCCG
>DATLQW010000225.1:0-38041 GCA_035535035.1 Acetobacteraceae bacterium
GAACGACCGGGGCCAGAGCATGGCTGGCCCCGCCGTCCTGATTCGTGCCGACCGCAAATTCCCGTTGCCAGAGCCTGACACGGCAGTCCGATCGACCGCTCCGGCTGGTCCCCGCATTACTGAGTGACTCAGGGCAATAGGGAGATGGTGGAAGAGATCGACGGCTACTGGAGGGCGAGGATACCGTACGTCCTCGCAAGGCTGCGGTCGAGGAGATCAGCGGAGAAAACGCGGGGAGCAGCGGAACCCCTGCACCAGAGCCGCGAACGCCGCCCTCGCCACCGCAATGGTAAGAAGCCCATGCACCTGTACGGCTCACGCCGCCGCATCGCGCCGCTCGGCAACACCCCATGTCCAGCGGCGCCGCAAGTCCGTCGCCGCGCCCTACCCGTCGAGTCCCAACATCGCCCCGCCGCGGAACCGCGAACCCCGCACCTGCTCCGTCTCCCCCTCATCCCATGCAGCACCGTCTCGCACGCGGCGAAACGAGACACTGGTGAGACGCGCCTTCCATCAGCCATGCCACCGGTGAACGATGGCGACCCCGATCCGGCTGAAACCACTCCGGTGCTTCCAGTGCCACACGCTGGATGCCGCCGCAACGTGCCGGCGCGTGTCTTCCGCGGCCGAACATCACGCTCGCCACGGGCGGGAGCACATTTCGTCTCGGCCTCGGCCTGCGGCCCCCCTGCCCTTCCCCGGCCGCCACGGCCCAATGCGCCGGCAAGACCTCATGCACCTGTACCGGCCCGGCCCATCCCCGCTTCCTGGAGGACCAACCATCGGCTACGCTGCCTCGCCGCGATCAGGGGAGAGCATGTGGGATGGAACCAGTGGTGCGCGTCAGCGTCACGGTCACCTTCCTGCGGATGGACCGTCCGCCGGCCGAGGCGGCGCCTGCCCTGCCGCCCGGATGCCAGGTGGTGCGGCTCGAAGCGACCAGCGTGCCGTTCTACCGCTACCTCTACAACACGGTGGGCGCCGACTACGTGTGGTGGCTGCGCCGGGCGGTGCCGGACGACCACCTGGCCGCATTGTTGCGCGATCCGATGGTGTCGATCCACGTGCTGTATGCCGGCGGCGAACCGGGCGGATTCTTCGAACTGGATGCGCGGCTCCGGCCAGACATCAACCTGAGCTATTTCGGCCTGATGCCGCACGTGATCGGCAGCGGCATCGGCTATGCGTTCCTGCGCCAGGCGGTGGATACGGTGTGGCGCCAAGGCGCCCGCGGGATGACCGTGAACACCTGCACCGCCGATCATGCGCGCGCGATGCCGACCTATCTGCGGGCCGGGTTCCACGTCACCAGGCAGGTGCGTGAACTGTGGAACGTCCCGACGCGGCTCGGGCTGCGGATTCCGGACCATCTGCTGGCGTAAGGGCAGCAGCGCGGAGCAGCCCGTCATGCAGGGCGCATCGGTCGCCACCCCTGACAACTGCGCCGTCGCCGCGCATGATGGCGTTGGACTGGCTGGCGCCGGCGTCGGTGCGCGAGGACCTCGCCCACTCCCGGCGCAGCCGCATGAACCACCGAAGCCGAGCGGAACCGATGCTGGCAACCCTGGTCGCCTTGCTCGCCGCCGCGACGATCGCGGTACCGCTGTCGCGCCGCGCCGGCTTCGGCAGCGTGCTCGGCTATCTGGTGGCGGGCGTGGCGATCGGTCCCGCCGGACTGCGGCTGGTGACGGATGTCGGCGAGATCGCCGAGATCGCCAGCCTCGGCGTGGTCATGCTGCTGTTCCTGATCGGGTTGGAGCTGCGGCCGCAGCGGCTATGGGTGATGCGCCGGTCCCTGTTCGGACTGGGCACCGCGCAATTGCTCCTGTGCGGCGCGGCGCTGGCGGTACTGGCGCATGCAGCGGGCGTCGCCTGGACAGGCGCGGCGGTGCTGGGGGCCGGGCTGGCGATGTCCTCCACCGCCATCGTCCTGCCGCTGCTGGCCGAGCGCGATCTGCTGCGAAGCCGTGCCGGACGCGATGCCTTCGCCGTGCTGCTGTTCCAGGACCTCGCCTTCATCCCGCTGGTCGCGCTGGTCCCGCTGCTGGCCGGCCACGCGACGTTGCACCATGTGCCGTGGCTGGACGTGGCGCGCGCGGCGGTGGCGATCGTCGCGATCCTCGCCGGCGGTCGCTATCTGGTTCGCCCGCTGTTCCGCGCCGTCGGCGGCGCGCGTACGCCCGAGCTGTTCACCACGGTGGCGCTGCTGATCGTCACCGGCACGGCGTTGCTGGCCTCCGCCGCCGGACTGTCGCCGTCGCTCGGCGCGTTCATGGCGGGGGTGCTGCTGTCCGGTTCCGAATATCGCCACGAACTGGAAGCCGACATCGCACCGTTCGAGGGGCTGCTGCTGGGGTTCTTCTTCATCTCGGTGGGCATGTCCGCGGACCTGAGCCTGGCGCGCACCGCGCCATGGCTGCTGCTGGGTGGGACTGCCGCATTGCTGGGGGCCAAGTCGGCGATCCTCTATGGCCTGGCGCGCGTCGCACGGCAGGACGGCGCGAATGCGTTGCGCTTCGCTCTGGCATTGCCCCAGGCGAGCGAGTTCAGCTTCGTGCTGTTCGCCGCGGCGGTGGCGGTGGGCGCGCTGGACGCGCGGAACGCGCGGATGGCGACGCTGGTGGCGGCCGCGTCGATGCTGGCAACGCCGATCCTGTTCGCGGGCGCCGAGGCATGGGTGCTCCCGCTTCTGCGACCGCGGCGGCACGAGCCCGAATACGACAGGATCGAGGGCGAAGCGAACCCGGTGATCATCGCCGGCTTCGGCCGCATGGGACAGATCGTCGGCCGCGTGCTGCGGCTGCACAGCATTGCCTTCACCGCTTTGGAGCGCGATCAGGGCCAGGTCGATGTGGTGCGCCGCTTCGGCAACAAGGTGTATTTCGGCGATCCGACCCGCGCCGAGGTGCTGCGCGCCGCCGGTGCTGCGGGGGCAAAACTGCTGGTGGTGCTGCTGGACGACATGGAGGCGGTGCTGCGCACCGTGGACGTGGCACGGCGCAATTTTCCCCAGTTGAAGATCCTGGCACGGGCGCGCAACCGGCGGCACGCGCATCTGCTGATGGATCGCGGCGTGGACGGGCTGGTGCGCGAGACGTTCCATTCAAGCCTGGCGCTGGCGGAACAGGCGCTGACCGCATTGGGGATCGATGCGGACGCGGCGTCACGCGCGGTGGCGCTGTTCCGCGACCACGACGAGAAGACGCTGGTGGCCAGCCACGCGATCTACCGAGACGAACAGAAGCTGATCCAGACCGCACAGGATGCGGCGGCGGAGCTGGAGGGTTTGTTCGAGGCGGATCGGGAGCGGTGATGGTCCAGGCTCGAACGTCGGACCGGATCGAATCCGAGGCTCGTTGTCTGGTCGCGGATCCACCTTGCGGCCGATCTGGCATGCCGGCACCGGCATTTGGTTCCGGCGGTCCTGATCCGTCAAACGACGTTCGGGGTCCAGTGCGTCATGCGGCACGCCCGGAACGATCAACCCATCGCCTGCCGACGGCCGCCGCGCGGCACTGTGCCGCGGTGCCCGAACGACTCCGTCCCGACAATGAGCCTGTTCGGCACGGACCCGGATCGTCGGCGGCTGCTCCGGCGGAAACCGGCAGGGCGCCCACTCACCGTGCCGGCCGTTCCGGCGCGCGGGCATGCGAGCCGCCATGCTCCGGCCATTCCCACGCACCGTCCACGTCCACCCCCTTGGCCCGCAGCATCCCGACATGATCCTCCGCGTTGTCCCGCGGCTGGTAGCCGAGAAACTCCCAGTTCGGATCGAACGTTTTGATCCGCGCGTTGTTGGAGTAGCCGTTCACCACCAGACACCCGGGATCGGGATGGCGCAGCGCGCGATCCACCAGCCGCGCCACGTCGGCCGGGCTCAGCCACGTCGCCAGCGAGCGCTGGTCGATCGGCAGCGTGCGGAACGTGCCGATGCGCAGCGACACCGAGCGGATGCCGTGCCGTTCGAAATATTCGCGCAGCATCGTCTCGCCGAACACCTTGAACGCGCCGTACAGGCTGTCGGGCCGCGGCGGCAGCGCCGGGGAGACGCGTTCGGTAACCGGATAGCAGCCGAACGCGTGGTTGCTGCTGGCATAGACGATGCGCTGCACGCCGCCGAGCCGTGCCGCCTCGAACACGTCGAACACGCCGCGCACGTTGACGCGGAACAGGTCCTCCAGCGTGTAGTCGCCGCCGACGCCGGTCATGTACACCACGGCCCGCACGCCCTGCATCATGCGTTCGAGTGCGCCTCGGTCGCCGATGTCGGTGACGAAGGATTCCTCGTTATTGGCCGGATCGACGATCGGGCGGATATCGGTAAGGCGCAGATGCCGCCAGGCGGGCCGCAACCCGATGCGCAGCGCCGTGCCGATCGCGCCGGCCGCACCGGTGATCAGCACGCGGTCATTGGTTGGGTCGATCATGCTGGGATCCTCCCGGTCATCGGTCGCCTGGCCGCCGGGCGACCCGGTCACCCTCACGCTCACCCTCGGCGCGGACGCGACTTGATCTCCCGCTCGCGCGGGACAGGTGTCCTATCGCGCCTCGCCGGCGAACCCCCGTTGCAACTCCGCCAGCCGGTCCAGCGCTGCCGTCGGCAATGGCCCCTTCCGCACCGCCGCCAGCGATTGCTCGAATTGCTCCGGCGTCGCCATGCCCACCAGGATCGTGCCCATAGCCGAATGCGAAATGGCGAAGCGCACCGCCGCTTCGGCGAGCGAGTCTGCAAATCCCTCGGTCACCAGTGGCATCAGCCGGCGCGCCCGCGCCAGGTCCGCATCGTAACTATGCGCCGAGCCGATCGGCTCCGGCGCCGCCCCGGCGATCGGATGGCGATCGGCCACGCCGGACAGCGCGCCGGCGGCCAGCACGCGGATGCCGATCACGCCGACACCGGCAGCCTTTGTGTGCTCGAAAAGTCGGGAATAATCCTGCGCCGGATAGCCCGCCGGCAGCGCCACCGCCGCGCTGGGGTTCAGCATGTTGTAGCTGACCTGCGCGCTGTCGAAATCGCCGGCGTCGATCACCTGGCGCAGCGCCGCCGTATCCCCGACCGCGGTAATCCCCAGGAACCGGATCTTGCCCTGCGCGCGCAGCGTCTGGAACGCCGGGACGACCTCGCCCAGCACCTGCTTGACGCTCAGCGTCTCGCCGCCGCCGGCGGTGCTGATCGCGTTGTGCAGGTGGAAGATGTCCACCCGTTCCAGCCGCAGCCGTCGCAGGCTGGCTTCCAGAGACTCTGCCGCCGCAGCGGCGATGCGGCCGAAATCCGCCGCAGGCAGCCGCACCTTGGTGCCGACGATTGCGTTCCGCGGCTTCAGCGTCGCCAGCACACGGCCGAGGTTTTTCTCCGACTCGCCGTTGCCGTACTGCACCGCTGTGTCGAAGTAGTTCACCCCGGCTTCCAGCGCGCGCGCCACCGCCTTGTCCTGGTCGGCCGGCGCGCCGCGCACCATCAGCCCGCCGACCCCGCCGCAGCCGAATCCGAGCAGCGAAATCTGCAGGCCGGAGCGGCCGTATATGCGCATTTCCATGGCAACCCTCCCGTTCAGCATCCGACGCGAAACGTCGCACCGCATTTGGTGCCGCGCGGCTGGCCAGTCACGCTCGCCCAGAGGGCAACAGCGCGGATGGCCGGCCTGTTTCCTCGGGCCAATCCCCGGGAGCCGGGCCGGCCAGGAGTAACCACGGAGTTATCAGGCAACTCTCCCCGGCGCCGTCACGGGAAGCGCCCTGCCGCCGCCTCCCCAACCGAAGCGCGGTCGCGGGCTCACCGCCACGCGCGCCCCGGTTCAGTCGTCGGCACCGGACGAACCTCGTCCGTCACTGCTGCTTTTTTTGCGGAGCCGACGCCGTGCCCGAGTAGGTGTTCTGCGCAGGAGCCGACGCCGTGCCCGAGTAGGTGTTCAGGGCCGGGCTCGACGCAGTCCCCGAGTAGGTGTTCAGGGCCGGGCTCGACGCAGTGCCCGAGTACGTGTTCAGGGCCGGGCTCGACGCAGTGCCCGAGTACGTGTTCGGGGTGCTCTGTGCGAAGGCCGCAGCGCTCCACACCAAGCCCATCGCAGCGGCGCCGGCGATTATCATGCGCTTCATGTTATATGCTCCATTTTTGTCGTCGTCGCTTTCCGCGGGTCGTGTCCGCGCGACGCCTGACCCCCGCCCGCACCATGGCACGACAGGCGCCGGCTTCGGCGACCTATGTCGTTACTTGCGGGGCGTTGTCAACCGCCGGAGGGTTCACGCGATTTTACGCCCGCGCCGAACTACCGTGGCCGGCCCGCGACATCGTGCGTCTCTCCGCTCGCCTCAGGCGCCACAGGTCCCGCGACCAAGTCCTTCGGATCAATTCGGCCGAGCCACAGGGTGGTCCATCGCAGCCCCGATTTGCCTCGGACAAGCAGCGCGACAAGGTTGCCCGGTGCCGTCCGGCTGGGTGTCAACCGGGCCGTCACCTCCGCCGGGGTGGTTGCCCGCCGCGCACCCACCTGCTCGATCACGTCGCCCGCCCGCAGGTTCATGTCCTCTGCCTGCGATCCGGAAACGACCCGGTCGATCAATACCCCGGATGTGTCCGCCAGGCTGTAGCGTCGGCGATCGGCCGCGGAGATCCTGGTCAGGTGCAGGCCGAGGCCGACCGACTCGGCACGCGCGATGGCCTGGGGACTGGCCAGCACCTGGCTGCGCAGCGCCAGCATGCGCGGCCACGGCACCGTGCGCACCGTTACATCTCTCATTTGGCCGTGCCGCCAGACCGACAGCGTTATCGCGGCGCCTTCGGGAGCCACAACCACCGTGCGCAGAATGGCCCGCGAGTCCGGCATCGCCTGACCGCGCACCGCCGTGATGATGTCCCCCTGCGCAAGCGACGCCCGAGCGGCCGGACTGTCGGCATCGACCGACGTGACGATGGCGCCGGCGACATCGGGCCGGCCGAACACCGTGGCAAGCTGCGCGGTGAGATCCTGTAGATGCAGTCCGATCCAGTCCGGCATGACGTAGCCGGGATTCCGCAATTTGCCGGCAACGAAGCTCACGTCGTTGGACGGCATGGCGAACCCCAGGCCGATCGAGCTGAGCAACGGGTTGTTCGATACCAGATCGCTGTCGATGCCGACGATCTTGCCCGCGCAATTGAGCAGTGGCCCACCGGAATTGCCGGGATTGATCGACGCATCGGTCTGGATGAAATCATCGAACGGCGAGCTCATGAGGTCGCGGTTCAACGCGCTCACCACGCCGGTGCTCACCGAAGTGCCGAGCCCCAGCGGGTTGCCCACGGCGATTACCGGTTGGCCGACCCGCACGGCATCGCTGTTGGCAAACGACAGCGTCGGCAGTGGCTTGGGGACGGTCACCTTGAGCAACGCCAGGTCCACCAGCTCGGCCGCATCGATCAACTGAGCCGGCACTTGCGACCGGTCCTGGAAGGTCACCAGGATCATCGCGCCATCCTTGATGACGTGCTTGTTGGTGACGATGATGCCGGTTGGATCGATGATGACCCCGGAACCGACGAACACCTCGAAATGTTCGTCGGGCGGCTTGCCGGGTGCGGGATTGGCCTTGCGCAGAACCCTGACGACCGAGATGTTGACGACCGCCGACAGTGCATGCGCAACGACATCCGCGGTGTCGCACGTGCTCGGAGCCGCCGCGATGGCTGCCGGGCCGGCCAGGATCGCCGCGATCACCGCCAGCGCGCCACGCAGCGCCGCGAGGCGCGGCCGGCCTGGGCGGCGCCACGATGCGACCGAACGCGCCATGCGACCGGATCGGAAAGCCTCGGTCAGGACGATTCCCATCGCGCGTGAACCTTGCACCGTGTGAACGGACGCCACGACTTTGGCCGGGTCTTGGCGGAACGGCAAGCGAGACGTTGGGCGGGATGTGAATGGCGGAATACGCCGCGCGTCCGGCCGCTTCTCACCCCTCATACAGCCCCGCACCCCGCGCCCGCACCTTCGCCAGCCCGACCAGCAGTTCCAGCGTCGGCACCGAGACCCCCGCCAACCGCGCCAGCTCCAGCGGAGCGTCGAACATGCCGTCGATCTCCATGTTCCGGCCCAGCTCCAGGTCCTGCAGGATGCTCGGCTTGTGGTCCATGGCGCGGGTGCTGGCGATGCGCTGCGCAAAGTTGCGGTTCGGCTTCGAGCCGAGCGCCTCGGCGATCGCCGCCGCTTCCTCCATCACATGCTCACCGGCCGCGGCGCAGGCCGGCTCGGCGTAAACGTCGCGCGGCGCGGCGCCGCCCAGCACCGCCAGGGTACCACCGGCCAGGTTGCTGACCAACTTGTTCCAGATCTCGGTTCGGATGTCGGGCGACACCTCGCCGATGATGCCGCCGGCGCGCAGCAGCGCGGCCAGCGCCTCGGCGCGGTCCGACAGGCGCCCGTCCGGCTCGCCGAACACCACACGGCTGCGTGGTTGCTCCACGTCGATCACGCCGGGAGCGGTCACCGCGCTGGCGGCATAGACGACGCCGCCGATCGCGCGTTCCGGGCTGACCGCGTGCCATAGCACGTCGGCCGGGTCTATGCGGGGTAGCCGGCGACCCTCCAGCGCGCCTGGCAGCGCATGAAAGTACCACCACGGGATGCCGTTCATCACGAAGGCCACGCCGGTGTCGGCGCGCAGCAGCGGCGAGATCGCGGCGGCGACCTGCGGCAGGGCCGGCGCCTTCACCGTGACCACCACCGCATCCTGCTTGCCGAGCTGCGCCGGGTCGTCGCTGGCCGGCAGCCGGACGTGGTGCTCGCCATCGACCGCATGCACCGTCAGCCCGTCGCGCTGGATCGCCGCCAAATGCGGGCCGCGCGCCACGATCGACACCGCGGCACCGCCGCGCGCGAAACGCACCGCCAGATGGCCGCCGATCGCGCCGGCACCGAACACGCAAACCCGCATGACGGGCCTCCCCTGCTGTTCGGCGCATCGGACGCCAGGGGCTACGGCGCGTCAACTCGGGACGCGGTTCAGTCCCTCAGTGCGTAGCGGATTTGCACCGTCGCGGTGACCGGCACCTGGCGCATCGCCGGGTCGAATGGCGGCAGGATGGCGCCGCGCAGCATCGCCGCGGCCGCCGCATCCAGCCGTGGCGAGCCGGAGCCGCGCGCCACCGCCACCTTCACCACCTGGCCGGACGGCTCCACGGTGAAGCGCAACGTCACGTTGCCCTGCTCGCCGCGCCGCCGCGCTTCCGCCGGATAGACCTTGTGGGACGCGAGCCAGGCCGCCAACGCCCGCTCCCAGCTCGCGCTGATGCGGGGCGGCGACGCCGCGGCCGGCAGGGGCGCGGGTGTCGCCGCGGGATTGGCAGCCGCTGGAGGAGGTGGCGATGGCGGCGGCTGGTTAACCCTGGGCATCTCCGCCGCCAGGGGCCGCGCGGCGGGACGAGGGCGTTGTCTCGGCGGCGGAGGCGGCACCGGTGGCGGCAGCGGCAGGGGCTCGGCCACCATCTCCGGCGGCGGTGGTGATGGCTCTGTCGCCACAGGCGGCGGCGCCGTGGGCGGCTGCTGGGGTTTGGGCGGCGGCGCGGGTTGCGGCGGCGGCTTGACCGGGGCTGGGGCCGCTGCCGGTTTCGCCGCTGGCTCGAACAGCAGCGCAATCGTCGGGGGTTCCGGTGGCGGCGCCGGAACCACGACCCGCACGACGGCCAGAACCAGGCCCAGCGCGCCAGCGTGCAGCAGCGCGGCGGCGACCGGCGCGCGCTTGTCCGGCCCGGTCCAAGGCCGCGGCGGGATCAGACGCGGTCCAGGCGGTCCAAGCCGACGGAGCAGGTCTTCCCCTGTGTCGGACTGCTTTGTGGCATGAATCGGAATGTCATAACGTAACATGTCGCACGTGGTCACGGCGCCCGGCATCAGGGTTGGAAACGACCCCGCGACGCGCCCACACCCCATCCTCTGCCTGGCTGCCCTGCGCGGCACCCTTCTCCCCGTTTGCCTCCCTGCTCACCGGGCCTGGGCCGGCGCTCCGCCAATCGCGACCGGCCTTTTGCTCAATACCGGCGTGATCTCACGCCGGCCCGGCGCAGCGCGCTACCAAATTCAGCCCAGCCTTGCCAGTCGCGCCTCCGCCTGTCCCGCAGCGTGGGCGAGGCTTACGGGTCCGCCAATAGCTTGCGGGCGATCGCTCCCAGTTCAGCAAAGTCCCGCGCCACCGCCGCCGCGCCCGCCGCCATTGCCGGAGTGCCATAGCCCCAGGCGGCGAAAATGCATGGCACGCCGGCGCCGCGGGCGGCGACCACGTCGTTGCGGTGGTCGCCGGCCATCACCGCGAACGCCGGCTCCCCGCCGGCCACTCGCAGCGTCGCCAGCAGATGCGCCGGATCGGGCTTGCGCACCGCGAAGCTGTCGCCCGCGCCGACCGCGGCGAACCGCGGCGCCAGGCCGGTCGCCGCCAGCAGCGCGCGCGCCGCGGCCTCCGGCTTGTTGGTGCAGACCGCCAGCCGCCAGCCTTCCCCGGCCAGCCCGTCCAGCGTCTCCATGACGCCCGGATACAGCCTGCTCGCCACCGCGACATGGGCGCCGTAATCGGTGGAGAATGCCGCCACCGCCGCTGCATCCGATACGCCCAGGCGGGCGGCGAAGGCGCGCTCCACCAGCTTCGCCACGCCATCGCCCACCATCGCCGCGGTCTCGGCAATGTCGAACGGAGCCAGCCGGTGCGCCGCCATCAGCCGATTCAGCGCCGCCGCGAGATCCGGCACGGTGTCCACCAGCGTGCCGTCGAGATCGAGCAACAGGGTGCGAGCCAGTGTGATGTACTCCGAAACGCGAATTGAACCATCGGCATAACGGCAATCTTTGACACGCCGGCCAGTCCGCCGCTACGCCCGGGGCCGTCGCAACGGAAGGTCGCAGGGGAAAGCCATGCAGGCAACCGCCGTCATTCTGGCTGCCGGGCTGGGCACGCGCATGAAGTCCACCCTGCCGAAGACCCTGCACCGGATCGCCGGCCGTTCCATGCTGCGCCATCTGCTCTCGAGCTGCGAGCAGGTGTTCGATCGCATCGTCGTCGTGGTCGGCCCGGACATGGAGGCGGTGCGGCGCGAGGCGGCGCCGCACGTGACCATTGTGCAGCAGGAACGGCTGGGCACCGCGCATGCCGCGCTGGCCGCGGCGGATTCGTTCGGCGCCGGCGAGGTGGCGATCCTTTATGCCGACAACCCGCTGATCCGCCCCGACACGCTGCGCCACCTGCTGCAACGCCGCCAAACCACCGGCGCCCGCCTCGTATTGCTTGCGTTCCGCCCGGCCGATCCCGGGCGGTACGGGCGGGTGATCGCGCGCCACGGCTTCGTCGAGCGCATCATCGAATGGGCGGATGCCAGCGAGGAGGTGCGTGCGATCAACCTGTGCAACGCCGGCGTGCTGTGCGCCGAGGCCGCCGACATGCGGCGCTGGCTCGCCGCGGTGCGCCGCGACAATGCCAAGGGCGAATACTATCTCACCGATGTCGTCACGCTGGCGGTCGAGGACGACCGGCGCGTCGCCGCGATGGAAGCGCCAGCCGAGGAACTCGCAGGCGTCAATTCGCGCGCCGATCTGTCCGCGGCGGAGGCGGTGGTGCAGTCCTGGCTGCGCGCCGCGGCCATGGAGGCCGGAGTCACGATGATCGATCCCGGCTCGGTTTTTCTCGCCGCCGATACCGCGCTGTCGCCCGACGTGACGATCGAGCCCAGCGTGGTGTTCGGCCCGGGGGTAACCGTCGCGACCGGCGCCTGGATTCGCGCATTTAGCCACCTGGAGGGCTGCAGCGTCGGCCCGGGCTGCATCATCGGCCCGCACGCGCGGCTGCGGCCGGGCACCGCGCTCGGTGCCAACGTGCATATCGGCAATTTCGTCGAGCTCAAGGCGGCGCGGCTCGGCGACGGCGTGAAGGCCGGCCACCTGACCTATCTCGGCGACGCGGACATCGGCGCCGAAACCAATATCGGCGCCGGCACGATAACCTGCAATTACGACGGCGTCGCCAAGCACCGCACGACGATCGGCGCGCGCGCCTTTATCGGCTCCGACGTGGCGCTGGTGGCGCCGGTGCATATCGGCGACGGGGCGATCGTCGGCGCCGGCAGTGTGATCACGGAAGACGTGGAAGCCGACGCGCTGGCACTGGCGCGCGGACGGCAGGTGGTGAAGCCGGGCCGCGCGGCGGCGATGCGGACGGCGAGACAGGAGAAAACCTGATGTGCGGCATCGTAGGCGTGATCGGCCGGCAGCCGGCGGCACCGCTGATCGTGGATGCGCTGCGACGGCTGGAATACCGAGGCTATGACAGCGCCGGCGTCGCCACGCTGGTGAACGGCCACATCGACCGGCGGCGCGCGGAGGGAAAACTCGCCAATCTGATCGCTGTTCTGGACCGCGCGCCGCTGTCCGGCACCACCGGCATCGGCCACACGCGCTGGGCGACGCACGGCGCGCCGACGGAAAACAACGCGCATCCACACGGCACGGCGCGGGTGTCCGTCGTGCATAACGGCATCATCGAGAACCATGCCGAGTTGCGTGCCGAACTGGAAGCCGCCGGCCAGGAGTTCAGCACCGAGACCGACACCGAGACAGTGGCGCAGCTCGTCGATCTGCATCTGCAGCGCGGGATGGTGCCGGCCGAGGCGGCGGGCGCGACATTCCGTCGCCTGGAAGGCGCCTATGCGCTGGCGATGATCTTCGCCGGCCATCCCGAGCTGATGATCGGGGCGCAGCACGGCGCGCCGCTCGCGGTGGGATTCGGCGAGGACGAGATGTTCCTCGGCTCCGACGCGCTGGCGCTGGCGCCGCTGACCCGCCGCATCGCCTATTTGCACGATGGCGACTGGACGGTGGTGGATCGGCACGGAGCAAAATTCTTCGACGCCGACGGCGCCACCATCCAGCGCGAGGTGAAGCTGGCGCGGCTGACCGGTGCCGCGATCGGCAAGGGTAATTTCCGCCATTTCATGGAAAAGGAACTGCATGAGCACCCGCAGGTGATCGGCGACACGCTGCACCGCATGGTCAATCCGGCGACGCGCGCGGTGGCGCTGCCGGCGCTGCCGTTCGATTTCGCCTCGGTGCCGCGCATCACCATCTCGGCGTGCGGCAGCGCGTTCTATGCCGGGCTGGTGGGGCGCTGGTGGTTCGAGGCGATGGCGCGCATCCCGACCGACGGCGACGTGGCGAGCGAGTTCCGCTATCGCACGCCGCCGCTGCCGGTGGGCGGGCTGGGCCTGCTGGTGTCGCAATCGGGCGAGACGGCCGATACGCTCGCGGCGCTGCGCTATATGCGAGAGCAGGGACAGCATGTGCTGTCGATATTGAATGTGCCGGAGAGCAGCATGGCGCGGGAGAGCGATGCGGTGCTGGAGACGGTGGCCGGGCCGGAGATCGGCGTCGCCAGCACCAAGGCGTTCACCGCGCAACTTTCCGTCCTTGCCTGCCTCGCGTTGGCGGCGGGCCGCGCACGCAACGTCATCACCGCGGCGCAGGAAGCGGCGATGACCGACGCGCTGCTGGAGGTGCCGAGCCGCGCCGCCGAACTGCTGGAGAACGACGCGGCGATCCAGGCGGTGGCGCATCGCGTGGCGGCGGCGCGCGACGTGCTGTACCTGGGGCGCGGCAACTGCTATCCGGTTGCGCTGGAAGGCGCGCTGAAGCTGAAGGAGATCAGCTACATCCACGCCGAGGGTTACGCCGCCGGCGAAATGAAGCACGGACCGATCGCCCTGATCGATCCCGCGGTGCCGGTGATCGCCATCGCGCCGTCCGGGCCGTTGTTCGAGAAGACCGCGTCGAACTTGCAGGAAGCGGCGGCACGCGGCGGCCAGATCATCGTGTTCAGCGACGCGGCGGGCGTGGCGAAGCTGAAGGGCATCGCGGTGGAAACGGTGACGCTGCCGGCGGTCGATCCGTTCGTCGCGCCGATCCTGTACGCGATTCCGGTGCAGTTGCTGGCGTATCACGTGGCGGTGCTGAAGGGCACTGACGTGGACCAGCCGCGGAATTTGGCGAAGTCGGTGACGGTGGAGTAGGGCGGGCAAAGGCCCGGCTTCCATGGCTCAACGGCCCGCAGCGGAAAACGCCTGAATGGCAGGCCGGGTGCGGGTTGGTGTGCATCAGGACTCGCCGGTGGTACCAGACAGTGACGTCGCCGGATGGCCGTGGCGGCAAGCCCCGATCCGCGGTTCGGCCCCGAGCAGATGTCCCGCCGCGGCATCGGCCATTTGTGGCCAATGAACCGGTCCGGTGCGGACCGACTGGTTCCCTGATAAGGTGCTGATGGCGCGCGACCGGCCTCGCTGGCCCGCTCATCGCCGGGGCGCAACGAGAACGCGCGCCATAGCAGCCAACCGACAAAGGAGGCAGCCATGCCCGGCGTGATCCTCGCATACCTCGACCGGCCCGCGGCGGCGCCGGGACTGCTTCGTGCCGCCGCGCACCTGGCGGATCTGGTTGGCGGCGCGGAGATCCACGCGCTGATCGTCCGCACGCCGCCGGAAGCGACTGTCATACCCAGCGAGGAAGTGCTGACCCCGCAACAGGCAGACCGCATCCGCGCGCAGCAGGAGGCGCGGGCAGTCGCCCTGACCGCCGCGTTCGAGGATTGGCGGCCCCAGGCCGACCACCCCGCTCACCTGGCCGACGTGGAGGCGATCGCCGAGGACATTGTCGCCCAGCGCGGTGCGGCGGCGGATTTTGTGGTGATTGGTCAGCCCAGGCGGCACCCGCACGGCACCGACCTGCCCGTCATCCGCGCCGCCCTGGCCGCAACCGATCGACCGATACTGCTGGTGCCGCCGGGCGCCACCGCACCGTTCGGACGCAGCGTCGCCATCGCCTGGCGCGACGACGGACGCGCGGTCAAGGCGGTGCTGCCGGCGCTGCGCCTGCTGTCCGGCGCGGCGCAGGTTCACGTGCTGCAAGGCGTGCGCGAGGGGTCGGACGACCTGCCGGTTCCCGCGGTCTTCCTGGACCATGGCATCGCCGCGCAAATGCATGTGCTGCCGATCGGCGACGGCGTGTTCGCGCGGGCGTTGCTGGACAAGGCGCACTCGCTGGGCGCCGATCTGCTGGTAATGGGCGCCTACGGCCACAATCCGCTGCGCGAAATGATTTTCGGCGGGGTGACGCGCTTCATGCTCGACCACGCCGACCTGCCGGTGCTGATGCGGCATTAGCTTTCGCTTTGACGTGACCCGTCCCGCCCGCGGCGGGGAAGGTTATGTGGCCTGGGACACGACCGGATTCCTCCGCTTGTTTCCTGCATCAGCCACCCGGCCACCGGCTCTCATCCACCGGCGCCGGCCCCCGGGTTGCGTCGCGGGCACGGCACAGGTCTTCGTGCCGCCCGCGACCGGGAAGGCGCCCGATCCCCGACATGACGCAACCCGCCCGCAGCTCCTATGCTCCCCCCATGTCCAGACACCACCCGACGCAACTGGAAACCGTGGCGGTCACCGTGCCGGAAGCGGCGACCGAGGCATACGAATCTGCTCTCGCCAGCATCTGTGCCAGCGTCGGGTTCTTCCGCGACCAGGCGACCGGCGACTGGCGCATCGAGGGCGTGAAGGAGATCGGCACCGGCGACGGCATGCTCACCGCGGCCCTGGCGCTGGCCGAGGGCCTGACCGGCATTGCCGCCACGCTGGAGCGCCGGCGGACCCCGGCCGAGGGCTGGCTGGCGCGCACCCAGGCCAGTTTCCCGGAACAGCATATCGGCCGGCGGTTTGCCGTGCGCGGGACACATCTGGCCGGACCGCTCACACCGGGACGGATCACGCTGACGCTGGACGCCGGGCTGGCCTTCGGGTCCGGCGAGCATGGCTCGACCCGCGGCTGCCTGCGCGCCCTGGAGAAAATGGCGCACCGGCGTCCGCGCCGCATCATCGACGTCGGCACGGGTTCGGGGATCCTGGCGATGGGAGCGGCGCGCCTGCTGCGCCGCCGCGTGCAGGCGACCGACATCGAGCCGTGGTCGGTGCGGGTCGCCCAGCAGAACGTCCGGCTGAACCGGCTGTCGCATCTGGTCCGCGCGCGGCTGGCGGATGGCTGGCGCGGCCGGGCGGTCCGGCACGACGGCCGCTACGACCTGGTGTTTGCCAATATCCTGGCCCGGCCGCTCTGCGGCATGGCGCGCGACCTTGCGGCCAACCTCGCGCCCGGGGGGACCGCGATCCTGTCCGGATTGCTGACGACGCAGGCGCGCTGGGTGCTGGCGGCGCACCGCCGGCGCGGCCTGCGGCTCGAACGCAGGCTCACCGAGGGCGTCTGGGCTACCCTGATGCTACGCCGATAAAGCTCTCTCCGCGCAGTACTCGCCATGCCGGCGAAAGCGGGGATGGCGAGCGCCGGTCCGGAATGCTGCCAGAGGGGACGATTTGCGATGCTCGAAGAGCAGCCTGTTTCAGACGGTCGCCCGGTCCCGCAGATCGAGGTTGCGGGCCTCGTCGAACACCCGTGGCACCTCGCCACGGTTCAGGCCGATGTCGGCCAGTTCGCGGTCGTTCATCATGCCCAACTGGTTCATGGCGACCTGCTTCTCGCGCCAGGCATGGAACGCGGCAATCCAGGCGCTCAGGCCATGCGGCTTGCTCGGCCGGGCGACGGCGCGGAAACCGGCCTCCTCCTGGCTTGCATCGACATAGGTGAGGTTCGGAAGCTCGAAGGCGAATTGGCTCTTGGCGATCGGGGCGCTCATTGGTCTCAATCCAATCTGGTAGCCGTTCGGGTCCAGCGCGCCGTCCTTATGGCGAAGCGCTCCCGGGTTTTGATGCACTGCAACATGGGCGTCCCGTGGCGAGAGGCAAATTGATGTTTCGCTCCGCCAGCCATGCGATCTTAGCATGGGCGGTTAACCAGAGATGAATCCAGGGCGGATAAGCCGTGAAAGGGATCGGTCAATGAGCAATCCGCGATTGTCCGCAGTGCGAGGGGAATTGCGCCGCCAGGGGCTGGACGGCCTCATCGTGCCGCGCGCGGACGAGCATCTGGGCGAATACGTTCCCGCCTCGGCCGAGCGCCTGGCCTGGCTGACCGGCTTTACCGGCAGTGCCGGGCTGGCCGCGGTGCTGCCCGATCGCGCGGCGGCGTTCACTGACGGCCGCTATGTGCTGCAGCTCGCGGCGCAGACCGACGCCGGACTGTGGGAGCGGCGGCACATCACCGAGGACCCGCCGCCGGCCTGGCTCGCCGCCCACGCCAAACCGGGCGCTCGCATCGGCTACGACCCGCTGCTGATCAGCGAGGAGGCGCTGGCGCGCTACACCGAAGCCGGCCTCACCGCCGGCCTCACCATGGTACCGGTCGAACGCAACCCGGTGGATGCGGTGTGGACCGATCGTCCGCTGCCTCCGGTCGCCCCGGCTGTGCCGCACGCGCTGGAGCATGCTGGGCGTTCGGCGGATGAGAAGCGGGCGGAGATCGCCCGCGCGCTGACCGACGCCAGGCAGGACGTCGCGGTGCTGACCGACCCCGCCTCGATCGCCTGGTTGCTGAACATCCGCGGCGGGGACGTGCCGTTCACCCCGTTCGCCCTGGGCTTCGCCCTGGTCCATGCTGACGGCGGCACCGCGTTGTTCATGGACCCGGCGAAGCTGCCCGCGCCGACCCGCGCCTGGCTGGGCAACTCGGTGTCGGTGGCCGGACGCGAGGCGCTGGCTGCCGCTTTGGCGGGGCTTGCCGGCAAGCGGGTGCGGGTCGATCCGTCCGGCTCGCCGGTGTGGTTCGCGCAGACGCTGCGGCAGGCCGGCGCCACGGTGGTGGCCGGGCCGGATCCGTGCCTGCTGCCGAAGGCGTGCAAGAACCCGGTGGAGCAGCAGGGTGCCCGCAACGCCCATGCGCGTGACGCGGTTGCGGTGTGCCGGTTCCTGCACTGGCTGGACGGGACGATGATGGGCGGGGCGGTGACGGGCGGGGCGGTGACGGGCGGGGCGGTGACGGAGATGTCCGCCGCGGCGAAGCTGCTGGCGCTGCGGGGGGAAGTAGCGGGGTTCCGCGAGGAAAGCTTCCCGGCGATCTCCGGCGCCGGCGAGCATGGCGCGATCATCCATTACCGCGTCACCGATGCCAGCGATCGGCCGATCCACGCCAATGAGGTCTATCTCATCGATTCCGGCGCGCAGTACCCGGACGGCACGACCGACATCACGCGCACGGTGTGGACCGGCCCCGACGCACCGCCGGCCGAGCTGCGCGAACGGGTCACGCGCGTGCTGAAGGGACATATCGCCATCGCCACGCTGGTATTTCCGCAGGGCGTCGGCGGTGCGCATCTGGACGCCTTCGCGCGGCGCGCGCTGTGGGCGGCCGGGCTGGACTACGACCACGGCACCGGCCACGGCGTCGGCAGTTTTTTGTCGGTCCACGAGGGACCGGTCAGCCTGTCGCGCCTGGCCCGGCCGGTGCCGATCGCGGCGGGGATGATCCTGTCGGACGAGCCGGGATTCTACCTGCCGGACCAGTATGGCATCCGGCTGGAGAATCTTCTTCTCGTGCAGCCGGCGGAACTGCCGGGCGCTGAAAAGCCGTTCCTGCGGTTCGAGACGCTGACACTGGCGCCGTTCGACACGCGGCTGATCGAGCCGGGGATGCTCGATGGGTGGGAGCGCGCGTGGCTGGACGCGTATCATGCGCGGGTGCTGGCGGAAGTTGGGCCGCGGTTGGACGGGCCGGCCCGCGCCTGGCTGGCGGCGGCCTGTGCGCCGATCGGATCCGCTGGCGGGCGTCGTGCGCATTGACGGCGTCGGCTGGCGATCGGTCTGTGGGGCCGGCGTGGCTGCATCCGGGATGGCGTCGCCATGGGCCGGTCTTGGTGCGGTTGACGGTTGGGGGCGTCTCATGAGCGTCTCGTTAGGCGGTGGATGAGATTACGGCGCATGGACTGAGAGGCGGGGCCGACGGCGGGGATCGACGCGCGCCCATCGGCAACGGGACGGGCATGACGAGCGTGCTCGGCGGGGTTGGCGGTCGTGGCGTCTCGCTTGTGTCTCGTTCCGCTGAGTATGAGATTCTGACGCGTGGCGTGAGAGACAGGCCGGCGCTGGTGGGGGAGCAGCGGCGGGGTGGTCCGCTTGACGCGACCGCTGGGCCTGGGGTGTTGCCACTGGCGGGAATCCCGCCGCCGATCGTTCAGGTGCATGGGGTCTCACCTGTCCGGTCAAACGGACCGCCGCCCCTGATTTGGTGCATGGGGTCGTGCCAGCGCGGCACACGCTCGGGCAGCTCGCTGGCGTGCGGCGGGTTGGCGGCTGCCGCGCCGGCCGGGAGCAACGCCGGGGACGGCGACGGCATTTTGAGGCGGCGCTTCACGGTGCAAGGGGTGCTGCCCGCGCCGGCGATCATCGCCGCGACCGTCTGCTGCCGGCCGCCATTCGCCGGCACGCATCCGACCGCCGCCGTGGCAGGCGCTCGGATGCAGGCTCACGCGGGTTCGTTCGGCCAAGGTCAGGCCGCGTCGGGTGAGGCATGGGCAACCGGTTGGCCCCTGTTTGTTCGGTAGGTTCAATGGGTGGCGCAAGCGGTCGCCGCAAGGGCTGGCGTGCGGCGATTGTCCCGGGAGCGGGCCTGCGATCCGACTACGTCGCCGCGACGGCGACCGCGCCGAGCGTCGGCCCGGCGGCAGGGGCACGGAACCGGCTTGGGTCGCGACCCCGACACCGAAGCCTGGCCCGAAACGCCGGGGTCAGCTTCGCAACGCCGCCAGCGCTGCCTCGATCTCGCTGATCCGCTGCTCGGCGATCGGCAGCCGGTAGGTGTTGCCCGCCTGGCGATCCGCGGCACCGCGCATGCGGTCGAGCGTCTCTGCCGCGCGGGCCGTATCGTTGGTGCGCGCGGCGAGGATTGTCAGCGCGTTGGCCGAATGGATTTTCTGATGGTTGGGTGGGGCGTCCGCCCGGCCGGTCACGCTTTCGACGCATCACACCACGAAGCGGCGCAACTCATCCTTCAGACGGAGCGTGTTGAAGTTCATCAACAGCCCAACCCGGTAGCCGCTGACGCGCAAGTAGGTGAGGATTTGCGCCTCATGCACCGGCGACAGGTGCTCGACCGTCTTGAGTTCCAGGATGACCTGCTGTGCAACCAGGATGTCGGCGCGGAACCCCGTCTCCAGGCGCAGGTTCTTGTAGATGACCGGCAGCGGCGCCTGGCGTTCATGCGGGATGCCGGCTTGTGCGAGTTCGAGGCGGAGGCATTGCTCATAGACGGACTCCAGCAGACCGGGGCCGAAGTGGCGGTGCACATCGATCGCGAGGCCGATGACACGCCTGGTCAGGGCGTCGCCGGACAGCATTGGATTCCCTCGGTGGCTCTCGGTGGTTCTCAGTGTAAAACCTTAAGATCCCGTGACCAGGCGCGGACTGGGCGATGGAGCGCACGGATGCCTGGGGGTTATTCGTGCGTCGCGCGCGATGCCGGGGCGGCCGTGTGGCCGTGCAAGAAAGGTTTTACACCGAGAGCCACCGAGAGCCACCGAGGACCACCGAGAGGCTTCTCCCGGCCGGGCGGCGTGCGATGCGCTTGCCGGTCTCGACGCTTGGTCCGATGGCACGACAGGGGCCTTACGGCCGCAGCGCCGCCAGCGCTGCCTCGATTTCGCTGACCCGCTGCTCGGCGATCGGCAGCCAGTAGGTATGGTTGTTCACCTCTTGGGTTTATCTGTCGCGCGCGTCGGCGGGATGCGGCAAAGTACGGGTATGAAGATGGCGGAACCCAGCCTCGAGCTTCTGCAAGTTATGGTCCAGCGCGTCCTGGACCGGCTATCGGAACACTCGGATGAGTTCAAGGAGGTCAAGCTGCGGCTTGGCTCCTTGGAACGGGCCGTGCTGAGCGTTCGCGGCGACATGGTGGGCGACGCCCATGTGGCCGCCAATCTGCAGGCGCAGCTCGATCGAATCAGCTCCCGAATGGACAAGGTCGAGCAGCGTCTGGAAATTGCTGGGTAGCCGGCGCGCCTTCCGCTCACCGTGCTGATTGCGATTGTGGCCGGCACCCTGTCGCACTACGGCCGGCGATTGGCCGAATTCTCGCGACAACACCATGACGCCCGGGTGATCGCCTACCGTCGCATCGCCGCCAGTTGCGCTTCGATTTCCTCGATGCGCCGTTCGGCGATCGGCAGCGCATAGGTGTTGCCGCCTTCGCGAAACACCTCCGCGGCACCGCGCATGCAGCCCAACGCTTCTGCCATGCGCACCGGGTCCCGCAGGCGCGTCGCCAGAGCGGCCAGCGCGTTGGCCAGATTGTGCTGCGAGGAGGCCCAGTCCAGCTTCACGCGCTCGCGCGTGCGTTCCTCCAGCGCGGCACGATAGGCTTCGACCGCCTGCTCCAGCCGCGCCATGCCGCTCTCGCGCTCGCCGAGCGCCGCCAGCGCAGTGCCGAGGTTGTTCTGCGTCGCCGCCCAGTTCAGCGGCACGCGCTCGCGCGTGTATTCCTCCAGCGCGGCGCGGAAGGCCTCGACCGCCTGCTCCAGCCGCGCCGTGCCGCTCTCGCGCGCGCCGAGCGTCCGCAACGCGTTGCCGAGGTTGTTCTGCGTCGCCGCCCAGTCCAGCGGCACGCGCTCGCGCGTGCGTTCCTCCAGCGCGGCGCGGAAGGCCGAGACCGCCTGCTCCAGCCGCGCCGTGCCGCTCTCGCACGCGCCGAGCGTCTGCAACGCGCCGCCGAGGTTGTTCTGCGTCGCCGCCCAGTTCAGCGGCACGCGCTCGCGGGTGTATTCCTCCAGCGCGGCGCGGAAGGCCGCGACCGACTGCTCCAGCCGCGCCGACCCGCTCTCGCGCTCGCCGAGCGCCGCCAGCGCAGTGCCGAGGTTGTTCTGCGTCATCGCCCAGTTCAGCGGCGCGCGCTCGCGCGTGTATTCCTCCAGCGCGGCGCGGAAGGCCGAGACCGCCTGCTCCAGCCGCGCCGTGCCGCTCTCGCGCGCGCCGAGCGTCCGCAACGCGTTGCCGAGGTTGTTCTGCGTCGTCGCCCAGTTCAGCGGCACGCGCTCGCGCGTGCGTTCCTCCAGCGCGGCGCGGTAGGCTTCGACCGCCTGCTCCAGCCGCGCCGTGCCGCTCTCGCGTTCGCCGAGCCTCTGCAACGCGCTGCCGAGGTTGTTCTGCGTCGCCGCCCAGTCCAGCGGCACGCGCTCGCGCGGCGCCAGAACCAGAGCCGATTGATACGCGGCGTGGGCGTTGCGCAGCGCCGCGTTGTCGCCGAACTCCTCGCCCTGCTGATACAGCGCCGACGCCTGCGCGAGGACATAGCGCCAGCGTGTCGCACTATCGTGCCGTGGCACGATGTCCGCCGCCGCGGCGTAGTGTTCCGCAGCGTCGCGATACGCCAGGCGCAACCGCGCCGCTGCCCCGCGTTCCGCGCGGCTTTCCGCCGCGCTTAGCCGGCGGCGCTCGGCCAGGCTCTCCAGCTCCTCGGCCGCGTCCAGGTCGATCCGCTCCGCCTCCGCCAGCATCGCATCGGCAGCGTCGAAGTTGCCGGCGCCGATCAGTTCGCCCGCCTCGCGCCGGCGCTGTTGCACGCGCGGTTCGTCGTTGGTGAGCCGCTCCAGCCGCGCCCGCAGATCGCGATATTCGTCGGCTTTCGCCAGCAGGCGCTGTTCGATCTGCGCCGGTTCGAGAAGCGCCTCGGTGTCGCCGAATCCCGCGAGGATCTGTTGCAGCACCGCCAGCGGCACGCCCTTTTCGCGCGAGATCGCTTCCAGCAGTTCGCGATGCCGGCGCTCAGCGGCTTCTTCTATCGCATCGAGCTTTGCGCTCTGCGTTGCCTCGCCTTCCAGCAGTGCCCGCTGGCCCTCGCGGAGTTCGTCTTGTCCGGTCAGCAACTCCCGCAGGATGTCGAACGCGACGTCGTCGCGGAACTCCGGCTGGCGCAGCACCAGGTTCCAGGCGGCATCGATCACGTCCCGCAGCAGCCGGCACGGCATGTCGTCCTTCGCCGCCGCGCCGAACACCGCCGGTCGCGCCGTGGCCGCGCGGTCGAGGTAGAAGGCGACGACGCGATCGTTGCTGAGGCGTGCGGCAACCAGTTCCGCCGGTTGCGGCACGATCAGCGGCAGCACCTCGCGGATGGCGTCCACGGCGGCGGCGTGTCGGGCGGGGGCATCCTGGGCCGCCGCGATACTCGGTGGCGAGCAGGGCGTCGCTGCCGGTTTCCACCTGGGCGGCGCAGCGCCGCAGCAGCGTGTCCGCCTTAGTGGCGCGCCGGTGCCACATCAGGTGGCCGACCGCGGCGGCGCCGAGCACGGCCTCGACCACCGCGAGCACGCCGAGTCCGGGGGCTATGGTCGCGGTGGTACAGCAGATGGCGGTGGCCACCAGCGTGTGGGTCAGCTTCTCGCCGAACTCGCTGCCGAACGGCATCGGACCCCGCTTGCGCGACTGCCAGGACGGGATCGTTGCACGGCGGAGCCCGGGGAACAATACCATTCCGCGAGGGCGACGGTTTCAGGTTGCGTATCGCTTTCCGGCATGGATCAGGCGTTCGGGCTTGTGGGAAAATAAGTACCCCCGATCGATCTCCTGGCAGAAGCTGTGGCACAGCGGGCCGTAACGGCGATTCGGCTGTCGCCCCGCAGGGCGTTACCCCCCGATACGCCTCGATGAGGCCGGGGGGCATGGTTGACGCTGATTCCGGCAGCACGGGTGCGTTGCCTGTGGCGCGCGCGGCGGCTCCGTTGTTCTAACGAGCAATCCGCAGGCAAGACGCGGCTGTCGTTCTGTCCGTGACTTCATCTGTGACTTGACCGGTGTCATCGGTGTTTGCCTTGCTTGCTGAACTGGCGAACCGCACGACCGGTCAATGATTCCACCCCTGCCGCATAGCGCCTGCTCCGTGTTCACCGTGCTCTCCGCGCTGTCTCCGTGCTGACAAACAATGAAACGTCAGCGCACCGGGATTGCTTCGGCACTGCACGCCTCGCGATGACAGGGTAAGGTGACGCCCAACCATAAACGAATCGGCCGCGTCCGCGCGGCCTGTTCCGGATTCCATCCTGAAACCGTAATCGTTGGGCGTCGCCTAACCTGGAATATCGGAAGACGTTCGCGAAGACTACTAAAAACATCTTTTATTCGGAACGTTTATTTTTCCTAGGGAGTCAGCAAGGATGGGTCGCAATCGCGAATTCCCGCAGTACATTGCAAAACTGCACTTCTAATCCTACTCTGTCAAATCATGCGACGCCCAGGATTAACAGAATCGCACGGCATCGCCTTATCCCAGCACCCAGCGCCGGAACAAGTCGAGATCAATGTTGCCGCCACTGATCACCAGTCCCACGCGCTTGCCGCGCATCTGCTCGCGCTCCGCCAGCAACGCGGCGAGCGGCGCGGCGCCGGCACCCTCGACGAGGTTGTGGGTGTCGGTCCAGTAGGCGCGCACCGCCTCGGCGATGGCGGTGTCGCTCACCGTCACGACGCGCGCGGCACCGCTACGGATGATCGCCAGCGCCGCCGCGTCGGGCTGCCGCACCGCGATGCCGTCGGCCTCGGTTGTCGCGCGGTTCAGCGCCACCATGTGGCCGGCGGCGATTGAGCGCGCATAAGGGTCGGCGCCCGTCGCCTGAACGCCGATGATCTCGGTGCGCAGCGACAGCAGGTCGCGGGTCCGGATAGCACCGCAGATACCGGAACCGAGGCCGATCGGCACGTACAGCGCGTCGAGCAGCGGCGCGGCGCGGAACAGTTCCAGGGCGTAGGTCGCGACGCCGGTCACCAGGTCGGGCGCAAAGGACGGTGCGAATTCCAGCCCTTCGGCCGCGGCGATACTTGTGGCTTCGTCGCGTGCCGATTCGAAATCCGTGCCATGCTCGACCAGGCGCGCACCCAACGCGCGCATCGCCGCGTTCTTCTCCCGACTGTTGCCGTGCGGCACGACGATCGTTACCTGTACGCCGTAGCGCCGTCCGGCATAAGCGAGCGACTGCCCGTGGTTGCCGCGCGTCGCCGAGACGATGCCGGCGACGTGCGGGCGTTCGCGCGCAAGGCGCTCGGCATACACCAATCCACCGCGCAGCTTGAAGGCACCGGTCGGCGTGTGGTTCTCGTGCTTCACCCACACTTCCGTGCCGGTGCGTTCGCACAGCAGCGGCCAGGAGTACTGCGGCGTACCTGGGAAGCTCGCATGCACAAGACGGTGCGCGGCTTCAAGTTCGGCCAGCGAAAACATCGCACCCCCAGGAAGCGCGGCAGGCCGTCGTCCCAGACTACCACCTGGAACGACGGCCCGATTTGCCAGACCGGGCCTGGTCAGCCGATGACGCCGGCGTCAGGCGAGCTTGAGGTTGGTGGCCGCGGCTTTGCCGCGCTCCATCGCGATCTCGTAGGTCACCTTCTGGCCGTCGTTCAGCCCCTTCAGCCCGGCAGCCTGCACGGCGGTGATGTGCACGAACACATCCTTGCCGCCGTCCTGCGGCATGATGAAGCCATAGCCCTTGGTGGCGTTGAACCATTTCACGGTGCCGATAGCCATGTTGGTCACTCCTTCCGGTGCGCGTCCCCTGTCGCGCGTATGGGGATGGGTGATGGCAACGTGGTGCGGAGCCTGCGCGGGTGGTCCCTCAGGCGAGCTTGAGGTTGGTAGCGGCGGCCTTGCCGCGCTCCATCGCCACCTCGTAGCTCACTCGCTGGCCTTCATTGAGGCCACGCAAGCCGGCGGCCTGCACCGCGGTGATGTGGACGAACACATCCTTGCCGCCATCCTGCGGAACGATGAATCCGAATCCCTTGGTGGTATTGAACCACTTGACTGTACCAGTAGCCATGGTCTGCGCCATTCTCCGTGTGGAGCGTCGCGCAACAGCGCGCAACGCGGTCGACAATCGGGCCTTTGGACGTCTTGAGGGCACCCGATGCACGGAAGCGCAGCAAGCCAAGCCAAATGCGATTGCGTTGCACAGTTGGCACAGAAACCGCCGGACCTGTCAATCACGGTCGCGCTACCCGACTGCATCTGGCAGCAAGCGTCCGGCGGGCGGTTTTTTTGAGACGCGGTTGCGTGTGCCGGAACGGTCCGCAGGGATATCGTGTTGAAATAACATGCTTCTGACAACGAAAGCGAGCAACGCCGCACCCGAACCGATTGGATCGGCAGTCCATGCCGCCGCCTGGAGACATCGGCGGGCCCCGCTTGTCCGGCTTCTCGGCCACCGCCGCCTCGGTGGCGCTCGGCAGGCCGGTGATCGCCGCAACCGGCCCGCGCCGGCGTTCTCGGCGATCTGCCACCGCGGCGTCTGGATCGCCTTGCGGACGAGCTCGATGCCGAAGCGCTGGTCGTCGTGGTCCGCAATCTTGATTGTCGCACCGTGCACCGGTCTCGCCCGCCGCGAAGCTGCGTGGCCCGCATCCGCCGCCCGCCCCCGGCCTTCGCTGATGCAATCTCTGCCAACCACAGCGCAAAAGGAAAGGGGCGGACCCTGCGGTCCGCCCCTTCCATTCGCAACGTTCGACTTCTGGGATCAGAAATCCATGTCGCCCATGCCGCCGCCGCCCGGAGGCATCATCGGCGGGCCCTTCTTCTCCGGCTTCTCGGCCACCATCGCTTCGGTGGTGATCAGCAGGCCGGCCACCGACGCCGCGTCCTGCAACGCGGTGCGCACCACCTTGGTCGGATCGATGATGCCGGCCTTCACCAGGTCCTTGAACTCGCCGCTCTGCGCGTCGAAGCCCCAGTTGTACTCGTCCTTGTCGAGCGTCTTGCCGGCGATCACCGCACCGTCCTCGCCGGCGTTCTCGGCGATTTGGCGCAGCGGCGTCTGGATCGCCTTGCGGACGATCTCGATGCCGAAACGCTGGTCGTCGTTGTCCGCCTTCAGCTTGGACAGGATCAGCGAGGCGCGCGCCAGCGGCACGCCACCGCCCGGCACGATGCCCTCCTCGACCGCGGCGCGGGTCGCATGCAGCGCGTCATCGACGCGATCCTTGCGCTCCTTCACCTCGACCTCGGTCGAGCCACCCACCCGGATCACCGCCACGCCGCCGGCCAGCTTCGCCAGCCGTTCCTGCAGCTTCTCGCGGTCGTAGTCCGAGGTGGTCTCCTCGACCTGCGCGCGGATCTGGTTGCAGCGGCCCTTGATGTCGTCCTTCTTGCCGGAGCCTTCGACGATCGTGGTGTTCTCTTTCTCGATGAGAATCTTCTTCGCCTTGCCCAGCATCGCCAGTGTCACGGTCTCCAGCTTGATGCCGAGATCCTCGCTGATCACCTGGCCGCCGGTCAGGATCGCGATGTCCTCCAGCATCGCCTTGCGGCGATCGCCGAAGCCCGGAGCCTTCACCGCCGCGACCTTCAACCCGCCGCGCAGCTTGTTCACCACCAGCGTCGCGAGGGCTTCGCCCTCGACGTCTTCGGCAATGATCAGCAGCGGACGCCCGGACTGCACCACCGTCTCCAGCAGCGGCAGCATCGGCTGCAGGCCGGACAGCTTCTTCTCGTGGATCAGGATATACGGCTGATCCAGCTCGGCGATCATCTTCTCGGCGTTGGTGATGAAGTACGGCGAGACATAGCCGCGGTCGAACTGCATGCCCTCGACCACGTCGAGCTCGGTGACGATGCCCTTGGCTTCCTCGACCGTGATGACGCCCTCGTTGCCGACCTTCTGCATCGCGTCGGAGATCATCTTGCCGATCTCGGTCTCGCCGTTGGCGGCGATGGCACCGACCTGGGCGGTTTCCGCCGGGGTGGTGATCTTCTTCGAACGCTTCTTCAGCTCATCGACCACCGCCTGCACCGCCTTGTCGACGCCGCGCTTCAGGTCCATCGGGTTCATGCCGGCGGCCACCGCCTTGGCACCCTCCCGCACGATCGCCTGCGCCAGCACCGTCGCCGTGGTGGTGCCGTCGCCGGCGATGTCGTTGGTCTTCGAGGCCACTTCGCGCACCATCTGGGCGCCCATGTTCTCGAACTTGTCGGCCAGCTCGATCTCCTTGGCGACGGTCACGCCGTCCTTGGTGATCCGCGGCGCGCCGAAGCTCTTGTCCAGCACCACGTTGCGGCCCTTCGGGCCCAGCGTGACCTTCACCGCATCGGCCAGGATATCAACGCCACGCAGCATGCGCGCGCGTGCATCGCCGCCGAAGCGAACGTCCTTTGCAGGCATAGTTTATTCCCTTCGTATCGTGTTGTCGTATTCGGTCCGTGGCATTTGGGCAGGCGAGAGTCAGGCCGCCTTCTTCTTGACGGCGGGCGTGCCCTCGACAATGCCCATGATGTCGGACTCTTTCATGATCAGCAGCTCTTCGCCGTCGAGCTTGACCTCGGTGCCCGACCACTTGCCGAACAGGATGCGGTCGCCAGCCTTGACGTCAAGCGCCACGAGCTGGCCCTGTTCGTTGCGGGCACCGGGACCGGCGGCGATGACCTCGCCCTCCATCGGCTTTTCCTTCGCCGTGTCGGGGATGATGATGCCGCCCGCGGTCTTCTCTTCGGCATCGAGCCGACGGACCACGACCCGGTCGTGCAGGGGACGGAAATTCATGCGGATCGCTCCTGAGTGATCTCAGTGTGTGACTGGATTTGGCGCAGCCAACATCCGCTGGAGGCCCCATCTGGGCACCGCCGGCGGACCTGTTAGCACTCCCATGCCGGGAGTGCCAGCGACTTAAGCCCGCCCACGCGACAAGTCAAGCCTTCGCTGGCAGTCTCCGGGGCCGATTGCCAATCTCCGGCAGCACTTCCCGGTGGTGAGTGCCAAGGTGTTGAAATATTGCTGTTTTTCCTTGCATTGCCATCCGGAAGCCGTGTCATTCTGTTGTCATCCTGTCCGGCCGGCGGGACACCGCCAGCAGGAACGCCACGGACGGCAGACCGGGAGAGAGAGACCCATGAGCCTCGCGCTGCAACTGCAGGACTACCGCCTGACCACGGCAAAGATCTACTACCACCTTCCGGATTATCCTGCCGTTCTCCAGACCTATGTCTGGCAGGAGTATGACATCGCGCCGCGGTTTCCCGTGCTGCGCAAATTCCTCGATTTCTGGCATGGCAACCTTGACGGCAAGCTCCATTCGGTCCGCGTGACCTCCATGACGCTGATCCGTCCGGTCGAGTGGCGGCATCCTGCGGTCTGTCTCCACCTGCACTGAAGCTCGCCTCGCCGGCAAGCCATGCCGGTTTCGTCAGCCCCCCGACGCTGGGACCGTCCCGCCCGTAGTGCTTGCCGTGCCCCATGCCGCACTCTACACCACCGCCCACACCCGCAGCGAGACAGGCTCCCGCGCATGGACCTCAAGGACCACATTCGCGGCATCCCCGATTTCCCCAAGCCGGGGGTGTTGTTCTACGATATCTCCACCCTGCTGCGTGACGCCGACGCCTGGCAGGTTGCGATGGGCCGCATGGCCAAGATGGTGCGCGCCTATCAGCCGGATCTGCTCGCCGGGCTGGAAAGCCGCGGCTTCCTGATCGCCGCGCCGCTGGCGCTGAAACTCGGCTGCGGCTTCGTCATGCTGCGCAAGCGTAACAAGCTGCCGGGCGAGACCGTGGGCCTGAACTACGCGCTGGAATACGGCACCGACCGCCTGGAAATCCAGGCCGACGCGGTGGAACCCGGCCAGCGCGTCGTCATCGTGGACGATCTGCTCGCCACCGGCGGCACCATGTCCGCCGGCATCGCACTGCTCCGCCAGGTCGGCGCCGTGGTGCCCGCCGCCGCCGCGCTGATCGAACTCACCTTCCTGAACGGCCGCGGCCGGCTGGACGTGCCATGCGAGTCGCTGGTCGCCTACGACGCATAGGCGCGCCCGAACCTCCGCCGCCTCGACTTTGCCATCACGCCGGCTTGAGGTAGGAGGGAGGCGGGCCTGGTCGCCGCCGGGCCCGGAGCGCAGGAAAAGTCCTCCCATGACCGTGACCCTGCCATCGCCTGGCCGGCGCCGAGTGCTGCGATTGCTGGCAAGCCTGCCCATGCTCGGGCGGGCTGGGCAGGGCTTGGCCGCGCCGTCATTCGGAATTTCCCCGGCACTCGCCGACACGCCGTTCCCGGATGGTGCGACGATCCTGGTGGCCGGGCCGCACGGCGGCGCCATGGCCCATTGGGCGCGACTGCTGCAGCCGGAGCTTGCTCAGGCGCTGGCACCCGGCGTCGCCATGCGGCAGATCGCCGGCGGCGGCGCGGACGGCGTGACCGGCGCCAACCAGTTCGACACCCGTGTCGCCCCCGATGGCCGCACCGTCCTGCTGGCCCCTGGCGAGACGGTGCTCGACTGGCTCGTGGGCGACCCGCGGGCACAATTCGACGTCGGCCACTGGGTCGCGGTGATGGCCTGCATGACGCCGGCCGTGGTGGTCGGACGCGCCGCCGCGTTCGCCTCCGGCGGCAGCCTGCGGATCGCCGCCGCAAGTCCGGCGGGCCCCGATCTGCCCGCCGTGCTCGGCATCGAATTGCTCGGCGGGCGCGCCCAACTGGTGCCCGATCTGGCCGGGAGCGATGCACTGAAAGCCGCCTTCGCCCGCAACGCCGTGGATGCCGTTCTCCTGCGTGGCTACAAGGTGCCCGCCCAGGTGAGGGCACTCGCCGATGCCGGGGCCGAGCCTATCTTCACCCTCGGCGCGCGCGACGACACTGGCGCCCTTGTGCGCGTCGCCGCGTTCCCCGATACGCCGGTGCTGCTCGAGCTGTACGCGGCGCGGCGCGGCACCCCACTCGCCGGGCCGATCTTCGACGCGTGGTGCGCGGCGGCGGCGGCCTCGCAACTGGAGTTCGGGCTGGTACTGCCGCAGTTGACCCCGGCGGCGATGGTGGCCCTGTGGCGCCGTGCCGGAACCGACGCCGCGGACGCGCTGGGCGTCCAGTCGGCAGCCATGGCGCTGGACGTGCGGTTGCTCGGCGGTCCGGCCGCCACCGCCAGCACCGCGCCGGCAGCGGCAAACGAGGCGGCGTTGCTGGCATTGCGCAAGTGGCTCGCCAGCCGCTTCAACTGGCGGCCGGCATAAGCTCCGTACACCTCTCCCGCGGGAGCAGGAGGTCGGCAAGCACCGCTCGCCCGGCGTGGGTGCGCCGTGCCGGCCCTGCCCGCTTCGCGATCCAAAGCCGATCCATTCGCATCAACAAGACCAACCGGGAGCCGAGGCGATGAGCGTTCTTCACGATCCGGAACTGGAGCACCTGCTCGCCGCCCTGCACGCCAGAAGCGACGCGCAGCTTGCGGCGCTCGACAGCTACCACACCCTGTCGCCGGCGGAGGACGAGGCGGCGCGGCTCAAGACCTTTCGAAGCGACAAGCTTGTCGCGCTTGACCGTGACAAAGCGGAATTCTGCTACCTGCTCTGCCGCGCCAACAACGCGCGCCGGATTGTCGAGGCCGGCACGTCTTATGGAGTTTCGACGCTCTATCTCGCCGCCGCCGTGCGTGACAATGTCCGCGCCGCCAGCGTGCGTGACAATGTCCGCGCCGCCAGCGGCGACGGCATGGTGATCGGCACCGAACACGAGCCGGAGAAGGCACGCGCCGCACGGGCCCATTTCGAGCAAGCGGGCCTGAGCGGTTTCATCGACCTGCGCGAAGGCGACCTGCGCGAAACGCTCCGGCAGATCGACGGACCAGTGGATTTCATGCTGGTGGATATCTGGATTCCAATGGCGCGGCCGGCACTGGAACTGGTCGCTCCGCGTCTCAAGCCGGGCGCCATCGTCGTTTGCGACAATACCGGGCTGCACCGCGACGCCTATGCGGCGTATTTCGCGTTCCTTGAAGATCCCGCGAACGGGTTCCGCACGATGACGCTGCCGTTCGGCGGCGGCCTGGAATTGTCGGTGCGCTGCCAGCCTTGATGCAGGGTTGCGCCGGCGCGAGAATGGTCGTCCTGCAGGACAGCGTCTGCCTCTGGTTCCAGCGAAACATGGGGGCACAGGGAATTGGCCACGCGGAGGAAGTTCGCATGAGACTTTGGTACCAGAGCATGTCGCGCCAGGCCGAATGGGGCGGCTATCCCCGCGTGCTGCGCGAGATCCTCGATCGGGTGAAGGACCCGGACACCGAAATCCATGTCGCCGGCATCACCGAGATCGGCGGCGTCGGCGACCAGTTCCGCTATCTGGAATACCTGGAGACCGGCGAGGTGCTGAAGAACGTGCACCGCGCGGTGCGGGAGGGCTTCGATGCGTTCCTGATCGGCAACATCGCCGATCCCGGACTGCGCGAGGCGCGCGAGATCGCCGACATCCCGGTGCTTGGGCTGTGCGAATCGGCGATGCACATGGCCTGCATGATGGGAGCGAATTTTTCCTTCGTGACGATCAACGAGAAATTCACCCCGCGAATCGTCGAGAATGTCGCCCGCTACGGCCTGCGCGAACGCTTCACCGGCGCCAACCGCATGCGCATCGAACGCATCACCGATCTGGGGCCGGGCTTCGACAATCCGGACGCGCAGGCGCGCATACTGGCGCAGTTCAACGAGGCGGCGCGAAAGAATACCGAAGCCGGCGCCGAGGTGGTGATCGCCGCTGGAGGCGTCGTGATGGCGCTGCTGGCGCATGCGGGGGTTTATGAAACCGCGGACGGCGTGCCGATCCTCAACGGCATCACCAACCTGGTGAAGCTCGGCGAGGCCGCGGTGAAGCTGAACCGCATCATGGGCGGCCGGTTCACCTCGAAGAAATGCGCTTACGCCCCGCCCCCGCCCGACCAGATCGAGATGTTCCGCAAGCATTACGGGGCAGATATCTACCCGACCGTCAAAACTTCTCCCGCGGAGCCGGAGAGGTCGCCGTGAAACGGCGGGTGAGGGTCATCAGGTCGCCCCACGGCCAATCCGCGCGCGTGAAGCCATACCGCGGTGGACCGCCGCACCCTCACCCTCGGCACTGCGTGCCTCGACCCACGTCGCGGTAGAGGTCTTTGACCATGCCCCCACTCACCCTCCGCACCGCCATCGCCTCCTACCCGCATGCCGTCGCGCTGAAAGACGGCAGCGTCGCGTCGGATCGCCTGCGGCTGGACTTCGAAGACGTGCAGCCGGTCACCCGCGCCTTCCGCCGCATGGTGCGCACGCTGGACTTCGACCTGTGCGAGATCGCACTGACCACCTTGGCCCAGGCGCATGCCTGCTCCAAGCCGATCGTCGGCCTGCCCGTGGTGCTGATGCGTGGCTTCCACCACGGCGCGCTGGTCTGCCGGCGCGACTCGCCGATCCGCGGCCCGCAGGACCTGCCCGGCAAGCGCGTCGGCGTGCGTGCTTATTCGCAAACCACCGGAGTCTGGGTTCGCGGCATTCTGCAATCCGACTACGGCGTGCACCCCGACAGCATCACCTGGATCACCGCCGAGGACGCGCATGTGCTGGAATACCACGACCCGCCGAACACGCAGCGCCTTGCGCCGGGCCACGACCTCGCCGCCATGCTGATGAGCGGCGAGATCGACGCCGGCATCGCGCTGACCGGCCTCGATCCGGCGCAAATCCGCACGGTCATTCCGGATGCCGACACCCGGGCCGCCGCCTGGTTCGCGCGCACCGGCATCTATCCCGTCAACCATGTCGTCTGCGTGCGGCGCGTCTTGCTGGACCGGCATGACTGGCTGGCAGCCGAGCTGATGGACCTGTTCAGAGCGGCGAAGCGGGCCGCGCGCGCGCCCAGCGCCGAACAACGCTGGCAGGGCATCGTCGGCGACGACGTGCTACCCTATGGTCTCGCCGCCAACCGGCGCGCCATCGCGCTCTGCCTGGACTTCGCTGCGCAACAGGGGCTTATTCCGCGCGCCTGGCGCCCCGAAGAGCTGTTCTCCGCCGCCCTGACCTGAAGGAGCTTCCCCCATGGACATCCCTCGCCTGAACGGCGCCATCAAGGCGCTTGAATCCGGCAAGCCGACTTTCGTAACCTTCGCTCCCGGTGAGGTCGCCACCGCGGTAAATCTCGGCACCAGCGCCTATGACGGCGTGGTGTTCGAAATGGAGCACAACCCGTACGACATCAAGGCGCTGCGCGACTGCATGCAATACATGCTGAACCGCCGGCAGATCGCCACGTCCGGCAGCATCGCGCCGGCGGTGACGCCGTTCGTCCGCATTCCGCCGAACGGCGGTGAGCAAAGCCAGTGGATCGCCAAGCAGGTGCTGGATATCGGCGTGTATGGCATCGTCTGGCCGCATGTCAGCACGGTGGACGATGCGCGCAACGCCGTCGCCGCGTCGCGTTACCCACGGCCGCGCGAGGCGGATTACTACGATCCACCCGGCCAGCGCGGCGACGCTCCGACCTCGGCGGCGCGCTACTGGGGATTGACCGCCCAGGAATACTACAAGCGCGCCGACACCTGGCCGCTGAATCCCGGCGGCGAAATCCTCACGGTAATCATGTGCGAGGAAAAGCGCGCGATCGCCAACCTGCCGAAGATGCTAGAGCAGGTGAAGGGGATTGGCGTGGTGCTGGTGGGAGAGGGGGATCTGTCGCAGGACCTCGGCCATCCGCGGCAATACGACCATCCCACGGTCGCGTCGGCGATCAACGAGATCCTGGCGATCTGCAAGCAGTACAATGTGCCGTGCGGCCATCCGCACGTGGATGCGAAGAATGTCGAGAAGCTGATCGAACAGGGGTTCCGCTGGCTGATGCCGGCGCCGGTGGCGACCTACGCGGCGCTGGAGATCGGGCGACGCGTGTCGGGCCGCTTATAGTGCCGCATGGCGCCACGCATCAGGCCAGGCAAGGATGAAGATGCGGAGCAACTGATCGCGCTGATCGGTGCGTGCTGGGCGCTGTATCCCGGCATTCGCATGGATGTTGACGGCGAAATGCCGGAACTGCGGGCGCTGGCGACCTACTATGCGCGCGCGGGCGGCGCGCTGTGGGTGGCGGAGGACGGCGCGGCCATTGTCGGCATGGCGGCGACGCGGCCCCTCGTGATTGCGAGCCACGCGCCCACCCCTGTCACCGCGAGGCGCGAAGCGACGCGGCAATCCCCCGCGTGGGAAGCCTGCCGTGTTTACGTGCATCCCTCGCATCACGGTGCCGGCCTCGGGCATCGTCTGCTGGATACGGCGGAAGCCCATGCGATCGCGGCCGGCGCCGCACGGATCGTGCTGTGGAGCGACACACGCTTCGGTCGCGCGCATCGCTTCTACGAGAAGCGTTCCTACGTGCGCGCCGGACCGATCCGCGTGCTGCGCGACATTTCGAACTCGCTGGAATTCGCCTACGCCAAGCCGGTGAACGGCGTCGAAATGCTCGACGCCGCCGCATCCGCATCCGCCGGGCAGCGCCTGTCCGACATCCTGATCGCCTGTGTTACCGGTGGTGCCGGGGTATCGTTCCTGCCGCCGCTCGCGTCGCACACGGCGCGCGCGTTCTGGCAGCGCACCACCAGCGAAATCGCCGCCGGCAGGCAAGTATTGCTGTGCGGCTGGGCGGACGGCGTGCTGGCCGGCACAGTCACGCTGCATATCGGAACGCCGCCCAACCAACCGCACCGTGCCGAAGTGCGGAAACTGTTGGTGCATCCCGACGCGCGCCGGCACGGCCTGGCGCGCGCTCTGATGCAACGCGCGGAACTGGAAGCCACGCGCGCCGGCCGTTCCCTGCTCACGCTGGATACGCGTGTCGGCGATGCGGCCGAGCGCCTGTATCGCACGATGGGCTGGCAGGAGGCCGGGCGCATTCCGGACTACGCGTTGAATGCCGACGGCACGCCGGGCGACACGGTGTTCTTCTGGAAGACGCTGCGGACCGTGTCTGACGAAAAGCCGGGATGACGAAATCGACGGTGGTCGCCGCGCCGGGTGGGCCGCTTGATGGAAAGTGCCAGGGTACGGCTTCGACCGATTGCCGCGATCCACGACATTGGGGCGTGGAGGGGGGGATCGGCAAGCCATGCCACCGGCATCGAGCATTGTGTTGGAATAGGACCACACCGCCGCCCGCGCTCCGATACCCCTCCGCGAAGGACCGCGCTCGGGCTGCCGCTGATCGACGCACACCGAGCCGAGATTGCGGAGTTGTGCCGCCGCTACCACGTCGAGCGTCTGGAGCTGTTTGGCTCCGCGGCGCGTGGCACCGATTTCGATACGCGGCGCTCAGACATCGACCTGCTTGTCACTTACGAGCCAGAAGCCCCGCCGACCTTCAGCGATTACTTCGACCTGTCAGAGGAACTGGCCGCTTTGTTCGCCAGGCCGGTCGATCTCGTCATGTCGGGGGCCGTGCGCAACCCCTTCCTGCGGGCTGACATCGAGCGTTCCAAAGAGCTGCTTTATGCAGCGTGATGCTCGCACATTTCTGTGCGACATGCGCGACGCGGCCGACTCGATACATGGCTATGTGCAAGGCTGTGATTTCGATGGCTGCCTCGCGAAGCGCCTGTTGCATGCCGGTGTTGAACGCGAATTCGTGACCATCGGCGAGGCGGTGAGCCATCTCGCGAGGATCGCGCCCGACATCGCGGCACGCATTTCGGACGCGCGGCGCATCATCGGCCGTTCAAGCGAAGGAAGTCGACGCGTCGGCTGGTTCGAGCGCGCTGGCGCGTATGGCGAGGCGGTCAGGGGACGGTGTTCTGACAGGGGCGGTGGATCGCGGAGTGGTATCCGTAGGCGACTCGGGGATGAGCTTGCCGATCCGTGCTTGTCCCGCTTGAACATGCGCTGTTTTCAGCTCCGCGATCACTGGTCTTCCTCCGGTGGCGGTTCATCCGCGAACAGGCTGATATAGGCGTCGTAGCGGAACCGGCGGTTGCGCGCCTGGCCAGTCACTTCGGTGATGATGCCGATCTTCGCCAGCCGCCCGACGAGTTCGTTTGCGGCTGGATAAGTGGTGCCGATCAGTTCGCGCACCTCTTTCACCGAGACGATCGGATGTTCGAACAGATACTCCAGCGTACGGTGTCCGTTGCCCGCTGCTCGGCCCAATCGGCTGGCAATCAGGTCGCGATGCTGCTCGCGAAGGGCGAGAACGCGCCGTGCGGTGACGCTCGCTTCCAGGCTCACCTCAAGCACACCGGTCAGGAAGAATTCGAGCCATTCCTCGAATGCACCCTTATCCCGTATCGCCTGGAGACGATCGTAATAATTTTGCCGATGGCGTTTGAAATAGTACGATAAATACAGCACCGGCTTTTCCAGCACTTGCTTCTCGCAGAGCAGGAAGGTGATGAGCAGGCGGCCGACGCGGCCGTTGCCATCGAGGAAGGGATGGATCGTCTCGAACTGCGCATGCGCGAGGCCGATCTTGATCAGCAGTGGCAGGGCGTCTTCGGCGTGCAGAAAGCTTTCCAGGACACCGAGCGCGTCCGGCAGTACGTCGGGCGGCGGCGGGACGAAGGTCGCCTCATTCAGCGTGCAGCCGGCGGGACCGATCCAGTTCTGGCTGGTGCGCTGCTCACCCGGCGTCAGATGCGAGCCCCGCACCCCTTCCAGCAACTTGGCATGGATCTCCCGGATGAACCGAACCGAGACGGGCAACGAGGCCAGCCGCGCCAATCCGTGATTCATGGCGGCGACGTAGTTCAGCACCTCGGCCACGTCATGCGGTTGTTGGGGGTTGAAGACGCGGGCCTCGGCGGCGAGCAGGTCCTGCAGTGAGCTCTGGGTGCCCTCGATCTGGCTCGACAGCACCGCTTCCTTGCGGACATACATCAGGATGAACAGGTCCGGGTTGGGCAGCGTCGCGATCGATCCGGCGAGCCGGCCCAGCGCGAGATCGGCGCGGGAGAGCAGGGCCTGCAACCGGCCCTCGATGCGGACGGGCGGCTCGGGCGGCAGGGGGGCGGGGATGAAGGCGCGATACCCCTGGGGCTGGCGCCGATAGGCCCCGGCCCGGCCGGTCGGCGGCAGGGACGGTGTGTGCGTTTCCTTTAACATGGCTGGGCCAAGCCTCCATATGAAAGGCTGCCTTTAATATAGCATGGGATGCGCGCCCATATGCAAGGCTTCCTTTCACAAGCTGCGGTGGTGGACCAGTCGGCGGAGCCTGACCAGTGCGGCGGCGCGATTCGATTGACCCTAAATCCGGCAGTTGAACCACTGTTGAGCCTGTCAGCCCCGATGGCCCGCAACCCAAGGTTGGCCTTCAGGCCGGGTTGAGGTGGATTGGCCGCCGCAGCTGCCCCCCTTTGAGGAAGTACCGCAGTGCCTCACTGAGG
>DATLQW010000226.1:0-3500 GCA_035535035.1 Acetobacteraceae bacterium
CCGCGATGGCCGACCATGGCTCAACCTGCGGTTGCTCACCCTCCGGGTGAACCACCAGACCCTGCTGTTCTGTGCTCATGGCGGCGGACTCTGCCGGTTTGGCTGGCGGTGGCAATCAGTGAACTGCCGGATTTAGGGTCAGCCCTCCGCCAGGACCCTCAGACAAGGCGGATCGCTCTCCGGATCCACCTCCACCAGCGCGCCGTCCGGCACCGCGTGCGTGATGTCCACGCCGAACCCCGAGATCATCGTGAAATCCGCCAGTGCGGCACCCTGCACCATGATTGGGTTCACCGAGTTCAGTACCAGCGCCGCCGGCATCACGCCACGAGCGTGCATCTCGTGCAGCATCCACGCCGTCGCCACGCCGCCCTTGGCCGCATCCAGCACCAGGACGCGATCGACATAGGATTGCCCGGCCAGCTTGTGCTCCGGCCGAGAAAAAATGCCCCTCTGGCGGTCCAGGTCGTAGCGGGCGGAGAACCCGTCCTTCGCCACCAGGGCGCGCCCGCGCACGCGCCGCCCCATGGCGGCCGACGCCGCGAATTCTTGCATGGACCGATCCTCCCGCGGAACGCCGCTCCGTCGCAGCGTCGCATGGATAGCGGCGCGCGGCGATAGCGCGGCCGTCGCCTCGCACGATCCCCGCGCAGGGCGGTCGGGTCCGCGGCGCGCGACCGCGGCACCGCCACCGGCATCTGGAACACCTCCTCCACCGTCGGCACCGTTTGGCCCGGAGAATTCGGTGGAGGAGCCACCGATGGTCTATTCGATCACACCAGTGACCGCCGGTTGTGCCGCTGGTGCGTGCGCATGGTCCCAAAATCGCCAATCTGACGGACTCACCATCTCGTGCCGCGCGACGCCGCGCGTGAGCGCAGTCCGCCGCATGAGCGCCAGCATCGCAAATCCTTGCAAGCCCAACGTGATCATTGCCCGAGCGGACACTTCCTCGATCTCGACGCCCGCCATCCGCCATGAAGCACCACCCATCCGGCGGCCGAACCGCCGCGGATTGCCCGCCGCCAGCGAAGCTGCCATCAGGTCCGGCCAACGCGCCGGCCGAGACATTCCCCCTACGTGACCCAGGCATGCCCGATACCCTCAGCCCTCAACCCCTGGCCGACAACGCGCTGGCCGACGCGCTGCGCCGCGCCGCCGACGCCCTAGCGCGTCTCCAACACCCGGACGGCCACTGGCTGTTCGAGCTGGAGGCCGACGCCACCATCCCCGCCGAATACGTCCTGCTGGAGCATTTTCTGGCCCGCATCGACGCCCCTTTGCAAACCAAAATCGGCGTCTATCTGCGCGCGATCCAGGACAAGGAGCATGGCGGCTGGCCGCTGTTCCACGCCGGCGCCTTCAACCTGTCGGCCAGCGTGAAGGCGTATTACGCGCTGAAGGCGATCGGCGACGACCCGGACGCCCCGCACATGGCCCGCGCCCGCGCCGCGATCCTGCATGCCGGCGGGGCGGAACGCAGCAACGTCTTCACCCGCGCGCAACTCGCGCTGTTCGGCCAGGTGCCGTGGCGCGCCGTGCCGGTGATGCCGCTCGAGATCATGCACCTGCCGCTGTGGTTCCCGTTCCACCTCTCCAAGGTGTCGTACTGGTCGCGCACCGTCATCGTGCCGCTGCTGGTGCTGATGGCGCTGCGGCCGATCGCGCGCAATCCGCGCGGCGTGCATGTGCCGGAGTTGTTCCGCACCCCCCCGGAACAGGTGCGCGACTGGATCCGCGGGCCGTACCGCTCCGCCTGGGGCCGGTTCTTCAAGGGCGCCGATTCCCTCCTGCGCGTCGCCCAGCCCTGGTTCCCCCGCCGCGGCCGCGACAGCGCCATCCGCAAGGCCATAGCCTTCGTCACCGAGCACCTGAACGGCGACGACGGGTTGGGCGGCATCTATCCGGCCATCGCCAACAGCGTGATGATGTTCGACACGCTCGGCTACCCGTCCGGCCACGAGGACGCCGCCACCGCATGGCGCGCGGTGCGCAAGCTGCTGGTGGAGCAGCCGGACCGCGCCTATTGCCAGCCCTGCCTGTCGCCGGTGTGGGACACCAGCCTGGCCGGCCACGCCATGGCCGAGGCAGGCGCGGACACCAACGCCGCCTGCGCGTGGCTGGCCGAGCGCCAAGTTCTGGATGTGGTGGGCGACTGGTCGGTGCGCCGCCGCGGGCTACGTCCCGGCGGCTGGGCCTTCCAATACGCCAACCCGCACTACCCGGACGTGGACGACACCGCCGTGGTGGGCATGTTGCTGCACCGCAACGGGCACGACGCCTTCGCCCCGGCGATCGACCGGGCCCGGGAATGGATCATCGGCATGCAGTCCTCCGATGGCGGCTGGGGCGCCTTCGAGCCGGAGAACACTCATCTCTACCTCAACCATATCCCGTTCGCCGACCACGGCGCGTTGCTCGATCCGCCGACCGCCGACGTGACCGCGCGCTGCGTCGCCTTTCTGGCGCAGATTGGTATGCCGCCGGGGCACGACGTGCTGTCCCGCGCGCTCGGCTTCCTGCGGCGCGCGCAGGAACCGGAGGGAAGCTGGTTTGGCCGGTGGGGGACGAACTACATCTACGGGACGTGGTCGGTGCTGTGCGCGTTGAATGCCGCCGGCGTGCCGCAAGACGATCCGATGGTGCGGCGCGCGGTGGACTGGCTGACGTCGATGCAGCGCGAAGACGGCGGTTGGGGCGAGGACGCGGAAAGCTACGGCAACGCCCCGCACGGCCGATACACGGAGAGCACGCCGAGCCAGACCGCATGGGCCGTGCTCGGGCTGATGGCCGCCGGCGCGGCGGACCATCCGGCGGTGGCACGCGGAGTGGCGCACCTGGTGCGGACCCAGCGCGCCGATGGCGAGTGGTCCGAGCACCCATACACCGCGGTCGGGTTCCCGCGCGTGTTCTACCTGCGCTATCACGGATATCGGCGGTATTTTCCCCTGCTGGCGCTGGCCCGCTTCCGCGACCTGCGGCAAGGCAGCGGCCAGCGGGCAACGTTCGGGTTCTAGTACAGCGTTTCCATGGAGCGACTCCTATGGGGTTCTGCCTGAAGCCGGCGGTGCGACTCCCGGTGAGAACTCATCGATATGAGCGCCTTCATGGAATCGATGTACTAGTGCCGCCCGTCATTGATCGTGCGGTCGAGCTCTGAACCGCTCGCTCCGGCGGCACCGGCAGTACCTGTGGAAACCGCCCAATCTGCCCGGGCCGCCGCACGAACCAATCCACCGGGCCGATCCACCGGGTCAATCCACCGGGTCAATCCACCGAACCAATCCACCAGGCCAATCCATCGGGCGAGCCTCGCCACGTCCGTGGCGCGTGTGCGTATCTCTGACATATCCAGTCATCCTAAATCCGGCAGTTGAACCACTGTTGAGCCTGTCAGCCCCGATGGCCCGCAACCCAAGGTTGGCCTTCAGGCCGGGTTGAGGTGGATTGGCCGCCGCAGCTGCCCCCCTTTGAGGAAGTACCGCAGTGCCTCACTGAGG
>DATLQW010000227.1:0-19999 GCA_035535035.1 Acetobacteraceae bacterium
GCCGCCCGCGATCCGGGCGCACCATGTCTGCTATGCCTGAACGACCGGGGCCAGAGCATGGCTGGCCCCGCCGCACTGATTCGTGCCGACCGCAAATCCCCGTTGGCAGAGCCTGACACGGCAGTCCGATCGACTGCTCCGGCTGGTCCCCGCATGATGAGTGACCCAGGGCAGTAGCACGAAACAATCTCCCCCCCCCGCAAGGGAAGGGGGAGCCTCGCTCTCTTCCGCGACCTGCGCGGTTTCAGTCAGGGCGGGTCGGCCGCCGCCGGCCGGTGGTTAACTCGCAATGCCGGCGCCTCGCAAACAGCGGATTTTCGCGATAACGGCCGCGCCGTCGGTTCAGGCCCACAGCACCTGGCTGATGCGATCGGCACCAGCCGCGATCATCGCCAGACGGTCGAAGCCCAGGGCGATCCCGGCGGCGGGCGGCATGCCGTGAGCGAGGGCGGCGAGGAAATCCTCGTCCAGCTCCCAGTCCTCGCCACCCATCGCCTGCCGCCGGGCGCGATCCTCCATGAAGCGCGCGCGTTGCTCAGCCGGGTCGGTGAGCTCGACGAAGGCGTTGGCGAGCTCGATGCCGCAGACGAACAGCTCGAAGCGCTCGGCGACGCGCGGATCGGCCGGATCGCGGCGGGCGAGCGCCGCCTGGGCGGCCGGCCAATGCGTGAGGAACGTAGGATGCGCGCGGCCGATCCGTGGTTCGACATGCTCCAGCAGCAGCCGGAAGAACAAATCCTCCCAGGTCTCGGTGTCGCGCAGCCGCGTGCCGGCGGCAGCGGCCAGCGCCGGGGCGTCGCCGGCGCTGGCCAGCAGGTCGGCACCGGCGTAGCGCGCGAACGCGTCGGCCATGGTGAGGCGCTCGCAGCGGGACAGGTCCGTGGTGACGCCACGGCAGGTCACCACCGGGGACAATACGGCGCGCAGATAGGCCGCGGTTTCGGCGATCAGCGACGCCATGCCGGCGCCGGGGCGATACCACTCCAGCATGGTGAACTCGGGCGCGTGCAGGTCGCTGGCCTCGCCGTTCCGCCACACCCGGGCGAGCTGGAAGATCGGTCCTGCGCCACCGACCAGCAGCTTCTTCATGGCGAATTCCGGGCTGGTGTGCAGCCACAGCGTCTCGCGGCGGCCGTCCGGGTGTTCGCGCTCGGTGCGGAAGGCGCGCAGATGGACCTCCTCGCCGGGGGTGGGGACGGCGTAGGGGGTTTCCACCTCGGTATAGCCATGGGCGGTGAAGAAGGCGCGGGTGGCGGCGGTCAGCCGGACGCGGCGGCGCAGGAAGGGCAGGCGCGCGGCCAGGCGCTCGGGGTGCCAGGCGGACCGGCTCATGCCGGACGCCCCGCATCCGCCGGCCTGCCACCGGCCGGAGCAGGGTCGCGGGATGACGGACCGAAGCGGTCGCTGGGGCCAATCTTGATCGCCGTCGTTCGGCGATGCCCACAGATAGGTGAGCGGTTTGTCGTGGACAAGCAACGACTCCCGTCATCCCCGCGAAAGCGGAGACCGATCTGATCGTCTCCGTGGCTCTTGGTGGCGCGCAATCCGTCCTCCGTGCTGAATTTCGCAGGTTCGCGGCCGGCGCGCCCCCGGGGGTGAGCGCGATCGCGCCGGCACGCCGCACCCTCGCCCGCCGCTCGGTGGCGGCCTCTCCCGCCGCGGGCGGGAGAGGTGCATTTCAGCGCACCACACGCCGATACAGATGCCAGGTCGCGTGGCCCAGCACCGGCATGACGATCGCCAGCCCAAGCAAGCACGGCACCGATCCGATCACCAGCCCGGCGGCGACGACCAGGCCCCATGCCGCCATCGGCAAGGGATTCGCAACAACCGCCTGGATCGATGTCCAGATCGCCGTCTCCATCTTCACGTCGCGGTCCAGCAGCAGCGGGAAGGACACCACGCTGATCGCCAGGGCGACCACGGCGAACAGAAACCCGACGCCGACCCCCACCACGATCATCGTCCAGCCCGCCGCCGTGGCGAACACGTCATGGGCGAATGCGGTGACCGATACCGGTGGCTTCGGCCCGAGAGTCAGCGCGTAGATCGCCTGCGCGCTCACCAGCCATAGCAGGAAGACCGCAACAAGCAGCAGGCCGAGCCCGGCGATCGCACCGATCGACGGTGAGCGCAGCACGCCGAACGCGTCGGTCCAGTTCACCTCGGCGCCTTGCGCACGCCGCCTGCTCATTTCGTTCAGTCCGACCGCGGCGAACGGTCCGACCAAAGCAAAGCCGGATGCGAGCGGAAACAGCAGCGGCACGACGCCATAGCCGGAAGCGAGCCGTGCCAGCACCAGGCCGACCAGCGGGTAGATGATGCACAGGAAAATGACGTCGCTGCGGTTGGCGGCGAAATCCGCGAGGCCGTTGCGGAGCACCTGGCCGATGTCGCCCAGGCCGATGCGGCGCACCGTCAGGACGCCGGCATGCCGATCCTCGTGCCAGTATTCCTCGTCGCTGGCCGAACCGACCGAATGGAACGCACGATCGAGCCGGTCCCCGATCCATGCGACAGGACTTTGGATGAGCATGTTCGTCCCTCCCGAGCTTGTGTTGCGAGGGACCGCGGGACAGGTTGTGGCCTAACACCCAGTTCGCTTGCGGTCACGCCACTGCGCCGCGACCACCGCACACCAACACCATAGACCGGGCGCCGGCCTTGCGAGGATCACAGCGCCGCGAGCAAGCTGCGCTTTGCAACGGCGGCCGCCCCGGGCAAGCAGCGGCGTGATTCTTCTTCCCTCCCAACGTGGCCGCGTGAGCCTTGTCCTATGTCCCACTCCGCTGAACAGACGCTGCCGGACCTGCTGCGCGACGGGCTGGAGTTGGTATTCGTCGGTATCAACCCGTCACTGTTTTCAGTGGCGCGAGGCCACTATTTCGCGCGCGGGACCAACCGGTTCTGGCCGTGCTTTTCACGTTCGGCACTGAGCAGTGGCGTCCGCCGGGCGCTCGGCGCCGAGCGGCTGGAACCGATGCACGATCGGCTTCTGCCGACGCATGGCATCGGCTTCACCGACGTGGTCAAGCGTCCGACCGCGAAAGCCGCCGAACTCGGGTCCGCGGAATTTGCCGCGGGTGCCGCGGCGCTGGTCGCCAAACTCGAGCGCTACCGGCCGCGCGTTGCCTGCTTCCAGGGCATGATGGGCTACCGGCCGTTCGCCGCCGCGCTTGGATGGACCGCGCGCCGGCCCGTGCTGGGAGCGCAACCGGTATTGCTCGGTCGCACGCAGGTGTTCGTCGTGCCCAGCCCGAGCGCGGCCAACGCGCATTTCACCCCGGCACAGCAGACGGAATGGTACGACCGTCTGGCGGATTATCTGCAGGTCGCCTCGCACAACAGCGCAACGGACTTGCGCGCGCCGTCCAGCGGCGCCGGGCCCGCATGCCCGATCGGCAGCGAGCCGCCGTAGCGGCAGGTCGCGCGGTGGCGAGAACCTGCCCGCGGTGCCGTGCGCATGCGAGCCAATGCCGGCCGCTGGTGGTGGATGCAGCGCAGGGCCCGGTCAAAGCGCTCCCACCGACTTGCGCGTGGATGGGATGCGCGACGTTGCGGCACTTCGCGGCGAGTGCGGGACTGCCGGCGGACCCACCGCCCGCATCATCGACTGGCGCAGCGCTGCCTCGCCGAACCGCGCCCGGGCATAGCCGATCTGCACGGCACAGCGCTGCTGCCACAACGCATCGTCCAGCAGCAGCGTCAGCACCGCGTCGGCGAACGACGCCGCATCGCCACACACGCAAGCGACATCCGCGATGCCCGGCAGCCCTTGCGCACCCACCGGCGTAGTGACCACTGGCACACCTTCTTTCAGGGCCTCCACCACCTTCAGCTTCACGCCGGCACCACAGCGCAGCGGCACCACCGCGACCCGCGCCGCGCCGTAAAGCGCATGCAGCACGTCGTCGGACACGTCGGCGTGAACGCGCGTCGCGTCCCCGGCCAGCGCGCGGATGCGCGGCGTCGGATTCGAGCCGCCGATGGACAAGGTCGCATCGGGCACGCGGGCGCGTACCCGCGGCAGCACGTTGTTGACAAACCAGCAGGCGGCGTCCTCGTTCGGCGGATGGCCGAAGCCGCCGACGAAGATGATATTCCGCCCGGCCGGCGCCGGCCGCTCCACGCCGAAGGTTTCGAAACAATACGGCAGCATCGCGTGCGCCGTTACGCCAGGTTCCATCACCCGGACCGAAGCCGTCTCTTCTTCCGAAGGATACAGCGTCGCGTCGGCGCCGCGCCAAATCGCGCGTTCCCGCTCTTCCATGCGGTCGGCCGCATGCAGCAGGTGTTCGTCCCGCAGCAGCGTGCCTTGCATCCGCATCCGGCCGAAATGCAGGTCGTGGCCATAGTACAGCACGCGCGCCCGGCTGTGCGCCCGCACCACGGGCAGGCACGCCTCGGCCACGTCCGGCCGGCTCAGCAGCACCAGGTCCAGTTCGGCGCCGAATTCGCGCATCCAGGCGGCGAGTGGCGACTGATCCGGGCCGTGCAACACTTCGACACCGCGGTCCTGCAGCGCCTCGACGTAGCCCGGCTTGTACATCGCGTTGTGCGGCCAGAACTTCACCACCATGCCTTCGGCCAGCAGTGCGCGCATCACGCACAGCATGGTGCGCGAACCGGCGTCGCGGTCAGGTTCCGGCACCTGGTGATCCACCACCAGCACGACCTGGCGATGCCGCGCCCGTTCGCGCGCGCGCAGCACGTGCGTGCCGTTGGCATAATGGGTGTGTGCGAGGTCCGCCGCCCAGGTCGCGACAAAAATCCGTCGGTTCACCGCCTGGCAGGACTTGATGCCCACCGCCAGGTCGCGGCCGTGCGACACGCCCTCGTAATGCACCACGACCGAGCGCGGCTGATACAGCGTCTTCAGCCCGATGGCACGCAAGCGGAACGAGAGATCGGTGTCCTCGAAATAGGCCGGCGCGTACCGTGCGTCGAAGCCGCCGAGCTGCCGGAACACCGCCCGGCGCAGCATCAGCGACGCTCCCGAGCAATAGTCCACCTCCCGCACATAGTTGTACATCGGCCTGCGCGCGTCATCGTGGCGACCGAAATTCCAGCCCGATCCGTCCGCCCAGATGATGCCGCCCGCCTCCTGCAGCCGCCCGTCCGGATAGATCAGCTTCGAGCCGACCGCGCCCACATCATCCCGCGCGCGGAACAGCGCCAGCATCGCATCGGCCCAGCCGGGCAGCACCTGCGTGTCGTTGTTGAGGAACAGCAGGAATTCCCCCCGCGCCGCGGCCGCCGCTGCGTTGCACGACCGCAGGAAACCGAGATTGGCGGCGTTGCGCCGCAGGCGAATGCCGCGCACCTGCAACAAGTCCGCCACCTCATCGCCGGGGAACGCATCGTCCACGACAATCACCTCGAACGGCACAGCCGGAGGATGGGCGGCGATCGAGGCCAGGCAACGCAGGGTGAAATCAGTCTGGCCATAGGTAGGGATGATGACCGAGACGACCGGATCGTCGCTGCCCGGAATGATGACGGCAGCGGGATCAACAGCGCCGATCAGCACGGGCGCGGCGCATGTCGGTGCGACGCGGCGCAGGCGGCGGGCGCGCAGCCACAGGGGGAGTTGCCGGTGCAGTTGCAGCGTGCAGCTCCACCAGACGATCAGCACGGCTCGCCGCAACAATCCGGCGGCCACCGGGTGACGCCCGCGCAACGACTGCGCCAGCGACAGGACGCGCCAAACCAGCGTGTCGGCCAGATCGGCCAGCGCGCCGATCAGCCGGGCACCACTCAGCGCCGCGCCACCGCCCGGCAGCCGTTGCGTATCGCTCACGAGGACCTCCGTCGGACGACGGCCCTCGTGTCCCGGGTGCGATCGATCGGACGGAGGGCGCGGCCTCCCTCCTACCGATCAGTTCTTAAGCCCCGCTTAACGGCAGCGCAGGTCGGGTGAAAGCCCGCCGTCATGCGCGCGATACAGGTCCGGCTACCGCGCCTTGAAGTCCGGCAACCGACGCTCGGCCATCGCCTTCACGCCCTCGCGAAAATCGTCCGTGCCGCGCAGCCAGTTCTGCTCTTCGTATTCGCGCTCGGTGGCCGCCGCGACCGCATCCGCCAGGCCGCGACGCAAGGTTTCGCGGGTGGAGACGATGGCCAGCGGCCCGGATTGCGCGATCTCGGTGGCGACTTCCGCCGCCCTGGCGCGCACCTGGTCCTGCGGCACGCAGTAATCCGCCAGGCCCAGCGCCGTGGCCTCCTCGCCGGTGATGCGCCGCGCGCTGTACATCAGCCACGCCGCCTTCTGCATGCCGATCAGGCGCGGCAGCGAGGCGGTCATGCCAAAGCCGGGATGGAAGCCCAGCCGGGTGAAATTCACCGAGAACCGCGCCTCCGGGCAGGTGACGCGAAAATCCGCCATCACCGCCAGCCCCACACCGGCACCGATGGCGGAGCCGTGCACCGCGGCGACGATCGGCTTGCCGGTGCGCCACAGACGCTGCGCCTCCTTGTAGAGATGGCGGCCACGCTTGGTTCCGGTTCCCACGCCGTCGGGGCCGCGGCTGGAGAAATCGGCACCGGCGCAGAAATGCTTGCCCTCGGAGCACAGCACGATGGCGCGCACCTCCGGTGTGCGGTCGTACTCTTCCAGCGCGTCGGCGATCTCCGCCACCATGTCGGTATCGATGAAATTGTTCGGCCCGCGCCGGACCTCGATGGTGGCGATAATGCCGGACCGGCTGACGGCGATGTGGTCGAAGCTGGCTTGCATGGCGGTTCCCTGCCCTTTTGTTCGCGTGCACTGCGTGGCAGCCTACGCTCCCTCACAAGATTGCGGGAGAGGGTCCACCCCGGAGGCAACGCACCTGCCGCTGTGCGGGCGCGACGGCGTGGCCTCTGCCATGAGGGGCACGGCCAGGCCCCGGCGATCCTGCCGAGCCATGGCCACGGCGCGGCGAAGGTGACGATCGCGGACGCAGGGACGCCGCGAAGCTGCACCAGCCGACGGCATTCAACCGCGCGGTAAAGGCGCTCCTGGCGGGGTTACGACGGGCTCTGACGCCGCGTTCAGTCCGGCCGGAAGTCTTCGGCTATCGCCTGATCGAAGGTGAACGGACAGGTCTGCGGAAAGGTCGTGCGCGCAAGACCGGTTTCACGTTCCGCATCAACCCTCGCGAGGCGGTAGGCGTTATCTACCGCCGAATTTATTTGCGCCTTCAGGCTGGGGTTGTCCTTCAAGTGGTCCCCCAGCCGAAGGCGCTGTTCCTCGATGCCCGACCGCCAACTGGCGCTCTGAAATGCTGGCTGAAATCGCCATTTCGACAAGTGCAGCAGCAGCACCGCCAGGCGGTTGACCAACTCGCGCTTCTCGCTCCGCCCCATGCTCTCGATCTCTTCGGCGATGTTTGCAACGTCGGCGCTGTCGAGTTTCCCCGCCCGCAGCAATGCTGCCTGCTGATTGGCCCAGGCGTAGAAATCCTGCTCGTAAAGGCTGTTCGACATGGTCCCGTCCTCCGGGACATCCGGATTCCGGCAGTCTATCGGAAGCCACGGGCCCGCGGAAGCTACCGGCGATATGGCCATCCCCCACATCCCCGCGATAGGCTCACCCATTGCGTTAAGGCGCCAAGAGGGAACGACCACATGAACTTCGATTTTTCCGACGAGCTGAAGCAGTTGCGCGACGAGGCGCGGCGCTTCCTCGGCGACCGCTGCCCGCCGGCGGTGCCGCGCCGCATCCTGGAAGGGCCGGAGCCGTACGACCGCGCGCTGTGGCAGGCGATCGGCGCGATGGGCTGGCTCGGCGCCGCCATCCCGGAGGAATTCGGCGGCGCCGGCCTCGGGCACCTCGCGGTGTGCGTGCTGGCCGAGGAAATGGGCCGCGCCGTTGCGCCGGTGCCGTGGTCGTCGTCGGTGTATCTCGCCACCGAGGCCATCCTGCTGTTCGGTTCTCCGGCGCAGAAGCAGCACTATTTGCCGAAGCTTGCCGCCGGCGAGCTGATCGGCACCTTTGCCTTTGCGGAACGGCCCGGGCCTGCCAATCCGACACGGCTTGCCGCGTCGGTGACCGACGGCAAGCTGACGGGGGAAAAACTCGCGGTGCCCGATGGCGACGTTGCCGATTTCGCCGTGGTCGGCGTGCATGGCGGCCCGGCCGGTGCATGGCTGCACGTGGTCGATCTGGCCGCGGCCGGCGTGACGCGCGAGCAGATTGCCACGATCGATCCCACGCGCTCGCATGCCCGCATCGCGTTTGCGCAGGCTCCGGCTGAGGCTTTGCCCGGCGCCGACAGTGCCGATGCGGTGCGGCGGCTGTTCGACCATGCCGCGGTGCCGATGGCGTTCGAGCAAGTGGGAAACGCGCAGGCGGCGCTGGAGATGGCGACGGGGTATGCGAAGGAGCGGTATGCGTTCGGCCGGCCGATCGGTTCGTTCCAGGCGATCAAGCACAAGCTGGCGGACATCTATATCGCGGTCGAGCTGGCGCGCTCCAACGCATATTACGGCGCCTGGGCGCTGCACGCCGACTCCGCCGAGCTGCCGATCGCCGCGTCGGTGGCGCGCATTGCCGCGTGCGAGGCCGACTGGCTGGCAACCAAAGAAAATATCCAGACGCATGGCGGCATGGGATTTACCTGGCAAATGGACTGCCAGTTCTATTATCGCCGCGCCAGGCTGCTGGCGCTGGCGCTGGGCGGTGCCCGCGAATGGAAACAGCGGCTGATCGGCGCCTTGCGCGAACGCAACACACCGGCGACGTCGGCGGAAGCGGCCTGAGGGAGGAGAGACAAATGGATTTCGAAGACACGCCGGAAGAGGCCGCGTTTCGCACCGAGGCGCGCGCGTTTCTCGATGCCAATGCGCAGCGTCGCAAGCAGGGCGAGGTGGAAGGCTATCGCCGCGGCCAGGACGCGCCGGGGGCGATGGAACGCGCCAAGTCGTTCCAGCGCCGCAAGTACGAAGCGGGGTTTGTCGGCATCCATTGGCCGAAGGAGTGGGGCGGCCGCGGCGGCACGCAGATCCAGAACGTGATCTACAATCAGGAAGAGGCGAAATACGATGTGCTGACCGGCATCTTCGGCATCGGCATCCAGCTTGCGATGCCGACCATCTGCACCTGGGGCACGCCGGAGCACCGCGACCGTTTCGTCCGGCCGACGATGCGCGCCGATCTGGTGTGGTGCCAGTTGTTCTCCGAGCCGGGCGGCGGATCGGACCTCGCGGCGCTCCGCACGCGGGCCGAGCGCGACGGCGACGACTGGGTGGTGAACGGGCAGAAGATCTGGACCTCCGGCGCGCATTATAGCGATTTCGGCATCCTGGTGGCGCGGTCCGATCCCAACGCGCAAAAGCACGCGGGGCTGAGCTTCTTCATTCTCGACATGAAGACGCCGGGAATCGAGATACGGCCGATCCGGCAGATCTCCGGCTCGGCGCATTTCAACGAGGTGTTCTTCACCGATGTGCGCATTCCGGACAGCCGGCGCGTCGGTCCGGTCGGTGCCGGATGGAAGGTTGCTCTGACCACGCTGATGAACGAACGGCACGGCATGCGCGACGCGCCCGGCCCCGATTTCAACGAGCTGTTCGCGCTGGCGGAGCAAGTCGCGTTGGAGGACGGGCCGGCGATCGACAACGCGGCGGTGCAGGAGAAGCTGGCGGAGTACTATACCCGCTCGCAGGCGCTGCGGTTCACCAGGTTCCGCACCATGACGGCGCTGTCCCGCGGCCAGACGCCGGGACCGGAATCGTCCATCATCAAGGTGGTGGCGGCGAACAAGCTGCAGGACATCCTGTCGTACGGGTTGGACATGATCGGCATGGCGGGACCGGCGATGGGCGGCGACATGCCGGTCGCGGGAATTTTCGAGGAGGCGTTGCTGTATTCGCCGGCGTTGCGCCTGGCCGGCGGCACCGACGAAATCATGAAGAACATCATCGCCGAGCGCGTGCTCGGGCTGCCGCAGGACCCGCGGGCGGACAAGGGAATCCCGTGGCGTGACATTCCGACGGGGCCGCGCAAATGACCGAACACCCGCTGCAAAGCTTCTTCTGGCCGCAATCGATCGCGGTGCTGGGTGCTTCGCCCGACACACACCGCATCCGCGGCCGGCTGCTGCACCAGTTGCGCGAGAACGGCTTTCCCGGGCGCATCCTGCCGATCAATCCGAGCTATCAGGAAATCGACGGCCTGCCTTGCTACAAGTCGATCGCCGCGGTTGGCGCTCCGGTCGATCTCGCCCTGGTGGCGATTCCCGCCGCCGGCGTTGCCCCCGCACTGGAGGAGTGCGCCAAGTCGGGCGTGAAAAACGCGCTGATCATCAGCTCGGGCTTCGCCGAGGAAGGCGGCACGGCGGGCGACATGCAGGCGGCGCTGGTGGAGGTGACCCAACGCACCGGCATCCGTGCCTGCGGCCCGAACTGCGAGGGCTATTTCAACGCGCTGGGCAAGGTCGCGACCACGTTCAGCCCGACCGTTGAAATGCAGGAGGACGCGGGCCGCGTTCTGGTTTCCGAACGGCGCATCGGCGTGATCGCGCAATCCGGCGGCATCGGCTTCGCGCTGTTCAATCGCGGCCAGGCGGCAGGGATCGGGTTTTCCTATGTGATCTCCACGGGCAACGAGGCCGATCTCAACATGGGCGATTTCCTCGACTACATGGTCGAGGACGCGCACACGCACGCCGTCATGCTGTTCTGCGAGGCGGTGCGCAACGGCCCCAGCTTCGTCGCGGCGTTGGCCAAGGCGCGCCAGCTCGGCAAGCCGGTGATCGCGATCAAGGTCGGGCGCTCGAGCGCGGGCAGCCGCGCCTCCGCGTCGCACACCGCGTCGCTGTCCGGGTCGTACACCGCCTATCGCGCCGTGTTCGAACGTTACGGCGTGATCGAGGCCGAGGATGCCGACGAAGCCGTGGCGATCGCCGGCATGGTGCTGACCTGTCCACTGCCGAAAGGCCGCCGGGTGGGGATCGTTACGCCATCCGGCGGCGGCGGCGTGTGGATGGCGGACATGCTGTCGGCGCACGGACTGGCGGTTCCCGCGTTGTCGGCCGCGACCCAGGCTGCGCTGCGGCCGCTGATGCCGTCGTACGGCGCATCGGGTAACCCGGTCGATGTTACCGCGCAAGGTTCGCAGACCGGTCCGGCGACGATGACGGCAATGGAGTACCTGGCCGAGAGCGACGAGATCGACATGCTGGTGCTGATCACGTCGCTGACCAGCGAAACGCGCGTCTCGCTCGACGCCGAGCGCGTGCGCGCCGTGGCGGCGCGCTGCGCCAAGCCGATGACGGTGTGGACCTATACGCTGCCCAGCGCATTCGGGCGCGAGAAGGCCGCCGGCTGCGGACTGTTCGTGCACAGCGACCTGCGCAATGTCGGCGTGGCGATGGGCAAGCTTGCCGGATATGCCGAGGGGTTGGCGCGACCGATACCCGCCTTCCCCGCGCCCGCCGACGTCACGCCGATCCCGCCCGGGCTGCCGCGCGTGCTGCCGGAGCACGCCGCCAAACACGCACTGGCGCCGTTCCTGCCGTCATCGCGTGAGATGCTGGCGACCACCGCGGCGGAGGCGGTGGATGCCGCCATGGCACTGGGCTTTCCGGTGGCGCTGAAAATCCAGTCGCCCGACCTGCCGCACAAGACGGAAGCCGGCGGCGTTCGCCTCGGTCTGGCCGATGCCGCTACGGTCCGTTCCGCTTACGATGCGATGATGCGCGACGTGCTGGTGCACAAGCCGGAAGCACGCATCGACGGCGTGGCGGTGCAGAAGATGGCGCCGAAGGGGCACGAACTGGTGATCGGCATGGTGAACGATGCGACGTTCGGGCCTATCATGATGGTGGGATTCGGCGGCGTCACGGTGGAATTGTTCGGCGACGTGGCGCATGGCCCGGCGCCCGTCGATGTGGCGGAGGCGGAACGGATGCTTCGCTCGCTGCGCTCCGCGCCGCTGCTCACCGGGTTCCGCGGCAGCAGGCCGATCGACCTGGCGCCGGTCGCCTCGCTGATCGCGCGTCTGTCGGAAGCGGCGCTGGCCCATGCCGACCGGATCGCCGAAATGGAATTCAATCCGGTGATCCTGCATGCCGACGGATCGGGGCTGACCATCGCCGACGCCCTGGTCACGCTGAAGGACTGACGCACGAATGCTCCCCCTCCCCCAACCTTGAGCCGCGAAGCGGCTCAAGGTTGGGGGAGGGGGAGTCATAGCGGCCAATCGCATTCGCAGAACGGAATGGACCATGTTCGAACTCTCCGAAGAGCACCGTATGCTGCAGGACCTGGTGGCGAAGTTCGTCGATCGAGACCTGATGCCGTTGGAAAAGGCGGTGCTCGCGCGCGAAACATCCGGCCAGAAATCCGCCCTCACCGAGGACGAAGAAAAGCCCCTGCTCGAGAAGTGCCGCGAACTCGGGCTGTGGGGCCTCGACGTGCCGGAGGAATTCGGCGGCGCCAACCTGCCGACCGTCGCGCTGGTGGGAGTCTATGAAGAACAAGGCCGCACCTGCACGCCGTTCATTTTCCCGCCGGACAGCCCCAACCTGCACATGCTGACCGCCGTCGCCAACGCCGAGCAGCGCCGCAAATACCTGGAACCATATGCGCGCGGCGAGGCGCAATCGGCGATCGCGATTTCCGAGCCAGGCGCCGGCGCCGATCCGGCCGGCATGACCACCCGCGCCGTCAAGGACGGCGGCGACTGGGTGATCAACGGGAGGAAAATATGGGTCAGCCGTGTGCCGCAAGCCGATTTCGTCATCGTCATGGCGCGCACCGGCGACGGCAAGCGGCATGAGGGCGTCACCGCATTCATCGTCGAACGCGGCACCAAGGGCTTCATCATCGAGCGCGAGATTCCCATGCTCGGCGGCCAGCGCACCTACGAACTGGTGTTCGAGGATTGCCGCATCCCGGAGACGCAGGTGCTCGGCCAGATCGGCAAGGGCTTCGCACCGATGCAATTGCGCCTGACGGTGCGGCGCGTCCAGATCGGCGCCTGGTGCATCGGCATGACGCGGCGCGCGCTGGACATGATGGTGGAACACGCGAAACAGCGCGTCACCTTCGGCGCGCGATTGGCGGACCGGCAGGCCATCCAGTGGTGGATCGCCGAGGCAGCGATGAAAATCCATGCCTGCCGACTGATGGTTTACGACGCGGCGACCAAGGCGGATGCCGGCAAGGACGTGCGCACCGAGGCCTCGATGGTAAAGCTGTACGGCACCGAAATGGCCACCGAGACGATCGACCATGCCATGCAGACCTTCGGCGCGATGGGCGTCGCGAAGGAGCTGCCGCTGCAGTTGATGATGCAAAAGGTGCGCACGATGCGGGTCTATGAGGGCCCGTCGGAAGTCCACCGCATGGTGATCGCCCGAAGAATTATCGGGCGGTAGCTGGGGCGGCGAGCGCCGTCCCCGGTGCAGCCGATGCCGACCGGAACCAGAGCCGCGGCCGGAAAAGCCGGTAACCCACGGGCAGGCATGGTCGGCACCGGTCGCGGTGGCGCGCTCGCCCGCAACACACCGCCGCCGCTAACCGCCGCACGCAGTCGCCGGCCCGCGTCAGCTCACCGCACCGCCGGCGCGCAACGCCGCGATCTGCTCTTTTGTGTAGCCCAGGGCGTGCAGCACCTCCTGGGTATGCTCACCCGCCGCCGGGGGCTGGCGGCGCAACCCGGGCGCTTCGTCGTCAAAGCAGATCGGCGTGGTCGGCAGCTTCGCCACGTTGCCGCGCGGCATGCGGATCGGCAGCATCCGGCCATGCGCGTTCATCTGCGGATCGTCGAACAGATCCGATGGCGTGCGCACCGGCGAGAACGGGATGTTCGCCGCGTCCATCATGCGTTCGAGCGTGGCGATGTCGTACCCAAGTGCAATGGCGGCGATGGATTCGCGCAGCGCGGGGCGATTGGCGACCCGGTCGGCATTGCTGGTGAAGCGCGTGTCGGCGAACAGGTCCGGCCGGCCGAAATCCCGGCAGAAGGTCCGCCAGTGGTTGTCGGAGGCGATCCCGATGAACAGCTTTTCCCCGTTTTTCGTCGGGAAGGTCTCGTAGATTCCCCAGGCGCCGCCTCGCCCGCCATGTGCTGCGCCACCATGAACGCCGGCGATTCGAACAGCGCGCTGGTGACCTTGCGGCCGATGCCGTCGCGGTCGCGTTGGCGCAGCGCCGCCAGCAGGCTGCTCACGCCCATCACCCCGCCCATGATGTCGATCACCGAGGCGCCGGCACGCAGCGGCTGACCGGGCGGGCCGGTCATGTGGGCCAGTCCGCTCATGAACTGCGCCAGTTCGTCGAGCGACGGGCGATGCTCGTACGGGCCGGGCAAAAAGCCCTTCATCGCCAGATACGCCAGCCGCGGATTCAGCTCGTGCACCGTGTCCCAGCCCAGGCCCAGCCGGTCCATCGTGCCGGGCCCGAAATTCTCGATCAACGCGTCGGCGTTGCGCACCATGTCCCTGGCGACCGACAACCCAGCGGGCGTTTTCAGGTCGATGCAGATACAGCGCTTGTTGCGGTTGAAATAGACGAAGAAGCCGGTGGCGAAACCGCGCCGTCCGGCGCCTTGAACCCCAGCCACGCCTGTCCCAGCATTCCCGCCACCGCGATCGTTGTGCGATCGCCGTAGATCGGTCCGGCGATCTGCACGCCGAGCGGCAGGCCGGCACGCGTGAACCCCAGAGGCGCGATCGACGCCGGCAGGTGATACCCGTCGGTGAGGCCCGGCCAGAACAGCATGTCGTTGTACGGGATCGCGCGTCCGTTCACCGGCACGGTGCGGTCCCAGGTGTTGCCCTCCTGCATGTGCGGCAACGCGGCGGTGGCGATCGGCGGGCACAGCAGCACGTCCCACTCCTGGAAGAACGCGCTCCACGCCCGGCGATACTTCGCCCGCTGCTCGTTCAGCCCGAGCCACGTGCGATGCGTCATGTCCACGCAACGCACTATGATCGCGTCCGCGCTCATGTCATCGGGCGTGCGCCGCGCCGCCCGCCTCGGCATCGATCGCTGTCTGGAGCATGGGCATGTGCGTGGTAATCCTTCCGCGCCCTCAAGTCTAAATTCCCGGGGGTCTGGTGTCTTATCTTCATTGGCACGGAGGGTCGCGCCCCATTGCAGGGCGTTCCACGCGGCAGGCATGACTTGGGCCAGCTTGCCCATTTCTGCCATTGATTGAGGGCACTGTGCGGGCCGCGGCAAAGCGATCAAGCGGACACCGAGTTTCACGAATGCGCACGGAGTTCCGCGGAGTCAGCCAGCAACTGCGGCTGCACCGCCATGGCCCAAAATGGCTCCCTCTGGACCATCGGACGCGCGCAGAAAAAAACCAGGCCGCGGGCCGGGCCAGGCCATCGTGTGTGGCTGTCAGGCCGGCCGGAACATTCCACCACCATGACCAAGGATCTCGCAGGCGATCATTCCCGTCATCAAGGCATTATTTCCTTGACATCCCGGCCAGTCACCCCCACACTGAATAGTTTCAGCCGCGTCATTCCAGCCCTGCACGGAATCCCCGCCATGCCTCCTCACGCACCAGCCAAAATCCGCGTTCCCATCATCCCCCAGCCGCCGGCCACGCACTCCGCCACGTTTTCCCCCGCCCGATCTGCTCCCGCCATCGGCCGCCGCGGCAGCGTCGCGGCCCCGACCCGCGGCGGGCCACGACCCCCACCGCCCCACGGCGGAGCCAGCCGCCGCCCGAGCCAACCCCGACACAAGCGCACCACCCGGCAGGCCCCGGAACCTCCGGATCGTCCGGCCTCAACTGCTCCAGCCGAGCCGCCGCCACGCCGCCGGCAGGCGCCCTCCCATGCCCATCGAAGCGGTCGCCCCGGACAACCAGGCGGCCAACCGATCGGAAGCGCAGCCGTGGCGGACGCCATCCCCCCAGGGGCGCGCGATCCGAAAGGCCGCCCGCATGGTGATGGCGCCGTGTCGCAGACTCCCGACCAGCGGCATGGCGCCCGAGGGCAGTCAGAACCCCATGCACCAAATCAGGTCCTCGCCGGCGGCCCTGCCGACGCCCCCGCTGGTGGGAGGCACCTCTTGCACCGCGGCAGCAGTTCGATCGGTGGCGGACCCCGAAGCTGTCGGCGAGCACCACGGCGGCAAGGACCCCATGCACCAATTCTCGCCGGCGGTACGGCACCCCACCGCCGACGCGGCAACACCCCATGCCCAGCGGGCAGCCCACCCCCAGCAAGCGCCACGACGGCAAAGACCCCATGCACCAAATCACGCCCGCCGCACGCCACCCCAGCCGCCCATGCCCCAGCACCCCACACCAACCAGACAGCCCACCCCCAGCAAGCGCCGCGATGGCAAAGACCCCATGCACCAAATCACGCCCGCCGTACGCCACCCCAGCCGCCCACGCCCCAGCACCCCACGCCAACCCGACAGCCCACCCCCAGCAAGCGCCGCGACGGCAAAGACCTCATGCACCAGAAGATACGGGCGACACCTCGGGCGCATGCCCACCCCGGTCACGCCGCAGCACCGCCTCCCCGCGCGCGCCGGCGGCGGATGGCAGAAGCTGCCGCACCGCGGCCATGGCCGCCCGGAACGCCGCCTCCGCATCCAGCCGCGTCGTATCCAGCAGCACCGCATCCTCGGCCGGCCGCAGCGGCGCCGCCATCCGCGCCGCATCCTGCGCGTCGCGCGCCCGCATGTCCTGCTCCACCGTCCCCAGCTCGGCCGCCACGCCCTTCGCCTGCAACTCCCGCCAGCGGCGGCGGGCCCGCTCCTCCAGGCTGGCAGTGACGAACAGTTTTACGCCCGCATCCGGGAAGATCACCGTGCCGATGTCGCGGCCGTCCAGCACCGCCCCGTGCGCCGCCCCGAAGCCGCGCTGGAACGCCAGCAGCGCCGCGCGCACGGCGGGGATCGCGGCCACGGCGGCGGCGGCGGCATCCGCCTGGGGTCCGCGCAGGTCGGTCCGTTCCAGATCGGCCGGCACCAGCGCGCGCGCGACGGCCTCCGCCGCCGCCGGGTCGGCCGGCGCGCCGCCCGCGTCCAGCACGCGCCGCCCGACCGCGCGATACAGCAATCCGGTGTCCAGATACGGCAGTCCCAGCGCCGCCGCGATGCGCCGCGCCAGCGTGCCCTTGCCGGCCGCGGCCGGCCCGTCGATGGCGATGATCGGCCCGCCGGTCACGCCGCCGCCAGCCTCGCACCGGCGCGGTTCATCAGCGCCACGAACTCCGGAAAGCTGGTGTCGATGCACGCCGCATCGTCCACCACCACCGGCTGTTCCGTCGCCACCCCGAGCGTCAGCGCCGCCATGGCAATGCGATGATCCATGTGGGTCGCCACCACCCCGCCGCCCGCCGGCGGTCGCCCGTTGCCATGCACGATGAGGTCGTCGCCGTCCACTTCGACGCGGACACCGTTGGCGGCCAGCAGTGCCGCGGTGGCGGCCACCCGGTCGCTCTCCTTCACCCGCAGCTCCTTCAGCCCGCGCATGCGCGTCGTGCCCGAGGCCACGGCGGCGATCACTGCCAGCACTGGATATTCGTCGATCATGCTCGGCGCCTGCTCCCACGGCACGTCCACGCCACGCAGCGGGCCGTGGGTGACGACCAGGTCGCCGACCGGCTCGCCGCCCTGCACCCGGGGGTTCTCCGTGACGATGTCGGCGCCCATCTCGGCCAGCGTGGCGAACAGGCCGCAGCGCAGCGGGTTCAGCCCGACCCCCGGGATGGTCAGCCGCGACCCCGGCACCAGCAGCGCCGCGGCGATCAGGAACGCGGCGGAGGACGGATCGCCCGGCACGGCAATGTCGGCGGCGCGCAGCTCCGGCTGGCCTTGCAACTCAATGACGCGGCGGCGCAAGTCGGCTTCCACCCGCACACTGGCGCCGAAATGCCGCAGCATGTTCTCGGTGTGGTCGCGCGTGGCCTCGGGCTCTTCCACCCGGGTGATGCCGGGGGCGTTCAGCCCGCACAGCAGCAGGGCGGATTTCACCTGCGCCGAGGGCACCGGCACGCGATAGTCCAGCGGCAGGGCGTCGCGCGCGCCTTCCACCGCCAGCGGCAGCCGGCCGCCCTCGCGCGTGGCGAAACGAGCGCCGCAGGCGGCCAGCGGCTCGGTGACCCGGCGCATCGGCCGCCGGCGCAGGCTGGCATCGCCCGTCATCACCGCGAACACCGGGTGGCTGGCCAGGATGCCGCAGAGCAATCGCGCGGCGGTGCCGGAATTGCCCATGTCCAGCACGTCGGCCGGCTCGACCAGTCCACCGACGCCGCGCCCGGCGACCCGCCACGTGCCGTCCGCGTCCAGTGCCACCTCGGCGCCGAGCGCGCGCATGGCGGCGGCGGTGCGCAGCACGTCTTCGCCTTGCAGCAGGCCGGCGATGCGCGTCTCGCCCACCGCCAGGGCGCCGAACATCAGCGCGCGGTGGCTGATCGACTTGTCGCCCGGCACGGCGATGCTGCCGGCGAGCGGTGCGGCGGCACGATGCGAGATCAGCTTGCGGGGGATGGCATCCATGCGGCGGGTTCCTGGGTCGGTCGCGCGCTTAGCACGGGGGAAAGCGATTTGACAGCCGCCCGCCACGATGGCATGGCCGCGCGCTTTCCCAGACCGATTGACAAGGCCCCTGCCCGATGGCGAAGCCAGAACTCGGCACCAAGCGCGTCTGCGTCTCCTGTGGCGCCCGCTTCTACGACCTGACCAAGCAACCGGCGGTGTGCCCGAAATGCGGCACCGAGCAACCGGTGGAACAGCCCCGGCCGCGGCGCACCGGCGGGGGTAACGTGGTCGAGGACCGCCGGCCGAAGAAGCCGGTGCCGGCTCCCGGAGTCGAGGAAGCCGACATCGAGGTGGAAGGCGTCGAGGACGTGGAGGAGGAAGACGTGCTGGAGGATGCCGCCGACCTCGAGGACGACGCCGACGGCATCGGCCCGGATATCGCGGTGGAGCCGGACGCGGATGAAACGGAGCGATAGGCCGGTTTCGAGTTCCCCTTGCGTAACCATTCGCAAACACCCAGATTTGCCGGCGCGGGGAGATCACCGATTGCCATGGCAACCCAGACACTTGAATTCCCCCCCAGCACCGAAGAGGCAATCGACCGCCTGAAAAAGGCGTTTCGGGTCAACTCGACCGCCGAAGTCATCAGCCGTGCGTTAGCGTTGGCCGATGAGGCACAAAGATATGCGGGCGACGGCACTGTGATCGTCTTGTCGGGCCCGGGGGGCAATACGAAGATCGACCTCGCCCGGTAGGAGACGGCAATGCAGGGCGGTGCCACCGCGGCGAAACCGGATCAGACACCCGCACCTGATGCAATGCCGCCAAGTTCCCTGAGCATGATCGCATCGGCTGCGCCAGTCGGTTTGACCCTCCGCGATGAAGCCGTGCCGGCCAACTCGCTTGGCCTATTGGCCTCCAACCTCACCGTCCAGGATCGAATAGCGCTATCCGATGCCAGGCTGCGGAGCTGGGGGCCATTGCAATCGTCGCTAGCTTCGTCATCGCCAACGGCATCGTGCTGGCTGGCGTCTGGTTGATGTTCAACCAGGAGATGGCCGCGTTGCAGAACAAGGTTTACGCGGCTTCCGATCGCATCATCACCAGCCCATTGCTCATGACGCTGGTCGGTGCCACGACTGTCCAGCTTGGTGCGCTGACGATCCTGATGGGAAAATACCTGTTCCCCGCACCGAGGCAGTAGTGCCGCCCGTCACTGATTCTGCGGTCGAGATCTGAACCGCTCGCTCCGGCAACACCGGCAGTGCCTGTGGAAGCCGCCCGATCTGCCCGGACCGCCGCGCGAACCGATCCACCGGGCCGCTCTGCCCGGACCGCCGCGCGAACCGATCCACCGGGCGAGCCTCGCCACAGCCGCGGCGCGCGTGCGTATCTCTGACATATCCAGTTATTACCATTGACACACACCCTCCGCCATGCTACACGCCATGCGCGCTACGCAACCCGCCACGAAAGACCGCTCCGTATCCGTCCCGCCATGATGCACGATCCACTCACGACTCCGGCCGACGTCTGTGCCCCCGATGCGGATCGG
>DATLQW010000228.1:0-6406 GCA_035535035.1 Acetobacteraceae bacterium
CTCGATCCACCGGCCGATCTACCTGCCACCATCGTCCGGCCAGTCCCCCGCACGCGGAACCGCTCCGACTCCTATGGCTCTCCGTGCCCCTCCACCCTAACTCCGTGCTAAAAATCCTTGCACTGCCGCACGCTGGCACCGGCGATCGAGGGAACCGCAACCAACCAACCCAGCCCCAACCCAGCCCCACACACCTCTCACCACACGCGACTCAGTCCCGCCCAACACGGAACGAGACGCCGATGAGACGCCGCCGACCACCGTCAACACCGGCCCCGCCTCGAACGACCGCGCAGCCTCCCGCCCAGGCCGCCGTCGCCCCACTCGCCGCCGGGTCTGCCGACAACCAGGCCCGCGGCGACGGATTCCGGCCAATGTCCCGTCCCATGCGTCATCGCCTCTCGAACCGGAATGCCGAGACCCATATGGCACCATGAGACATCCATGAGACGCAGCCCGGCACGCCACCACGCGTATTCTCGAGGATGGTCGCCTGTCAGCCCGCCCGCTATACCATCCTTTCACAGCACAGACCCCCTATGACCGAAGCCACCGGCCCAGCCCCCACCGTCTCGGAAACCCTGGCGCGCGAGTTCGGCCTCAGCGCCGAGGAATACGCCAAGGTCCTGGAAATCATGGGCCGTACCCCCAGCCTCACCGAGCTTGGCGTGTTCAGCGTCATGTGGTCGGAGCATTGCAGCTACAAATCCTCCCGTGTCTGGCTGCGCCAGCTTCCGACCAAGCGTCCCTGGGTGATCCACGGACCTGGCGAAAACGCCGGCGTGGTCGATATCGGCGACGGCCTGGCCGCCGTGTTCAAGATGGAATCCCACAACCACCCCAGCTTCATCGAACCCTACCAGGGGGCCGCCACCGGCGTCGGCGGCATTCTCCGGGATGTCTTCACCATGGGCGCCCGCCCGATCGCCAACCTGAACGCTCTCCGGTTCGGCAGCCCGACGCATCCCCGCACCAAGGCCATCGTCGATGGCGTGGTGCGCGGCATCGGCGGCTACGGCAACTGTGTCGGCGTGCCGACCGTCGGGGGCGAACTGAACTTCCACCCCGCCTATGACGGCAACCCGCTGGTCAACGCGATGACCGTCGGCATCGCCCGCACGGACAGAATATTCCTGTCCGCCGCCACCGGCATCGGCAATCCCGTGGTGTATGTCGGCTCGAAAACCGGCCGCGACGGCATCCATGGCGCCACCATGGCCTCCGCCCAGTTCGCCGCCGATTCCGAGGAAAAGCGCCCCACCGTCCAGGTCGGCGACCCGTTCACCGAGAAACTGCTGATCGAGGCTTGCCTCGAGCTGATGGCGACCGACGCCATCGTCGCCATCCAGGACATGGGGGCCGCCGGCCTCACCAGCTCCTCGGTGGAAATGGCCGCCAAGGGCGGCGTCGGCATCGAACTCGATCTCGACCAGGTGCCGGCCCGCGAGACCGGCATGACCGCCTACGAGTTCATGCTGTCGGAAAGCCAGGAGCGCATGCTCATGGTGCTGCGCCCCGACCGCGAAGCCGCTGCCCGCGCCATCTTCGACAAATGGGAGCTGGATTTTTCCGTCATTGGCCACCTGACCGACACCGGCCGCATCGTCGTGCGCCACCACGGCCAGGTGGAAGCCGACATCCTGCTCGCCCCGCTGAACGACCAGGCGCCGCTGTACCATCGCATCACCGCCGAGACCCCGAAGCAGGAACCCCTGAACCCGGCCAGGGTGGAGGACCGACTCGGCCTGGCCGCCGGATTGCTCAAGCTGGTCGCCTGCCCCGATTTGTGCTCGCGCGCCTGGATCTGGGACCAGTACGACAGCGCCATTGGCGGCCTGACCGTGAAGCGCCCCGGCGCCGCCGACGCCGCCGTGGTGAAGCTGGACGGCTTCGACCGCGCCCTGGCGCTCACCACCGACTGCACCCCGCGCTACTGCGCTGCCGACCCCGAAGCCGGCGCCGCCCAGGCGGTGGCCGAGGCCTGGCGCAACCTCACCGCGGTCGGCGCCCGCCCGCTCGCCCTGACCGACAACATGAACTTCGGCAACCCCGAAAAACCCGAGATCATGGGCCAGTTCGCCGCCGCCATCCGCGGCATGGCCGCCGCCTGCGAGGCGCTGGACTTCCCGGTCGTCTCCGGCAACGTCTCGCTCTACAACGAAACCGAGGGCCGCGCGATCCTGCCCACCCCCGCGATCGGCGGCCTGGGCGTGCTGGAAGACGCCGCCACCGCCGTGGGCATCGCCCTGCCGCCCTGGCTCGACATCGTGGTGATCGGCGCCACCAAGGGCTGGCTCGGCCAGTCGCTCTGGCTACGCGAGGTCGCCGGCCGCGAGGAAGGCGCGCCGCCCCCGGTGGACCTGACCGCGGAGCGCACCAACGGCGACTACGTCCGCGGCCTGATCCAGGCCGGCGCGGTGCGCGCCTGCCACGACGTCTCCGACGGCGGCATCCTGGTCGCGGTGGCGGAAATGGCCCTGGCCGGCGGCGTCGGCGCCCGCCTGTCCACCCACCCGCGCGACGTCCCCGGCCACGCCTTCTGGTTCGGCGAGGACCAGGCCCGCTATCTGGTTGCCGTCCCCGAATCGGCCGCCCTGATCCGCGCCGCCGAGGCCGCCGGCATCCCGGCCATGCGCATCGGAACCTCCGGCGGGAGGGATTTGACACTGCCCGATGGTGGCACAATATCACTGGAGGCGTTGCGTGCCGCGCACGAACGCTTCCTTCCGCTCTGGATGGACGCCACCTGAAGGTAGGAGACACACCGGCATGGCCATGGCGGCGAGCGAAATCGAGGCGCTGATCAAGGCCGCGCTGCCGGATGCGCGCGTGACCGTGGAAGACCTCGCCGGCGACGGCGACCACTACGCCGCGACGGTGGTGTCGGAGACGTTCCGCGGCGTCCCTCGCGTCAGGCAGCACCAGATCGTCTATGCCGCCTTGCGCGGCCGCATGGGGGGCGAGTTGCACGCCCTCGCGTTGCAGACATCCGCACCCGCACAGGAGATTGCCAATGGCTGAGACCGAAATGTTCGACCGGATCCAGAGCGAAGTCGGGCAGAACCCGGTGATGCTCTACATGAAGGGCACGCCGCTATTCCCGCAATGCGGGTTCTCCGCTCGCGTCGTGCAGATCCTGACCCACCTGGGCGTGCCGTTCCAGTCGGCCAACGTCCTGGAGGAGCCGGAACTGCGCGAGGGCATCAAGGAGTTCTCGCAGTGGCCGACCGTCCCGCAGCTCTACGTCGCGGGAGAATTCGTCGGCGGCTGCGACATCGTCATGGAGATGTTCCAGTCCGGCGAGCTGGAGACGCTGCTGGAAGAGAAGGGCGTGGCGCACAGCAAGGCCGCGTAATGCCGGGGATTCCTCTCCCGCTTGGTGGGCGAGGGCAGGTGAGGGTGCCGCGGGTGCCCCCGTCCGCCTGTTAAGCTAAACTTCACCGCAAAGGCACAACAATACCAAGGATCGCGTGTTCCTGGTGTCTTCGTGGTGAACCTGCTTGCGGATTGCCGTCATTATCCCGGCCTTCAATGCGGCCCCGTTCATCGCCGACGCGATCCGCTCGGTCCTGGCGCAGACGCACCGCGACCTGTCTCTGGTGGTGGTCGATGACGGTTCCACGGATGCCACGGCCGCGGTGGTCACCGCCGTTGCCGATCCAAGGCAGACGCTGATCCGCCAGCCCAATGCCGGCGTCGCCGCCGCCCGCAATCGCGGCATGGCGGCACTGGATGGCGATGCGCTACTATTCCTCGATGCCGACGACTGGCTGGCGCCTACCGCTCTGGCCACACTCTCTGCCACGTTGAATGCAGCGCCGCAGGCGGTCGCCGCCGTCGGCCCCTATGTGCGCGTGGACGCTGCCGCCAAGCCGACCGAGCGCTGCAACCGCCCCCCGGCAACCGCCGAACGCGACCTGCTGGCGCGACTGGTCGTGCGGAACCAGTTCGCCAATGGCGGGCATGTGCTGATCCGCGGCGACGCCGCGCGCCAAGCCGGGCCCTATCGCCCAGGCGTCACTTACGGCGAGGACTGGGAGTATTTCGTTCGCCTCGCTTTGCAGGGACCATTTGCCTTCGTCCCAACGCGGGCGCCGCTGCTGTTCGTCCGTTCGCGCCCGGACGGAGCGTATCGCCGCGTGGCGGCCGATCCCGCCGCCTTCGCCCCCTGCATGGCGGCGATCTTCGGCAACTCTGCCCTGGCCGAGCGGTTCGGCCTGCCCCGTCTGGCAGCGCTGCGCCGTCGAACCGAGGCCGAGAACGCCTGGATCGTCGGTCGCGAACTGGTCCGACAGGGGCGGGCAGGGGAGGGACGCCCCTGGCTGGCGCGCTCCGTCGCCGCAGTCCCGTCGCTACGACGCGTGGCGTTGCTGGCGGCGGTGTGGGCGCTCCCGCTGCTGCCGCAAACATGGCGCGGCCCGTTCCGGGGCTACGCCAGTCCGGCATCTCCCGCCGGAGGCGGGAGAGCATGATCGCGTCGCCTCGTTGGCTGGCCGCACCGCTTCGGGGCTGCCGGGTGAGCATAGGAAGGCCGGGGGTTTTGCCGTTGGCCTTCCCATGTCCCGCCCGCTTGCCCGGTGGGTCTGTGTCCGCTGGGCGGATTGCCGCACCGGTCCGCCGGCTGTAGCGTTGCAGCGCAGTCAGCGGCGGAGGTCCCTCGTGCTCAAACTCGGATACAAGGCGTCGGCGGAGCAATTTGGCCCGACCGCATTGCTGGATTTTTCCACCCTGGCGGAGCAGATGGGGTTCGATTCGATATTCGTGAGCGACCACTTCCAGCCGTGGAAGCATACCGACGGACACGCGCCCTCGGCGCTGGCCTGGCTTGGTGCCTTGGGCGCTCGGACCCAGCGGGCGGTGATCGGCACCAGCGTGCTGACGCCGACCTTCCGCTACCATCCCTCGGTCGTAGCGCAGGTGTTCGGCACGCTGGGCACCATGTTCCCGGGCCGCGTGGTGCTGGGCGTCGGCACCGGCGAGTCGCTGAACGAGGTGCCGGCGATCGGCATGAAATGGCCCGAGACCAAGGAGCGGTTCGCCCGTCTGCGCGAGGCGATCGGGCTGATCCGCAAGCTGTGGAGCGAGGACCATGTCAGCTTCGAGGGCCAGTATTACCGCACGGAAAACGCCACGATCTACGACAAGCCCGGCAAGCCGGTGCCGATCTATGTCGCAGGGGCGGGGCCGCAGGTGGCCAAATATGCCGGCCGCAGCGCCGACGGATTCATCTGCACCAGCGGCAAGAAGTGGGACCTCTACACCGACATACTGCTGCCGAACGTTGCCGAGGGCATCAAGGCCGCCGCGGCGCCCAAGCCGGATTATGACCGCCTGATCGAGATGAAGGTCTCGTTCGACACCGACCGCGAGCGGGCCCGGCAGGATACCCGCCACTGGGCCGCGCTGGCGCTGACCCCGGAGGAAAAAGTGTCGGTGGAGGACCCGCGCGAGATGGAAAGGCTGTCCGCCGCCTTGCCGGTGGAGCGGGCGGAAAGCCGTTGGATCGTCTCCACCGATCCGGAAGAGCATGTCGAGAAGATCCGCCCCTATGTGGAACTCGGTTTCCGCCACCTGGTGTTCCACGCCCCCGGTCCGGACCAGGCTCGGTTCCTCAAGCTGTATGGTGAGCAGGTGCTGCCCCGCCTGCGGCGGGCTTTTGCGTAACCTCTGTCGCGTTGGGCGCGGGAGAGGTCGAGACGCGGCGCGTCGAGGGTGATGTGGCGCGCGGCGTCGCGCTGGTGGCGCAATACCCGCATCTGACCGATGACGAGATTCTGTGACGAGACCGGGCTTTGACTGTGGCTGCGGTGGATACCCCGGCGCGCGCTGACCAAGGCGCGGCACCTGCGCTTGTGCCGCATTCCGCCGACTACGACAGCACGCACTGGACGCGGGAGCATAATTCGCGAACTTCCTCGCCGCCCCCGACGCGCAGGGCAGAAAAGCGCCGCATCGGCGTGCTGCGATGCGATGCCGCCGACCCGCGCGGGCTGCTCTCCGGCGTGGTCTATGGCGATCTGCATGGCGTCGCGGATCCGGCCGAGCGCCGCCGCATCGTCCTCGCGGTGGCCAGGGGCGAGGTGCCGGCGGCGCGCCCCTCGCCGCGCATCTTCGGCGGCTCCATGAAGCTGGAGAACCGGCGGTTCACCGGCCGCGACGACAGGCTGGCGGCGATGCACGCGGCGCTCTCTGCCGCGGACGATTCGAGGGCGGTGCACGCGGCGGCGCTGACCCAGGCCGCGGTGTGGTGGAATATCTTTTGGCTAATACCAACCGTCCTAACCACTGACCGATGCCCACTCGCGGGTGGCGATGGATCGGATCCGATCCGGGTCCTCGATCAGGAACTGCCAGGCATTACGGCAGGCGTCGACAATGGCCTCGTAGGTATCCCAGACGACGGCGC
>DATLQW010000229.1:0-33942 GCA_035535035.1 Acetobacteraceae bacterium
AAAAAGCCTGCGCCAACCACGACACGCCAGCCTCCGAAATCGCCGTCATCCCTTCCTCAAGACCGGCCGTCACCCCCGGCGGCCGCGCCGTCAGGCGACGCCCGCCGCCGCCTACGCGCGGATTCTCACCGCCGCTGACAAGGGAAAGAGCGCCATACACTTGGCGCGTGTGTATGAAGAAAACCGACGGAATTTCGTCGGACAGAGCTTCTGGGCGCGAGGATACTTCGTATCGACTGTCGGGCGTGACGAGGAGGTGATCCGGAACTACATCAGGAACCAGGAGCAGGAGGACCAGCGATTGGAGCAGATGAACCTCTGGCGCTAACGGCCACTTCAGTGGCCGACTGAATCCGGGGCCGCGTCAGCGACCCCACCGGCCGCGTTGAGCGGCCAAAATCCTAAAGCCCCCGGCTCTGCCGGGGGATACTTACGTACGCGCGCGAGCGGCAGCAGGAACGAACGGGTAGCATGTCCCAATCAGACTAGAGTCTATCTGCTACGGCTGGACGCTGAGCAATTCCAATGGATTGCAGGGCAACCGCCTACGACAATTCAACTGCGACAGGCTGCGCCCCTCGGCGGTCGAGCGCCAGACCGGCCGGCGCTGTCTGCTAGGCATAGTCCTACGGGTTGCGGACCGATCAGGACGCCACGGAGACGCTGAAGTCAGCCGATGCCCGCTCCTCTGACTGCTACTTTGCGTCTGGTGACACGGATGTTGGGTCCACGCCAGGTTGGGGTGCGAAGCGACGTGACGGTGATGGGTTGGCACGCCGCAAACAGGCGCTGTGTGCCGACCCGATCATTCTCACCCTCGGTGCTTCGCACCTCGACCTCTCCCGCTCACGCGGGAGAGGTTTCCAGGAGAGCCAAAGCCGCCTCGGTCCCAGCAAGAATCTCCACCAGCCGCACCCGTGCCGGCAGGCTCATCGTGGCCCCGCCGGCCCGCACCGCCGCCGCCGCATCGCGCAACTGCGCGTCATAGGCGTCGCCGCCGCCGATGAGACGCGCCTCGCTCTCCAGCTCCCGCAGATGGCGCGCCGTCGCTTCCAGCGCCCTCGCTGCGGCGCCGTCGCTTCCGGCCGGCGGTTGCCGCAACAACGGAAGAAACTCCGATGCCATGGCCTGGGCGAAGCGCTGGCGGCACCCGCCATCGAGCCGCTCATGGATCGCCTGCACGCGCGCGCGCATCTGGGGAATATCGGTGCGTTCCGCGAGTTGCCGCAGCAACGAGATGGTGCGCCGGACTTCCTGTGCCGCATCCGCCAGGTCGCTGCCGGTGATGGCGGTTGCCATTCCGCCGCCTGCTTCGATCCCCGCCAGCAACGCCTCGGTTGCTTCCTGGCCGGCTTGACGCAGCGCCGCTGCCGTCTGCGCGCTCAGCTCCGGGGCGATCCTGGCCAGCAGCCCGGCGAGCTGCGGCAGATTCGCCAGCAAAAGCGTGACCAGCATGGTCAACGCGTCCGGGCAGCGCGCGCCGACATCGCCGAGCATCGCCTGCACCGGCGCCAAGCGGGGCGATGCGATCCCGGCATCGGCTTCGGCGATCAGTTCCCGCAACAGCGGCGCCTGCGCGAGTACCGCGCCGACGCGGCGCGCCAGTGTCGTGTACATCGCCATGTTCAACCCGGTTTCCGCCCAACCGACCGGCGGCGGCGCGGCGGACAGCAGCGCGGCGGCACGCGGCCACAGCAGGTTTCCGGCGCCCATGACGGCCTCGGCATGGAGCGAGAACGACCCATGGATCATCGCATCGATCGCCTCGGCCTCGGTGCCGAGACCGGCGCGCACCGTGGCGGCCAGCGGCGCCAGGGCCGAACGCGGGATGTTGGGCAATCGCGGCTGCCAGCGCGGCGGCGGCACGATCAGCGGCTCCAGCGGCAGGAACAGCAGGCGGGTGAAGCGCAACGGCCGGGGCAGCCGCAGCCGCGCCAGCCGCGGCCGCAGCGGGTCGATCAGCTGGTCGGCCGCACCACGCCTCGGCAACTGGTCCACCACGGCGACCGCGCGCGCCACCTCGGCGTCCGGCGCCGCGGCGAGGCGGCGGCCGAGCTCACGGATCTCGCGCCCCGAGGATCCGCCGCCGCCCTGTACCATCAGCCCTGCGCTTTCACGCGGAGCGCGCCCGCAGGCGCTCGTTGCGGGCGACGAGGCTGAAACTGGCGCTGCCCACGCGCCAGCCCTCGCTCAGGCTGATGACCCGGCAGTCCTGGCTGGGCAGCAACGTCTCCGGCGGCTGCCCGATCCAACCGGCGGCTTCCAGCGGCAGGTCCGGCACAAGTTGCGCCATCTCCAGCAACGCGGCGCGTTGGGTGGCGGGCCATCGGGCGTCGCGCCACAACAGAATGATGCGATCCCAGCCGTCCAGCAGCCATTCCGCCCGGGAGATCCGCCCCGCGACCTCGGCCGGAACGCGGGCCCATTGGCGCAGCAGCGCCGGCACGTCGGTTGCCAGCGCGCGGGCGTCGCGCACCATCATGCCGGAGGCGGCGATGACCGATTCAGCAGCAGCCGACACCATCGCCGCGAGCGCGGCGACCTCCTCCCCCGCGTTCATCCGCGCCCACAGGTCGGTCTCGGCGCGGACATCGACCAACGCGGCCAGCAGCTTCGGCAGGCGCGCCGCGTCAGCCTCCGGCGGCAGGCCGACCGGACCGAACAGCACGCCGAGCGCGTCGAGGTCGCGGGCAACCCGCTCCGGCGTGAGCCCGGGCAGCGCGGCGGAGCGCAGCGCCAGCCAGAGCAAGGACACCGCGCGCAAGCGAGCGGCGGCGTCGCTGGCGACGGCGGCGACGGCGGCTTCCTGGGCCTGCCGCCCGGCCAAACCTTGCGTGGCCACGACGCGCGCCGCCAGGCGGACCGAGGTCGGGGTCAGCGCCGGAAGCCGCCGCAGCTCTTCGAACAGCCGCAGGTCATGCACGGTAGGGCGGCAGAGCGTGCGGGCGGTAGCCCAGGGCAGGATATAGACGCCCCGGCCGCCGGACGGGTTCGGCACCACCAGCTCGATGCCGGGCCCGTTCATCGGGCGAATCCGGGCACCGGCCAGCAACGGCGCGGTGAAGGGCGCATCAACCCCACGCTCGGCGAAGCTGGCCGGCTGGTAGGATTCGGCCATCGGCAGGTTGATCGTGGCCATCCCGCCACCCTGCGCCCAGGATATGAAAAAATCCTTGATAATCAGAGGACGGGGAAATCATCCAGTGCCGGGCGGCCGGTGACGAACCGCCAGTGGTGCCACAGCACACGGGCGGCCAGGGAACGGGCCGGACGCCAGGCTTCGGCCATGGCGCGCAACGCCGGTGGTGCCGGCCGCGCATCGAGTCCCTTCAGGTGCGCGACCGACGCGGCAAGCGCCACGTCGCCGGCCGGAAATACGTCGGTCCGGCCGAGCGCGAACAGCAGATAGACCTCGGCGGTCCAGCGGCCGAGGCCGCGCACGGCGGCGATGGCGGCGATGGCTGCCTCGTCGTCGAGCGCGGCGATGCGGGCGGGGTCCAGCGTGCCGTCGAGAAACGCCGCGGCAAGGGTGCGGGCATGGACGATCTTCGGGCGGGACAGGCCGGCGGCGCGGAACGCCTCGTCGGGGAGCGTCCGCAGGCTGGCCGGCTCCAGCGCGCCCGGCGTGGCGCGCAGCCGGCCCCAGATGGCGGCGGCGGCCTGGTTGCTGATCTGCTGCGCGACGATGGCCTGCAGCAGGCCGGGAAAGCCGGGGGAACGGGCGCGCCAGGGCAGCGGGCCGGCATGCTGGAGGACGCGGGCCAGGTCGGAGTCGGCGGCTGTCAGTTGCCGCAGCGCGGCGAGCGCGGCGGCGGGGGGATGCGGGAAGTCCATGGGTGCGCGTTGTAGGGGCTGGGGAGGCAGCGGGAGAAGAGTTGCGGCGGGCGGACGGCTGACCGGCCGGCTTCAACCCGCCAACATCGGTGCAAAGATAGCCGGGGACAAGATGATGCCCAGTGCGGTGCCCAGTGCGGCTTCCTTGCCCATCGAAAAACCCGGCACCAGGTTTCGCCGCCATCTTCGCCATCCTGGCGACCGCGCCATTGCCGGCCGGCGGTCCTGCGGTTCCCTCGGACGTGGAAATAATATTCCGGGTTGTGAAATAGATCATATCCAAAACCAACCGGAAATACTGACGTGCGGGCGGCGACCTGAATTGCGCGACATCCCGCGCAATTCCTTCAAGGAGACATGCCGTGAAGCACGATCCCGCAGAAATGGAAGCACGCCTCCATCGTTTCGATCGGTCACTCCGGGCGGTCGATGGCGTGGCGGAGGCGCTGATCCCGGTCATCCACCGCCCCGGCTGGACCACGCCGGCCGAGTTTGCCTTCTTCAACAGCTTCCTGGAGGCGATGACCGGCCAGGTCGCCGTGCTGGCGCAGATGCGCGAGCGCCTGATCGAATCCGCAAAAACGGTCGCGGTCGCCCAGGACAACCCGCTGTTCACGCCCGTCCCGCCGGACCACACCCGGCTCTAGAACAGCAAAGCCAGGCAGGGCACGATCAGGTTGACCGTGGCCTGCCTGCCGCGGGCGCAAGCGTGGGGTCTGCGGCGGAGGGGACGCGGCAGATGATGCTGCGTCGCGCGAGAAGCCCGCGCGCAGGCAGCGGCGGCCACGAACCGTGCATGGTGCGAGATTGTCGTACCGCCGCTGGGTGCATGCACATCCTCCCAACCCCTCCCTCAAAAGGAGGGGGAGGAGGAAACATCGCCGCGTTCTTGCGGTTACGCCGCCCAGTGGCGCCGCCGCCGGCCGTGCCGCACGTCGCGATACGAACGCCGCGCGCCCAGCTCGTTCAGCCCGAGATAGAACTCCTTCACCTCGGGGTTCCGCCGCAGCGCCTCGGCGGGGCCCTGCAGCATGATGCGGCCATTCTCGATGACGTAGCCATGGTCCGCCACCTCCAGCGCCAGCGCGGCATTCTGTTCCACCAGCAGCACCGTCATCTGCCGCTCGTCCTTCAGGCGCACGATGATGCGGAAGATGTCCTCGACGATCTGCGGTGCCAGGCCCAGCGACGGCTCGTCCAGCAGCATCACCGTCGGCTCCGACATCAACGCCCGTCCGATGGCCAGCATCTGCTGCTCGCCGCCCGACAGATAGCCCGCCTGCTGGCGGCGGCGTTCCTTGAGGAGGGGGAAGAATTCGAACGCCAGGTCGATGCCGCGGCGCACCGCCTGCATGGTGCCCTGGGTGTGGCCGCCGACCACCAGGTTCTCCTCCACCGTCAGGTTCTCGAACACGCGCCGGCCTTCGAATACCTGCACGATGCGGCGCCGCACGATGTCGTGCGGCGGCAGCCGGTCGATCCGTTCCCCGTCCATATCGATCGTGCCCTTGGTGACCTCACCGCGCTCGGCATGCAGCAGGCCGGAAATCGCCTTCAGCGTGGTGGTCTTGCCGGCGCCGTTGGCTCCGAGCAGGGTGGTGATCTCGCCCGCGCGGGCGGCGAGCGAGATGCCCTTCAACACCAGGATGACGGAATCATAGACCACTTCGAGGTTGTTCAAGGTCAGCATGGCATGACCCCAGGCAAGGCATCGGGCCGGCCGGCGCGGCCGGCCCGATGCGGTGAAGCCGGCGTCGTTACGACGACGCGTTGACGGTTTTCAGGATAATGTCGCGATAGCCGCGGAACCACTTGGTCTCCGGCACCATTCCGTTGCCCTTCACCTGGAAGATCTGCACCCAGCCGCCACCCTCATGATCGGACGGCGTGATATCGAGCGGCGGCAGCAGACCGCCGAGCGTGAAGCCGTGGATCATCTCGAATCCCTTCTTCACATCCTCGCCCGTCGGCGGCTTGCCGCCGGTAAGCGTCAGGGCGTTGCGCACCGCCTCGATATGCAGCGCCGCGTCGAGGATGCCGCGATTGTAGTAAACGCTCGACTGCATCTCGGGCGGCGGCGGCTTCCCCGCCTTCTTGTACATGGCGATGATCTGCTGATCGACCGGATAGTTGTCACCCACGCCGGCGAACTGCATCGTGTTGTAGCCTTGCACCATCTGGAAGCCGCCGGCCGCTTTGATATCGGCTTCCGAGGAGGCCCACACGAAACCGATCACGTGCGACATCGGGTATCCGGATTGCTTGAGGGTCTTCAACGCCACCGCCGGCGCGCGGCCGAACACGTGCATCACCACGAAATCCGCCCGGTAGCGCTGGGTGATGTCGAGTATTTGCGCCCCCATCTCCACGCCCGGCGCGGGCACGGCGAAGGTGCGCAGTTGGAAGCCCTCGATCTGCTGCAATTGCCTGAGGATCGGCATCGGGACCAGTCCGGCCGGGTTGTCATAGTACAGATAGGCGATCTTCTTGCCCTTCAGGCTGCCGCCCAGCTTGTCCTTGATGAACTGGATGGCGGCACCGGCCTGCGACCAATAGGTCGCCGCGATCGGGAACAGGTACGGATATTTGGCGCCATTCGCCGCCGCGGCTGCGCCGAACCCCGGCGACGTGCCGGGAATGTGGTCCGCCTCGAGCCTGGGATTCAGCGCCTCGGCCTGCGGTGTGCCCCAGATCAGCGTGGAGACCATGCCTTCCTGCTTCTGCCGCTCGTACTCCTCGATCGCCTGCGGTACCTGGTAGCCGTTGTCCAGCTCGTCGATGCGGATCTTGTAGCCATCGACGCCGCCTTGCGAATTGACCAGGTTCACGTAATCCTGCACCGCTGGGCAGAATATCACGCCGGTGATCTGGGTCGGCCCGGTGCGGTCGCACTGCGCGCCGATCAGGATCTCCTTCTGGCCCGCGGCATTTGCCGCGCCGGCGAACCAAAGCCCTGCCATCGCTCCGGCGAGAATGGCCAGGTTTCTTGGTGTCCCGTGTAGCATTCCGGCTCTCCCTTGGTTGTGCCTGTTTCAGTAGGAAAATGGCCACGTCCGAAACCAGGTCCGGATGTTGCGCCACAGCCGGTTCAGGCCTTCCGGCTCGACGACGAGGAAGAAGATGATCAGCGCGCCGAAGATCGCCAAGCGCAGGCTCGGCACGAAATTGGCCAGATCGGCCCGGGCCACGAACAGGCCACCGACCGAATCCAGAACGTGCCGGGTGACGATCGGCAACAGCGTTATGAAAGCCGCGCCGAAGATCGGGCCCAGCATCGAGCCGAGCCCGCCAATGATGACCATCGCCAGGAAGCTGATCGACACGTCGAGCTCGAATTGCTCGTAGTTGGCGATCCCCAGGTAATACGTGTACAGCACGCCGGTGACACCGGCGTAAAACGAGGAGATCGCGAACGCCAGCAGCTTATAGCGGAAGATGTTGATGCCGATGATCTCAGCGGCGATGTCCTGGTCGCGGATCGCGATGAAGGCGCGGCCGATCCGGCTGCGGATCAGGTTCTGCGCGGCGACCAGGGCCAGCACCACGAAGAACATCAGGAACAGGTACATCTGCACCTGGCTCTGCAGCTTGATGCCGAACACCACCGGCGGCGGCACCTGGATCGAGGCCTCGCTGCCGCCGGAAATGAACGGGACGTGGTTGATCGTCCACTGGATGATCAATTGCGACGCCAGCGTGGCGATGGCGAGATACAGTCCCTTGATGCGGAGCGACGGGATGCCCACCACCGTGCCGATCAACGCGGCCATCAGCCCACCGGCCGGCAGCGCAATCCAGAACGGCGCATTCAATCGGGTGATGAGGTTGGCCGCGGTGTAGGCCCCCACCGACATGAAGGCACCCTGGCCGATCGAGACCTGGTCGGTGTAGCCCACCAGGATGTTCAGCCCTATCGCACCCACCGCGGCGAGCAGGATCAGATTGAGGATCGTGAGGGCATATTCGCCGCAGGTCAGCGGCACGACGACCACGAACAGCACGGCGAAGGCCGCGGCGGACCACCGCGCGCCGGGCGCCGGCAGCAGCGCCATGTCCGCGGCGTAGCTGGTCTTGAAGATGCCGGCCTCGCGATAGAACATGAAACGGCCCACTCCCCCTGGATCGGTATGGCGTCAGATACGTTCGATGCGGCGTCTCCCGAACAACCCGTAGGGCCGGATCATCAGCACCAGGATCATCAGCACGTAGGGCGCGAAATCCTTGGTGCCGCCGCCGACCACCGGATCGAGATAGCCGGCGGCCAGCGCCTCCACGACGCCGACGATCAGCCCGCCGACCACTGCGCCGGCGACGGAATCCAGCCCTCCCAGGATCACCACCGGAAACACCTTCAGGCCGACCAGCGGCAACTGGTTGTCCACGCCGAGCATGGCACCCCAGATCACCCCGCCGAGCGCCGACACGATGCCGGTCAGCGCCCAGGCCATGGCGAAATAACGCTGCACGTTGATGCCCATGCCCATCGACACGGTTTGGTTGTCGGCCACCGCGCGCATCGCCACGCCCATGCGCGTCTTCAGGAAGAACCAGGAGAAACCGACGAGGAACACCAGGCTGACGGCGGCGCCGGCAAGCTGCACCGGCTGCAGCATGATTGGACCGAGATACAGCGGCATCTCGCCCACCGGCAGGTCGATGGAGCGCACGCCCGGGCCGAAGATCAGCACCGCGACGCCGTCGATCAGCGAGGCCAGGCCGATCGTCGCCATGATGACGGAAACCGTCGGCCGGCCGAGCAATTTGCGCAGCACCACGCGTTCCAGCCCGAAGCAAAACCCGATCATGCCGGCGAGCGACAGCAGGCAGGCCAGCCAGAACGGCAGGTTGGCGCCCAGTACCGCGGCGGCGATCAAGGCGCCGAGCATGACGAACTCGCCCTGGGCGAAATTGATCGCGCCGGTTGCTTTGTAAACCAGCACGAAGCCCAGCGCGATCAGCGCGTACATCAGGCCGATCATCAGGCCGCTGGCCACCAGCAGAATGGTGAACTGGAGGTCGAAGTCAGGCATGCGCCGGCTCCAGTCGCGACACGACGGGGCCCTCGACGTCTTCCACCATGGCTTGCGCCGGGCGCACAGCGGCGTCTTCGGCGGGCACTTCCGTACTGCGCAGCGGATCGCGGAACAGGGCGTCCGCCAGCCCCGCGTAGCGTTCGATCGCCAGGCGGCGGAAGCGATCGCGATACAGCCGCGCCTCGGCGTCTTCGGCTTCCAACGGGTGGTCCAGCAACAGGAAGCGGCGCACATGCAGCGGCGCCGGCAGGCCAGCGTTGCAGGCGCGCAGTTCCTCGCGGATCAACGCGCGGGTTTCCGGCAACGCCACAAGCTGGGCCAGCGATGTGCCGGAGAGGCGATGCCGCTCCGCCCACTCGGCGAGTGCGGCGCGATGCGGGGCGATGATCGCCGCGACGAATTGCTCTCCGTCGGCGAAGGCCAGTGCATCGGCGATGAAACGGCTGCGCCGCAGGTGGGCCTCGATCGCGCCCGGCATGAAGCGGGTGCCGTCGGCGAGCCGGCCGATGTCGGCCAGCCGATCATGGATCGTCAGGCGGCCGGTTGCATCCAGCGCGCCGGCCTCGCCGGTGCGCCACCAGCCGTCGTCGGTGGTGCGCGCGCGCGTGGCGGCCGAGCCGCCATCGTAGCCGAGGCAGACGTTGTTGCCACGCACCTGCACCTCGCCGTCGCCGGCGATGCGGATTTCCGTGCCTGGCGCGGGAAACCCGACGGTGTCGGCGGCGGCCGGACCGGTACGATGCACAGTGACCAGGCCGGCAAGTTCCGCCGGCCCATAGGTCTGCATCAGGTTGACGCCGAAGCCGTGGAACAGCCGCCAGACTTCCGCCGCGACCGGCATGCCGCCGGTATGCGCCCAGCGCAGGCGCGACAACCCGAGCTGGTCGCGCAACGCCGCGAACACCAGGCGGTCGGCCAGCAGCCGCGTGCCGCCGCGTGAGAGGCCGGCCTCCCGCCGGTGTTCCGCGGCCTCGGCGACGCGGCGGGCCCAGCCGAATGCCGCGCGTTTCACCCGGCTGGCATGGGCCCCGCGATCCTCGGCGGCGCGCAGCCAGGATTCCCAGATCACCGGCGGCGCCGCCAGGAAGTTGGGGCCGATCTCGCGCAGGTCCCGCGCAGCGGTTTCCGGGCTCTCGGGACAGTTGCAGGTGAAACCGACCGACAAGCCCAGCGTCAGTGAGTATAGCACGTCGCCGATCCAGGCCATCGGCAGGAAGCACAGCGCGTCGTCGGTCGGGCGCACTTCCTCGTCTTCGGCGATGCTGCGGGCGCCGGACAGCAGGTTGGCGTGGCTGAGCATGACGCCAGGCTGACCGGTACGGCACAGCAACAGTGCGACCTGATCGGGGCGGCCATCGGCGATGCCGTCCACCGGCGCGGTCGAGGCCGCGCCCTGCCGTTGCAGCGTGGCGAAGTCGATGAGCCACGCGGCGTCGCCATCGCGCGCGGCACGCGGGTCGAGCGACACCGCCAGTTCCAGGTCCGGCAATTGATCCTTCGCCGCCCGCAACTTCCCAATCTGCTCCTGGTCCTCCGCCACCGCCATGCGGACACAGGCGTTGTTGAGCATGACGGCGATGGCGGCGGGATCGGCGTCCGGCCACAGCGGAACCCCGATGCCGCCGAGCGACTGCGCCGCCAGCAAGGCGGCATAAAGCTGCGGGCGGTTGTCGCCCATGATGGCCAGCCGGTCGCCGGCGCGGAAGCCTCGCGCGGCAAGCCCGCGGGCGATCTGCAACACCAGCGTTTCGTAACCGGACCAGGTCAGCGTCTGCCAGATGCCGTGGCGCTTTTCGCGCATCGCCGGGCGGGCGCCCATGGTCGCCGCATTGCGGCGCAGCAGGCGCGGCAGCGTGTCGGCCGGCATCATGCGGCCTCCCGCTGGCGGCCGGTGCCGAGATAGGCGCGGATCACTGCCGGGTCGTTCTGCACTTCGTCGGGCGTGCCTTCGGCGATCTTGCGACCGCGGTCGAGCACGCACACCCGGTCGGAAATGTCCATTACCACCGCCATGTCATGTTCGATCAGGATGATCGTGGTGCCCCACTGGCTGTTCACTTCGAGGATGAAACGGGCCATGTCCTCCTTTTCGCCCTGGTTCATGCCGCCCATCGGTTCGTCGAGCAGGAGTACCTTGGGCTCGAGGGCGAGGGCGCGGCCGAGTTCGACGCGCTTGCGCAGGCCGTATGGCAGGCCGGCGCTGGGCTGCTTGCGAATGCTCTGCAGTTCGAGCAATTCGATCAGCTCCTCGGCGCGGGCGCGGTGGGCGATCTCCTCGTTTTGTGCCCATCCCCAGTAGATCAGCGAGGCGAACACGCCGGAGCGCATGTGCACGTGACGGCCGAGCATGATGTTATCGAGCACGGTCATGCCGGCGAACAACGCGATGTTCTGGAAGGTGCGCGCGACCCCGAGGGCGGCGATCCGCGACGGGCGCAACCGGGTGATCTCGCGGCCCTCGAGGTGGATCGTGCCATTGGTCGGCCGATAGAACCCGCTGATCATGTTGAGCAGCGAGGTCTTGCCCGCGCCGTTAGGTCCTATAACTGACAGGATCTCCCCGCGACGGACAGCGACCGTCACGTTCTCCACCGCGGTGACGCCGCCGAAGCGCTTCGACACGCCCTGCACGGCGAGTTGCGGCTGTTCGGTCCGAGCGTCAGACACGCCGATGGGTTGGGCACCCATGCCGTTCCGCTCCCCTGTTGGCCAAGCCATTCTTTCTCGTTATGGCAGCCATGATATGACCGAGGTTGACGGCGCGCAAGACCGTTCTTCTGGCGAGATGCGCATGGTGCGATGACGGTCGGCAAGCAGGGTCCGCGGCGATTTTTGCGCCGCTTGCGCAACCCTGCGTTGCCGGCCGTTCGGCGTTTACGCCGCCTGGCCGTTCGGCGCTTACGCCGCGTGCAAGATCGCGTCCGCCGCCTTCTCGGCAATCATGATGACCGTGGCGTTGGTGTTGCCGGACACCACGGTGGGCATGATCGCTGCGTCCGCGACGCGCAGGTGCTCCAGCCCCTTCACGCGCAACGACGTATCCACCACCGCCATCGGTCCTGGCCCCATCATGCAGGTGCTGGTCTGGTGGAACGTGGTGCCGGCCGTGGCGCGCACGTGGTTCAGCAGGTCCTCGTCGCTTTGCGCCTGCGGACCGGGCATCTCCTCGTCCGTCACGTAATGCCGCATCGCCTTGGTGGCGAAGATTCGGCGCGACACTTTCAGGCCGGCGACGATGGTGTCCTTGTCGCCCTGGGTGGACAGGTAGTTCGGCTGCATGGCCGGCGGCTTCGTCGGATCGGGCGCGGCGATGCGCAGCCAGCCGCGGCTTTCCGGGCGGCAGGGAATTGCCACCAGCGTGCAGGCGGGGAATTTGTGCATCGGATCGCCGGTCTTCGGCGCGCTGCCAGCGAGGAACTGATATTGCACGTCCGGCGAATCCAACTCCGGCCTGGTCCGGACGAACAGGCCGATCGGCCCGGCGCCGGTCATCAGCGCGCCCTTCGTCGCGAGGACGTACTGCATGCCGTGATAGATGCGTCGCAGCCAATTGTGGTAGATCTCGTTCATCGTCGAAACGCCGGCGTTGCAGCGATAGATGATGCGCCCGCCGATATGGTCCTGCAGGTTCTCGCCCACGCCGCGCAGATCATGCAGCACCGGGATGCCGAGCGATTGCAGCAGCGCACCCGGCCCAACGCCGGACAATTGCAGGATCTGCGGCGAGTTGATCGAACCGCCGCACAGCACCACCTCGCGCCTGGCCCGGGCCTGGTGCAGCACGCCGTTCTGGCTGTACTCGACGCCGGTGGCGCGCTTGCCCTGCAGCAGCACGCGATGGGTCAGCGCGCGGATTTCCACGCGCAGGTTCGGCCGCGACATCGCCGGACGCAGGTACGCCGCCGCGGCCGAACACCGCCGCCGGCCCCGCACGGTGAGCTGCAGCGGGCCGACGCCCTCCTGTTCGGCGCCATTGAAGTCGCGGTTGTACGGATAACCGGCTTCCTGCGCGCCGGCGATGAACGCGTCGTGCAGCGGATGCGCGGTACGCAGATCGGAGACCGAGAGCGGGCCGTCGCCGCCATGGAATTCATCGGCGCCATGCTCCTGGTTCTCGGCTTTGCGGAAATACGGCAGCACGTCGTCGTACGACCAGCCGGCATTGCCCAACTGCCGCCACAGGTCGAAATCCTGCCGCTGGCCGCGGATATAGATCAGTCCGTTGATCGACGACGAGCCGCCCAGCACCTTACCGCGCGGCCAGGGGATGCGGCGGTTGTTCAGCTCGGGAACCGGCTCGGTTTCGTAATACCAGGCGACCTTGGGATTGTAGATGTTGCGGTAGAAGCCGGCGGGGATGTGGATCCACGGGTCGGTGTCTTTGCCGCCGGCTTCCAGCAGCAGCACGCGATTGCCGGTGTCAGCACTGAGGCGATTGGCCAGCGTGCAGCCGGCTGAGCCGGCACCGACGATGATGAAGTCGAATTCTTCCGCGGCAGTCACGGCATTTCCCCCTTCTTTGTCGCTGCGGTGCAGGATGGCGGGAAAGCGGATGGGGCGGAAGAGGAAGCTTCCCCACCGCGCGTCCCCGCCGGCTCGACCAGCCTCCGGCGCGGTGATAGGCTCCGCCGCATGCGGAGGGAGCCATGCTGAGCAGGTCACAGATCGAGGAATACAACACGATCGGCGCCATCGTCCTGGCGGATGTCCTGAGCGACGCGGAAATCCGGCGCCTGCGCGCGGTGACCGACGCATTCGTCGAGCGCGCGCGCGGCCTGACCGCGCATGACGAGATCTACGACCTGGAGGACAGCCACACCTCGGACCACCCGCGCGTGCGGCGCATCAAGGCGACGCATCTGCGTCACGCGGAATATGCGAGCCTGATGCGGCACCCGAAGATCATCGCCGTGCTGCGGGATTTGTGGGGACCCGACATCCGCTTCGACACCGCCAAGCTGAACATGAAATGCGCCGGCTTCGGCGCGCCGGTCGAGTGGCACCAGGACTGGGCGTTCTATCCGCACACCAACGACAACCTCGCCGCGGTCGGCATCATGTTCGACGACATGGCGGCGGAGAACGGCCCGCTGATGATCGTTCCCGGCAGCCATCGCGGGCCGATCTTCGACCATCACGCTGACGGCATCTTCTGCGGCGCGATGGACCCGGCCAACAACGACGTCGATTTTGCCGGCGCGATTCCGCTGACCGGGCGCGCCGGTTCCATCACCGTGCACCACGTGCGTGCGGTGCACGGCTCGGCGCCGAACGTTTCGGATCGCGACCGGCGCCTGCTGCTGTTCCAGTTCCGCGCCGCCGATGCCTGGCCATTGCTCGGCTTCCCCGGCGGCATCGAGAAGTTCAAGGAGCTGATAGTGGCGGGGGAGCATCGCGAGCCGCGGTTGGCGCCCGCTCCGGTGCGGCTGCCGCTGCCGCCGGCGACGAAGCAGGGCTCGCTCTACGAGAACCAGAAGGGCATGCGCCACCGCTACTTCCAGATGGCCGCCGCGGCGCGCATGCCGGAGCCGGCGAAATGAACGACAAGCCGGAACCGCCGTCGGTCCCGGTCGAACCGATCTTCGACCGCACGCCACAGCCGTTCGGCGACGGCCCGCCGGATCCGATCGTGTACGACGGCTCGGCACGCGCGCTGCGCCAGCGCACGGTCAATTTCGCCGCCAAGCGCTTCGCCGACATGCTGTACGTTACCGGACTGAACCGCGAAACCGCCGCGCGGCATTTCCGCTGGCGCGCGGTCACCTTGCCAGGCGGATTGAGCAATCGGCCGAGCGCCGGCGACCAGACGGCTCTGGCGGCGGCGCAGGACGGCGGAAAGATCGGCATCGAAACGGACAACGCCGACCGGCGCGTCACCGTCACCTGGAACGACCCCGCGTTCGGCAGCTCCGTGACCGGCGCGGCGATCGCCCGGCCGAATTATGGCGGAATCCTGCTCGGCCCGCATGCGGTGCCGGCTTTCGATCCGAAGCCGATCGAACGGCACCTGCCCGGCGCCGGCCACGCTTGGCCGCTGGGCGAGGCGGTCGATCCGCCGGCGCCGCCGCCGGTCAAGCTGGTCGCCGCGCTGAAGACGTTCTTCGCCAATTCCACCGGCGCCTATGGCATCCTGATCGCCTCGCCGGAACAGATTCTGGTTGAGCGCTACAGCGCGTTCGGCGGCCCGGACCGCGCGACGCCGAGCTGGTCGATGACCAAGGCGATCACCTGCACGCTGATCGGCCGGCTGATCCACGACGGCTGGCTCAACTCGGTCTATAATCCCGCGCCGGCGCCGCTGTGGCGCGACCCGCGCGCGATCCAGCACGAGGTTACGCTCGACCATCTGTTGCGTATGCGTTCAGGACTGGCGTTCCCGGTGCTGCACGACGACGGCCGCGTCACGCTCGGGTTCGAGAACAGCGCGGTGTACCAAGACGCGGGTGACGCGTTCGAGGCAGCCCAGCGCTCGATCGTCGCCACGCAGCCCGGGTCGGTGTTTCGCTACGTCAATAGCGGGCTGAACGTGCTGGGCGCGGTCATCCGGGACCAGATCGAACGCCGCCGGCTGCCATACCACCAAACGCTATACCATTTGCTGGCCGACCGGATCGGCATGGCGAGCTATCAGCACTCCGCCGACCTTGCCGGCAACCTGATCGGCTCCGGCGCGGGCTTCGCAACGCTGCGCGACTACGCCAAGCTGGGCGTGCTTTACCTACAGGACGGCGTGTGGAACGGCGAGCGGCTGCTGCCGGAAGGCTGGGCGGACTACGCGCTGACCGCGACGCATGCCGGCACCAGCTACGCCGCCTGCTTTCGCACCAACAGCGATCGGCGGTTCCCCGACCTCCCGCCTGATGCCGCCTGGGCGTCGGGCGCCTCCGACCAGCGTATCTTCATCCTGCGCCGGCATCGCCTGACCGTCGCGGTGAACAATGAAACCGACCATCCCATGGACCTCCCGGCGCTGAACCGCGTCATTGCCATCGCCATGGCCGAACTGAAATAGAGGAAGCAGCCATGACCGTCCGCAACGTCGCCCGTGAGAAGCTGGAACAGGGGCAGTTGTCGCTGGGCGTGGGGGTGCGCCTGACGCGCAGCGTGGAGATCGGCAAGGCCATGGCGGTGGCCGGGTTCGATTGGCTGTTCCTCGACATGGAGCACGGCGTGATGTCGCTGGAGTCCTGCGCGCAGATCTGCGTGGCCGCGCTGGATGCCGGCATCGCGCCGATCGCACGGGTGCCGAACGGCGAATACGCCATCGCCACGCGCGCGCTGGACAACGGCGCGCTGGGCATCGTGATGCCGCACGTCGATACCGCCGAGGAAGCGCGCGAGGTGGTGTCGCGGCTGAAATATCCGCCGGTCGGGCATCGTTCGATGGGCGGCATCGGCCCGCATTACGGGCTGCGCTCGGCCAGCACCGGCGAGGCGGCGAAGGCGCTGAATGCGGCGAACCTGACCGTGGTGATGCTGGAGACGCCGGCCGCGATCGCCAACGCCGACGCGATCGCCGCGGTGCCGGGGGTCGATGTGCTGCTGATCGGGTCGAACGACCTGTGCGCGGAAATGGGCATCCCGGGCGATTTCGGCAACGAACGCGTGGCGGAGGCGTATCGGGTGATGATCGCGGCCTGCCGGAAGCACGGAAAATCCCCCGGCATGGCGGGGATCTACAACGAGGCGATCATGCCGCGCTATATCGAGATGGGCGCGCGGTTCATCCTGTCGGGCCAGGATGCGGCGTTCCTGCTGGCGGGGGCGGCGGCGCGGACGGGATTTTTGCGCAAGACGCTGGCCGGCGCCGGATAGAGGCGCGCGGGTGAGACCTTGCGTGATCGCTGCCCCCGGCGGAGCCGTGTCGCGGCGAACCGGCGCGGCGGCGCATCGCAGCGGAGATAACGATGGACCTCGCGCATTGGGCTGCGCCATAACCGCCGCCATGTGCGCCAGGTCACTGTTGCTGTTGGTCATGTTCGTTCTCGTCACCGGATGCAATGAACCGGTGCGGATCGGTATCCACGAGGCTCGCGCCGCAGGGGTCAACGTCACCGGCGTCGGCCCGTGGCCGGCTTATGCCGCGGCATCCCCGGGGCTGGCGGCAGGCCGGCCCGCGACGGCCGCCGCGGCGGGTGGGTTGCTGTTCCTCCCCCGGATCCCGCAACCACACGCGCCCGGTGACGTGGTCGGACTCAAGCTGCAGCATGCCGGCGCGGCCACCGTGCGTCCGGTCACGTTCGGTCAGGTGTTCGTTCCGGACCAGTTGCCGCGCGGCAGCGGATTGGTCGCCAGGATCGGCGGGCACGAGGTGCCGGTACAGCTTGACGTGAAGACCACCAACCCGGACGGCTCCGTCCGGTTCGGAATCGTAACTCTGACCGTCGCAGCTCCCGCCGATGTGATGCTGGTGCGCCATCCCGTGCAAGTCGCCGCGCCGGTCGATCTGGCGGCATTGCTCGGCAAATACGACCTGACCGTGGACCTGGTCGTGCACGGCGCGTCCGGCGATACGCCCTATCATTTCGTAGCCGGAGCGCTGCTGGCGGATGCGCTGCGAACGGGCAAGGCGTCCTACTGGCTGCGCGGACCGCAGGCGACCGAGGCCAGGGTGGACGTGCCGGTGGCGGGCTCGCTGCACCTCACCTTCGATATTCGCGGCTACGCGGACGGGTCGTTCTTCACCGACGTGCAATTCAACAACGACATCGCGATGCAGCCGGTCGGCGGCGAGGTCAGGTACGACGTAACGATCAGCCAGCATGGCAAGCCGGTATTCCAGCATGCGGCGGTCGATCAGTACCAGTACCAGACCTGGCACCACGAGGTCTGGAGCAACGGCGATCCTGGTGTGAACGTGGTGCATGACGCCGCCGCGATGGAACGGTCCGGGGCGGTGTTGGGCTATGACCTGCGCAGCGGTGTGGCCGAGGGGGTGCTGGCGCAGGACCGCAATGCGCTCGCCAGGCCGGAATACACGGATATTCTTGGCAGTGCGGGCCTCACCAAATACATGCCCATGACGGGCGGCCGCAGCGACATCGGCCCGCTGCCCCTATGGGATGTAAACTGGCTGGTGACGCAAAACGCCGAAACCGCTCGGTTCGCCCTGGCGCAGGCCGATGCCGCGGGCAGCATTCCGTGGCACCTGATCGATCGCACAACGGGGACCTATCTGACGGCGGACAAGTACCCGGAACTCTGGATCGACCCGCGTGGCGGCCACAGCGGCGCGACGACAGGCCTCACGCAACCAGTGAGCGGGAAGACCGGCTGGTCGCCTGATTTCTCGCACCAGCCCGGGGTTTCGTACCTGGCCTATTTGCAAACCGGGTCGCGCTACTACCTCGATCAGCTCAATGCACAGGCAACCTGGACCGTGCTCGCGATATGGCCATATCCCCGTCAGAACGGCCTGGGCATCGTCGCCACGGCGGGAATCCAGTTGCGCGGCGCCGCCTGGAGCTTGCGCGAACTTGTGGAGGCAGCCTTCATCAACCCGGATGACGGGCCGCTGACGGCTTACTTCAAGCGGCTGGTCGCCAACAATATCCATTACCTGCTGACAGAGGCGAGCTCGGCCCGCCAGGGCGAGGCCTACGGCTGGCTACAGGGAGTGTATGGATATTACAAAGGCGGCATGGCACCGTGGCAGCAGGATTTCATGGCGACCACGATCATTTTGGCAGCGGAACAGGGCGTGCCAGGCGCAAAAAAACTGCTGATCTGGCAGGCGCACTTCCTCGCCGGCCGCTTCCTGGCTGGCGACAAAGGCATGTCGCCATACGACGGCGTCGCCTACAATATGCTGATGTGGAAGACCACCGCGGATCAGCCGCTGCAGACCTGGCGTGAAATCGGGGCAGAGATCGTCGCAAATCACTGGTCCGGCGGCGGCACGACCTGGCACCCAGGGAACGTCGCCTACTACATTGCCGCTCGAGGCGTTCTGGGCGGCATCGTCACCGCGACCGGGCTGCCCGAAGCCAGACAGGCCTTGGGTTGGCTGCAGGCTCATCCGGACGGCAGTGAACGGGCATGGCCGCAATGGGACATTGTGCCGGCGGCGCGATAGTTGCCCGCCCGGCATCGCCGCGCTGGCGTTCCAATCGATCGGATTCCGGATCGCCGTTTGAGTGAATTTGCCGCGACGTCTGCGTCCCCGTCTCGCCGGGCATCCGCCGCCGGTTTGGCTTGCGTTGTTCGCCATCTTTTTGCCGCACCCGATGGTCCTGCCGGCATCGCAGCGGGGCAATCTCCGATGCCGCCGGCACCGCGTTGCGGTCAGCGGATTTGTGCCGGCAACGCACACCGGACGGCTTGACGGTCCCCGCCACCACGCCATACGAGGCGACCTGCGATAGCGCACACAATCTGGAGGGGGCCATGGGCAAGATCATCGACCTGAAGGCTGCGGATGGCCACACCTTGTCAGCTTACGTCGCCGGCCCAGAGAACGCGACCAAGGGCCTCGTCGTGATCCAGGAGATCTTCGGCGTGAACCACCACATGCGCGACATGGCCGACCGCTTCGCAGCGGAGGGCTATGCGGTCGTCGCACCGGCGCTGTTCGACCGGGCCGAGCGAGGCGTGGAACTCGGCTACACCCCGGACGACATCGTCAAGGGCCGCGACTACCGGATGAAGCTGAGCGACGCGCAGGTCATGGCCGACGTCGACGCGGCAGCCAATCATCTGACCGGTAAGAAGCTCGGCATTGTCGGCTACTGTTTCGGCGGCACGGTCGCGTGGTGGGGCGCCACCCGCACCCATAGGTTCGCCGCCGCATCCTGCTGGTACGGCGGCGGCATCGCCGGCACCAAGGACGAAACGCCGAACTGCCCAGTGCAGATGCATTTCGGAGAGAAAGACGCCTCGATCCCGATGACCGACGTGGACGCGGTCCGCGCTGCGCAGCCCAAGGCGGAGGCATTCGTCTATATGGGCGCCGGACACGGCTTCGGCTGCGACGAGCGCGGCAGCTTCAGCAAGCCGGATTACGAACTGGCGCAGCAGCGGACATTGGCGTTCTTCGCCAGACATCTCGGCTGATCCGCGGCGGGATGGGGACGCGACCGGGTGGGACCCGGCCGCCGTTCGCGCCGCGCGCAACGACGCGGGCCTAGCCTATCCCAGGCTCGTCATGTTGCGCCAGCCCGGCGGGTCGCGTCGACGCAGGCGGGCGGATCAGATGGCGATTGAGGGCCGCGGCCAGCGGAGACGCACGAGCCGGCTTCCGAGCTTCATCATGGGCAGTTCCAAGCCATTGTAGGTGCAGTAGGACGCCGCAAAAATCGCACTCATGACTACGCACCACGCGCCGGCAAACGCAGCGACCGCCGCCAAGCCGGTCGCACTGGTGTGGAACACCGATGGGAAATCGTGGACGACAAGCTGCAGAACAGCGAAATGCAGCAGGTAAGCGCTGAAACTGACCTTCCCCAGGGCGACAGCATAGCGGTTCACAAATGGGCTGTTCGGCGCAGCGGACAGAACCAGGATGAAGCCGGCGAGCGGGAGGCAGACGAAGAGCGACGCCGGAACCAATTTCCCGGGCTGGCCGGTCCAATGCGCCAGCGGCAGGAAGGCCGAGGAGAAAAATACCGCCGCCGCGATGGCCGACAGCATTGTGCCATAGCGCCCCAGGCTTCGTCTGATTGCAGCATGTCGCGGCGCAGCAAGTTTCCGAATTGCAAAAAACAACACGCCGCCCGTGGCAAACACGGCCATTTGGTTGGGAAACCAAAAAAACAGGAAATTGCCGACCTCTGCCGTGCCATAACTTCGCAGCAGTGCGGGATACGCGAGCCGGTTTGCCAGGTAGCCGGCTGCGATGCAGCCGACGAGCACCGCAACGCCGCGTCCGAGCGAACTTACAGCGGTCGCGAAAAGCGGAAACAGCAGGTAGAAAGTGAACTCTACGCCGATACTCCATCCCCCCGGCACCACACTCCACGCATGCCCCAGAGTGGGCATCAACGCGGGGCTCCACGCATTGACAAACAGCAGCGACGCCATGAGCTGCATCGCGTCAAATCCACCGATCGGCGGGCTCAGCCAGTAATATAACGCCGCGGCAGCATAGTAGGCCGGAGCAATACGAAAAAAGCGCCGCGCGAAAAAGGGCATGACCCGCGCCGTGCCCAGCGACGCGGTCTCATGGTGCCAGGACATCAGCAGCGTAACCGCGCTTGCGAGGGAAAACAGTTGCACCCCAAATCAACCTGTCACTGTCAGGCGATGCACCGGGTAGGGCAAGTTGCCGAACTCATATGTCAGGTGACAGGTGATCACCAGGAGCACAGCGTAGCCGCGAATGCAGTTGATATAGGCGAACAGCGGCTTGGGCTCGGCCACGGAGGTCGGCGAAGCTCGCGTTGACGCCAGATCCTGGGTGACGGCCGATGTCAGTTGCACAATCCACTCGCAGGCCTGCAATAGGCCTGCGCCAATGTGTAATGCCAGATTTCCGGCGGCTGGTTTCAGGAGCCGTTTAGCCGGCTGGCCGGAATAATTCAAGTACCACCGTATGGTGCCGACCATCCTCCCGCACACCGAGCATCCGGTTTCACGGCGCTACCGCGCCGGGCCGCCCCAGACCGGCCGATGCCGCCAGGGCGGCGGCGCGGCGGTTGAAGCCGTCGCGCCCGGCACCGCTCCGGCCGCCGCCGGCACGGCACGCACCCGCCACCCCAGGGCCGACTGGGGCTGCTCGGCCCGGCGCACGTATTCGCGCAGACTGACCGACATCGCGATGAAATACCAGAACGCTGGCTGGAACGCGATACCGACGAATGCGCCGGCGGTCAGGAACACCGCCAGCCCGCTCTGCAACGCATCGGACATGTCGGCGCACCAGGCCAGGTGCGGCACGTTGCGGGTGCGACGCGCCAATCGTCGCAGGCCGAGGAACGTCGAGCCGCCCAGGCCCAGGAACAGACCCAGGCCGACCCACCCCTGTTCCCCGAGCACCTCGAAATAGATGCTGTGGAAGGCGCGTCCGAATTCAACCATGCCATCGGGAAACGCGATGCGATTGACCTCGTAGGCCATGAACCCGCCGCCGAACGGGTGCGACGCGGCGTAATGGAGCGTCCATTTCCATACCAGCAACCGCGTCAACGCCGAGTCATCCGTCAATGGCTCGCCAACCGTGTCGATCCGCTGGTCCCAGGACTTGGACATGTGGTAGATGACCAGCAGCGCGACGACCGCCAAGCCGACTCCGAACGCCAGTTTATTGCGTGACCGCGTGAACATATAGACGCCCAGCACCACCATCCCGACCAGCGCGCTGCGTTCGAACGTGCCGAGCGCCGTCAGCAGGGCACAGCCGGCCAGGCCGAAATAGCCCAGCGCCACCAGGCGGGAACGCGGCAGAAGCTGCGTGTGCCGGCCCAGATGCAAGGCGAGCGGTATCGCCATCAGGCAGACGGTGGACAGCAGGCCGCCCTCCGACAGGTTGGAGTTGCCGCTCTCCAGCCCAAGGTTGCGGCCATAGCCGCCGCCCGATATCAAGACCTTGGCCGCGAAGGGCACAAAATTGGCGGCCAGGGAGAACACGTAGGTCTGCGCGAAGGCTTCGATCTGGACGCGGGAGCGAATCACCATCGGGATGAAGGCGGAGAACGCCACCGTCTTGAACGCCCAATCCCATTTCAGCCAGCCATCCGCCGGCATTTCCGCCCAGACCATCGTTGCGGTCACCCAGCAGGCCATCATCACCGTGAGCAAGGTAGCCAGCGTGAGACGCGGCGGCGACCGCCGGTCGATAAGGAGATAGGCGAGTATTGCGGCGACGCCGATGATGAGCGCTACCGGGAGTTGATTCAGGATGATGTAGGCAATCGCCTGCGGGCGAAACGTATCCACCCAGGCGTAGCCCAGGGTGAGCACGAACGGCGCGGCCATGCCCAGGCCGAGAAAGCTCAGGTAAATCAGGGTCAGAAACAGGCTGCGGATCAAGCTGGTCTCTCCTCCGCCGGGGGCACGGGCGGCGGCGCGAACTAGCGATGCGTGCCGCGCGACCGTACCGGCCGCACCCAGGCCGCCCGCGTCGGCCCACGCCGTGTCGCGGACTGTCCCGGTTGGGTGGAAGCCGCCCCCGGCGCCGGCGTCGGTTCCGGTGGGGCCGCCTCGAACCACGGCCGCGAGCCATCGAGCTGCACGGCCCGGAAGATGACATACACCATCATCACGCTGCTGAAGACGATCCCGACGAGATCAAGCACGACCCAACCCCACAGTCAGCGGCAACTCGCACCGCAGCGCTCTATACCGGAGCCGCATGCCGCCTGTCACGTTACGTTGCCCCCCTACAGCCGGACCCACGGAATCCCGGGCGGAACGCCAGGGAACCAACGCGACGTCGCGGTGTCCTGGCTTCCACCCAGCCCGCAGGAGTGAAACCGCCGCGGAGACGCCTTGCCGCCTCAACCCGGCTTAAACACCGAGCTCGGCTTGCAGACCAGCAGTGCTGCTCGGCCAACCGCCGGATCTAGGCTGGATTCTTGCCCTCCTTTTGTCCGAATTCTTGCCCTCCTTTTGTCCGAGGGGATTGGAGGAGGACGTGCGTGCAGCCAGCGGCGAGGGACGCATGCACCCCTCCCCAAACCCGCTCCCGCCCGCACCGGTGCCGGATTCACAAGGTCGGTTTATCCCGCCGCCATCTCTCGCGTCGCCCTGATCGGCAGCTTCAAAACTTTGCAAACCGCACTCAGGTTCGCATCCCTTGGGCGTACCCGGTCGGTCTCCCAAAAATAGATGCTGGCGGCACTGACGCCGACGCGTTCGGCAAGCTCGGCGACCGAGAGTCCGCGCTCGATGCGCGCGTTGCGAAGATAGCGGGAAAGACTGGGTTTGCGGGCCAACGACGCGTTCTCCTGCCTGGTTGATGGTAATAACGCCGGGAACCTAGTGATTATTGCGAAGTTTGGCAACACGGCGGCAAATGCCGGTCCGCGGGGGGCGCCGAACCGTGGTTTATCGCGGATGCCGGAGATTTGATACCGGCCGTGGTGGGGCGACGATGTGATTTGTCGAACGTCCCGATCGCAGTCTAGAAACCTCCTCAACAGAAGAGACTCGACAAAATTCGTTCCGGGAACCTGTTATGACCCGCATGCATATTGCGCCGTCGTCGTCAACGGAGATGTTGGCGCGCCTGATCGCGTTCGATACCACCAGCCATAATTCCAATCTTGATCTGATCGGCTTCGTGCGCGGCTGGCTGGACGCGCACGGCGTGCCGTACCGGCTCAGCTTCGATCCCACCGGCCGGAAGGCCAACCTGCACGCCACGATCGGCCCGTTGCAATCGGGCGGCCTGGCCTTCTCCGGCCACCTGGACACGGTATCGGCCGACGGCCAGGCCTGGACCGGCGATCCGTTCACGCTGCGCCGGGAGAATGGCCGCCTGATCGGCCGCGGCGCCTGCGACATGAAGGGTTTTGTCGCCGCGACGCTGGCGGCGGTGCCGGACATCAAGGCGCGCAAGCCGGCCCGTCCGGTGCACCTGCTGCTGACCTACGACGAGGAGGTCGGCTATCACGGCGCCCGCCGCCTGATCGAGGACATCGCAGAGTCCGGGCTGCGTCCCGCCGCCTGCGTGGTCGGCGAGGCATCCGGCATGCTGCCAATCATGGCCCAGAAGGGCCGCCTGATCGCCCGGGTCGGCGTGCGCGGCCACGCAGCGCATTCCAGCGAGGCGCATCGCGGGGTCAACGCCGTGCATGCCGTGGCGGAGGCCATCGCCTTTCTGGCCGCCGCGTCCCGCGGCCTGGCCCGCAACGGCCCGACCGAAGCTGGCTTCGACCCGCCCTACAGCACGCTCCAGGTCAGCAACCTCACTTGCGGCGTGCTGCCGAATACGGTGCCCGACCGGGCTGGTTTCGACGTGGAGTGGCGCAACATACCGGCGGACAATCCGATGCGGGAGCTTGCCCGCTTCAAGGCCCACGTGGCCACCGCGATCGAACCGCGGATGCGCGCGCAGCACCCGGACACCGGGTTCGACTACGAGGTATTGCTCGACCTCGCGGCATTCTCGATGCCGCCGGAGCATGAACTCGCACGCGCGGCGTGCGACATCACCGGCACGCCGGCCGGCGGCAAGGTCAGCTATTGCAGCGAGGGGTCGCTGTTCCAACCCACCGGCATCGCCTGCATGGTGTGCGGTCCCGGACACCTTGCACAGGTGCATCAACCCGACGAATGGATCGCGGAAAGCCAGCTCGCCATCTGCGACGGCTTCCTCCGCAGCCTGGTCGATCGCATGGCTGCGTGAAGCCGGTGTCTCCTCCTCCCACACGGGGGAGAGGGAGAAGGCTCACGACGCAAGCAGCAATTCCTTGGGCACCGCGATCGCGGCGGTGCCCTGACGCGGGTGACGGGAGCTGCTCCGGAGGAACGCCTCGACCGCTCCGGCCGGCATTGGTCGCCCCAGCAGGTAGCCCTGCAATTCCGTGCAGCCGCCTTGCCGCAGCATCGCCAGTTGCTGTTGCGTCTCGACCCCCTCGCCCACCACGGCAAGGCCGAGGTTGTGGCACAGGCCCAGAATCGCCTCCAGGATCACCCGAACGCCCTGGTCGTTCGACTGGCCCTGCACGAATGACTTGTCGATCTTGATCTTGTCGAACGAGAAGCGGCGCAGGTAGCTGAGGCTGGAATAGCCGGTGCCGAAATCATCCAGCGCGATCCGGACACCCATGGCCTTCAGCGCGTGCAAGGTGTCCAGCACCGTCTGGTTGTTGTCGGCCATGACGTTCTCGGTGACCTCGATTTCCAGCAATCGGGCCGGCAGGCCCGTGCGCTGCAGAATCGCGGCGATGTCGTCCTGCAGACGTCCGTCGCGAAGCTGCATGGGCGACACGTTCACCGCGATCCGGCACTGCGGCTGCCACGCTGCCGCGGCGAGGCAGGCTTCCTCGATGACCCAGCGGCCAAGCCGGTCGATCAGCCCACAGTCCTCGGCGACGCGAATGAAGGTCTCCGGCGAGATGTAGCCGCGGCCCGGATGCCGCCACCGCGCCAATGCCTCGAACCCGGCAAGCTCCAATGAGCCGCTGGCGAAGATCGGCTGGAAGTGAACCTCCAGGTCGCGGTTTTCCAGGGCCCGGCGCAGGCCGCTCTCCAGCAGGCGGCGTTCGCTCACCGTGTGCTTCATCTCCGTGTCGAAGCAGCGGAACGTTCCGCGCCCGGCAGACTTCGCGGCATAGAGGGCGATATCCGCGTACTTGTACAACGCATCGCCGTCCTGGGCGTCCTTCGGATGGAACGCGATGCCGATACTGGCGCCGATCTGCAGCCGGTGGTCCCCCACCCGCGCCGGATCGGCCAGCCGCTGCAACACGCGTTGCGCCAGCGGCGCCACGGCCTCCGGCTGGAGCAACCCCGGCACCAGGATGACGAATTCATCGCCGCCCAGCCGAGCCACGAAATCAACGTCCCGCACCAGACCCTGCAGCCGCCGCGCGACTTCGACCAGCAGCTCGTCGCCGACATCATGGCCCAGCGTATCGTTGACGCCCTTGAAGCCGTCGAGATCGATCATCATGAAGGCGGTAAGAAGCTGCGGGCCGGCATTGCTGTCGAGGAATTCCGGAATGCGCTGGCGCAACTGAACGCGGTTCGCCAGGCCGGTCAGGGTATCGTGATGCGCCAGATAGCGCACCCGCGCGTCGGCCAGGCGCTGCTCGGTGATGTCGGTGTAGGTGTGCACGAACCCGCCATCCGCCAGCCTGTGGCTGCGCACCTCGATAACGGTGCCGTCGTCGCGCGCGGTCTCGAAGCGCGTGTCCTGGCCTGGCTGCGCCGCGCACCTGTCGCCGGCGAACGCAACCATCCGCGTGCCGATCGCCGCGTCGCCACGCGCGAGTTCGGCGGCGCGCGAGGCGGCACAGCGGAGCGCCCCGTCCGACCTGCCGTCCGCCACGCCCAGCAGGTCGAGCGCCCGCGGATTGGCCACCGGGACGTTGCCCCGCGCATCGACCATCAAAATGCCCTGGCTGATCGTATCCAGCGTAATGGTCAGCGCCCGGCGCGACGCGACGCTACGCCGCTTCTGCTGCAGCCACAGAAAGCCGATCACGCTGATCGCCAGCGTGGCACCGATGCCGCCCGCGACCGCGCGCCGGCGCAGCGACCGGTATTGCTGGAACACCGTGTCGGCGTCCAGGCCGACCATCACGATCAGTGGATAATCCTGCAGGTGACGGAAGCTGGCGATCTGCTCCACATTGCTCCACTTGCCGCGGAAGCGGATGACACCGTTGCTCTTGGTGAACATGCTGCCGAACGCCCCGGTTTCCGAGATCTTGTGGCCGATCATCCCAGGCAGTAGCGGGCCGCGTGCCAATACGGTGCCGTCGGCCGACAACAGCGACACGAACCCGTTGCCCAGGTCGAGCGTCTGATAGAACCGCGACAATGCGGTGCAGCCGAGCGAGAACACCGTCACCCCGGCGAATTCGCCGTGCGGTCCCAGCAGCTTGCGGGTGAACTGGATAGTGTCGCGTCCGCTCACCCGGCCGTGCACCGGCTTGCTGATGAACAGATTGTCGTGCGCGGGATTGATCTGGGCCCGGAAATGCGGCCGATCCGCGATGCTGACGCCCGCCGGGAACGGCAGCGTATCGGCGAACACGTGTCCGGTGCTGTCCGCCATGCCGATCGCCGCCGTCATCGTGTCGGGCAGCGTCTGCGTGCGAGCCCACTCGCTGAAATTGAATCGCGGACCCTGCGCCGCATAGAAGGCGCGTGCGCTCAACAGGATCTGGTCGATCTGGCCGATGGTCCGCCGCGTGCTTTCCTCAAACGCCCGGGCCAGGTTGCCCGTGTTCTGCACCGCCGCGGTCTCGGCGGAGTGATATTCGTGGTTCAGCGCAATGCCGATGCTGGCCCACAGCAGAGCCAGGAAGCAGCCGATGGCAGCCAGTTCCGGCAGCAGCGATTCGCCATTGAACCGCAGGTGGCCGCCGCCGATCCGCGACCGCGAGCGCCGCGTCAGCGACGCGATCCAATGCCACCATTGTCGGCAGGTTGCGGCAAGCTCGCCCTGGCGTATCGCGTATGGCCCTGGACCTGTTGGTTGCACGTCGAGCGATCCTGCCTGCCGTTTACGGCCGCCGCCGATCCGGAGCTGCTCATTCATGTGAGGCGGGTCGCAGCTCCATACCTGGCGACCTCCATATCCACATAGAACGCGACTTCGGTTGCCACTTGGTTTCACCCCGATCCAGGCATGGCTAACGACACCTCGGTGTAAGGGAGCATCGTTAACACGTGCTTAATATCGCCGTCCGACAACGACGCCCGGTGCTTGCCCACTCACTGCGGCGAGGCGGCGAGACGACGATCCGAGCGGAGGCGAAAGTGATGCCAGACGATCAATCCAAGATGCAAACCCATGCGCTTTGGCCGGCCAGCGCGCGTCCAGGCTCCCATTCGGCAATGGCCGACGCCGCGGTGGCGGCGCTGGATGACGCCGCGGCGCTGGCGCGCGCCGGGGATTGCCAGCGCGCGCGGGAGCTTTGTGCCGCGGTCGTGTTCGAAATGCAGCCGATCATCGCGGCTCACGCGGAATTGCTGCGGGCGGCACTGCATGCCTTGCTGACCGTGCGCGGCTTCAGGCTGCTGTCCCGCATGGTGACGGCGATCAGCGGACGCAGCGTGCACGTGGTCATGCTGCCGGGTGCCGGGCCGATCGCGCCGCCGCGGCGGCGGGAGGAGGCAGGGCGCACCATCTACATTTTGGACCCGCGCTGGCTCGACCGGCTGTCGCGGGACGACATGTATGTACGACATTGGTGCAATGCGCTCATCACTCAGCGGCACGGCCATCCGAATCGGTCCGCAACGGCGCATGCACGACGCCATCTGGAGTTGGTCTGAATTGGGGCGTTCCGGAATGCCGGGCGCCGGTCCAATGGTGACGGCCGCCGCGCAATCGCATGCGGGTTCGAGTATCGGTTTGCCGCGGCGACCGCGCCGCGCGCGGCGATGCTGCCGACCCGCGGACGGCGCGCGTCTTCCGTCGCATCCCGCCGCCCGGCGCGACGTCGGTGAGGCCCGGTCCGCCGCCATCGCAACGCCGGCGGGTCTCACCCGAAAACGCCGGGCCAGCGCCAGCGCACCGCCCACAGAATCCCCGCCGCGATGGCGCCGGCGATCAAGTCGTCCGCCATGATCCAGCCGGCGCCGTGCCGGCGGTCGGCCCAGCCGACCGGCCCCGGCTTCGTCACGTCGAGCAACCGAAACAGCAGGAACGCCGCCAGCAGCCCGAGCGGCGTGACTGCGGCCGGTCCGAGCAAGGCGATCCATTGGCCGGCGAACTCGTCGATCACCACCCAGCCAGGGTCGCCCTCGACCTGCACCGCGCGGACCGCCCACACGCCGCCGAGAATGGCCAGCAGCACCGCGGCCGGCAGGGCGAACGGCGACCACCACAGCAGCGCCGCGCCCACCAGGGTCGCGACGGCGGACGCCACCGTGCCGGCGGCAACCGGCGCGAAGCCGGTGCCGAAGCCCCCGGCGATGCACCGGGCGATCCATTGGGCGATCCACCGGGCGGTCCACCGCGCCCGGCTCATCCGGCGCGCTCCAGGAAGCCGCGCAGGGCCGCGACGACCGCCGGCTCGGCGAGCGTCGGCGCGTGGCCGATGTTGGGCAGGCTCACTACGTCCATATCCGGTCGCGCCGCCGCCATGCGAGCCATCGTGCCCGGCAGCAGGATGTCGCTCGTTTCGCCGCGCACCAGCAGCAGCTTCACCGGTGCCAGTGCTCCGAACAGCGGCCACAGATCGGGTGTCTCGCGCCGCAGCAGTTCCGCGATCCGCGTGTCCCACACCGGATGCCAGCGCCCATCCGGGCCGGGCGCGTAGGTCAGCCGCGCCATGGCCAGCCACTCCTCCTCGCCGTGCAGCGACAGCGGCGGCAGCACGGCGCGCAAATGCGCGACGCAGGCCTCGGCGCTGGGCAGTGCCGGGTCCGTCGCCACGAACCGGCGGACGAAATCCGCCCCTTGCCCGCCGATCTCCGGCCCGACATCGTTCAGCACCACCGCGCACAGCAGCGCCGGCCGCGCTGCCGCGATCCCCATGCACAGCAGGCCGCCGAAGCTGGTGCCGATGCCGACCGCACCGTGCACGTGCAGCGCAGCACACACATCGAGGAGGTCGCGCACGCAGGCTTCCGGCCCATAGCGGTTGACGTCGCGCGCCCGGCCCGACTCACCCCGCCCCGCATAGTCAACCGCGACAACACGGCGCCCCGCACCCAGGGCGGTCACGATGCCGGCAAAGTCGCCGCCGGTGCGCACCAGCCCCGGCAGACACAGCAGCGGGCAGCGCCGGTCGCCGTCGCGCCATTCCCGCACTGTCAGCGTCAGGCCATCCCAGGCAGAGAGGCGATGCACCAGTGCGGTCAACGACGGCCCGCCATATTACCGGACTCCTCCCCCTCCCCTTGAGGGAGGGGGAGGAGTCCGGCCATCTTCTCTCGCTCTATCGCGCCCATGTGGCGAGCAGCGTCGGCGTCGGGTCGCCGCGGCGTGCGCGGTAGATCGTGATGTTCTCCAAAACCCGTTGCACATAGTTGCGCGTTTCGCCCACCGGGATCTGCTCTATCCAATCGATCATGTCCACCGGCCCCACGCGCGGATCGCCGTTCTGCGCCAGCCACTGCTCCACGCGATGCGGCCCGGCGTTATAGGCGGCCACCGCCAGCGGCAGCGACCCGCCAAACCGGTTCAGCATCTGCCGTAGATACTCCGTGCCCAACCGCATGTTCCGCTCGGGATCGCGGGTCAGCGCCACCAGCGAGGTGCCGACTCCCAATTGCTGCGCCACCGCATCGGCGGTGAACGGCATCAACTGCATCAACCCGAGCGCGCCGGAAGAGCTGACCGCCCCAACGTCGAAACTGCTCTCCTGTCGCATGATTCCCAGCGCAACGGCCGGATCGAGCGCGTCTCTCGGCGGATCGAACGGCATCGGCCAACCCTGGTCCGGCAGCATCAGCCCGTCGATTCCCATACGGCGGGCAATGAACACCGCCGTGTCGGGCAGGCCGACGCGCAACGCCAGCGCCGCGGTCAGCGCGCGGTCCGCCGGGTCGGGTGCCAGCGCGTCCATCCGCAGCAGGAACGCGCGCGCCCGCTGCGGGTCGCCCCAGGCCACCAGCCAGGCGGCGGCACGCACCACCTCGTGGCCGGTGAAGTCGAGCACCGCGCCGCGCGTCCAGGTGGGGTCGCGCAGCGCGTCGATCCGCCGCGCCAGCGCCGCCGCATCGTCGCCCAGCGCCAGCGCGGCGAGTTGGCCATAGAATGCGGTGGGCCAGCCGGCGGCTTTTTCATAGTCCGGCTTCGGGTCCTTGCCGGCGGCAGCCGCGGCGCGGCCCTGCCAGTACCAGGCGCGCGCCTGGGTGATTGCCGCCTTCGACAGGGTCGCGAGCTTCCGGAAATGCCGCAGCGCCGCCCCCGGGTCGTCCAGCTTGCGCAGCGCGATGAAGCCGGCGAGGAACTCGGCGTCCACCGCCGACCGCGGCGCGATCGCGCCCGGCAGGCTGGCGATCGCGTAGGCGTCCGCCGCGTCGCCGTCGGCCAGCAAGCTGCGCGCCAGCAGGTTCCGCTCAGCCCAAAAGGCGCGCAGATGCTCCGGCGCGGTGGCCCCGATCGCGTTCTGGGCCGCCGCGCCGTCGCGCTTCCACAGCGCCACGGCGTCGGCCACGCGGCCGGCCCGGCGCAGGCAGCGCGCATGGTCGAACATCAGCCCGGGGTGATTGCTCTGCCGCAGATGGGCGGCGGCCAGCAGCGCCTCGGCATGCGGATCATCGCGCTGGAACGCAAGCCGCGCCTCGGCTTCCGGGCGGTGCGCCGGGTCGAGCCGGGCAACTTGCCGCGCCGCGGCGGCCTGGTTGCGCCAGGCCATGTGCTGGAACCGCACCCACTGGTCGGCCTGCGTCACGCTGGCGGCCCAGCGGTGCAGGAAGCTGGCCTCCGCCACCGGGTCGGTGATGCCGGTGATCCACGCCTTGCGCGCGTCGGCGATCGCGGCACTGGCCTGTCCGGCGACGGCGAGTGCGTCGGCGCAGCGCAGCAGGGCGGGCACCTCGGTGACCGGCGCGGCGGCGCACTGCGCCAGCGCGTCCGCATCGTCGGGGTCGGCGGCGATGGCGTCCTGCCGGCGGCGCTCCAGCAGCGCCTGGTTCGGCCAGTCCGGGTTGGCGTGCATGAAACCGGCGATCGCCGCCGGGGTCGCCGCCCTGGGGGCAAGCAGGCGGTAGTAGAGAACCAGCTTCTCGGCCACCGGATCGGCAAAGCCGGCGGCGTCGGCCTGCGCGTCAGCCCAACGGTCGGCGCGGATGGCGGCGATCGGGTCGCGGCCGGCGGCCGGCACCTGCTGCGCCGCGGCTGTGCCGGCGGCGCAGGCGAGTACGAATAGAACGAGGGCGGGACGAGTCGGCAGGCGCATGGGGGTTTCTACCGCGACCCGGCCTTGCCGCGCATCATCCGCGCGCCTAGCCTGCCTGGTGCAGGCTGGGCCGGTCGTCCCGGCCGGCAAGCCAATGGGAGAACGCCATGTTCAAGGGATCGCTCGTCGCGTTGATCACCCCGATGCGCCAGGACGGATCGCTCGACGAGAAGGCGTACGCGGCGTTCGTGGACTGGCAGATCAAGGAGGGCACGCACGGCGTCGTCCCGGTCGGCACCACCGGCGAAAGCCCGACCCTGTCGCATGCGGAACATAAGCGCGTGGTGGAGATCGCCGTCGAGGTGGCCAAGGGCCGCGTGCCGGTGATCGCCGGCGCCGGGTCCAACAGCACGGAGGAGGCGATCGCCCTGACCCGCCACGCCAAGGAGGCGGGCGCCGACGCCGCGCTGATCGTCACGCCGTATTACAACAAGCCGACCCAGGAAGGCATGTACCTGCACTTCAAGGCGATCGCCGACGCGGTGGACCTGCCGATCATCATCTACAACATCCCGCCGCGCAGCGTCGTCGATATGAAGGTCGAGACCATGGCCCGGCTGGCGAAGCACAAGAACATCATCGGCGTGAAGGATGCCACCGCGGACCTGGCGCGCCCGCTGCACCAGCGCCGCCACTGCGGCGCGGATTTCTGCCAGCTTTCCGGCGAGGACGCGACGGCGCTGTCTTTCAACGCCGCCGGCGGCGTCGGCTGCATCAGCGTCTCTGCCAATGTTGCGCCGCGGCTGTGCAGCGACATGCAGACGGCATGGATGGAAGGCCGGTTCGCCCAGGCGATGGAGCTGCAGAACCGGTTGCTGCCGCTGCACGACGCGCTGTTCACCGAGACCAGTCCCGCCCCGGTGAAATTCGCCGCCTCCCTGCTCGGCAAGGCGACGGAGCATTGCCGCCTGCCGCTGGCGCCGCTGATGGAAGCGACGCGGGCGCGGGTGCGCGCGGCGATGACCGAAGTAGGGTTGTTGAACTGATCCATCCGCCGCCGCTTTGTCTGGCCTGATCCGGCCAATCGGGCGCCACCCCTGAGCATAGTGGCGGCCGAACCGGGCCGGACATGGTGCGCCTGCGCCTCCAGCCAAGATCAAGCAAACCAGGCGCGCCCGGTGTGGCCAGGAAGATAGTGTTCGAACGGCTGGCGGAAGCAGCGGACGGCGTGACAAATGGGAGTGCTGTGCATCGCGGCCGGGCGTTGATCGGAGTCACTGGCGCGGCGTCCCCTGCCCCTAACCCATCTTATTCACCGCATAGCAGGGAGTCGCTGACGGGCATGGTACAAGTGTCTGGAATCGCCTAGAGATTGGGTGCTGACACCGACCCAGGCACCCGGACAGAATCTGCCATGCCCGCCGACGATGACGATACGCTGCTGCCATTCGCGCTGCCAAGCATCTGCCAAAAGAAGGTCACCGCCGCGTTCGACGGCGGCCTGATCAGTTCCGACGGCGGCGTGCTGCTGCTGGCCGGCGCCGACAAGCGGCTTGGCCTGGTTGACGCGCTGGCCGCCATCATTCCCGACCACCGCGACCAGACCCAGATCACCCACACGATGTCGGACATCCTGCGCGCGCGCATCTTCGCCATCGCCTGCGGCT
>DATLQW010000230.1:0-16142 GCA_035535035.1 Acetobacteraceae bacterium
CTCGCGCTTGTGGCGCACTGCCCGCGCGCGCAGCAAATGCCCATGGGCGCCTTGCGACGCCCGCATCATGGCGACGTACTGGGCGTTGAGCCGCATGACGACGTTGATGTCGCCTTCATGCTTGCGCAGCAGCCGCAGCACATCGTCGGCCTGGGCGCGGGCGGCGACGCACTGGGCGGCGAAGCCGGCCTCGTTGGCGTTGGTCGGCAGCATGGCGGCCACCGCGTCGATGGCGGCGTCGTTGCGGGCGAGCAGGGCTTCTTGCGTGTCGTTGACCGGTGGCGGCAGGACGGCTGTGAGGCTGTGGATGAGCTGGTAATAGGCGCGCGCGGGGAGAGCGAGGAGTAGGTCGGGCGAGTGCGGCTGCGAGTAGGTGTCCATGGCTGGGTTTATAGGCCATTATAGGAATTAAGTCAAGTGGGCGCGGGCGCCGCTGGAGGGGGGATTGCCTTTGAACCATTTGGGTGGTCCGGAGCGCGCCAGGCGTCGCCTATGATCGGGGGCTCGGCCAAGCAAGCAAGGCTTTAACAGTAGGGTCGAGGAGAGGCGCGGTATCGCTTGCACGACCGGTTTCCCCGGCCCGTTCATCAAACCGGACGTGCGGATTTCCCGCATCCGGCTTTCCGACTGGCTTCATGACATACGCACGACATGGCGTCTTTCCGCCGCAGGTGTCGCAGCCTCGGCACACCAAGCTCGCCGAACACCGCTTCCATGCTGAACGGCCCGATGCTTCGCGGCGGCATCTTATGACGCCGGACCAGGAAGGTCCGCACACGGTCATACAGATGGGCTTCGAGCACCCGGTCCGTGACGTAGTGGGTTCCGGGACTGAAGTAGCCGCACCATCCCCGCAACAAACGGTTCAGCGTGCCGCCGCGTACCTCGCCCGATGGCCCCTTGTTGCCCGGTACCAGGATCGCACCCACCTTGTCCTTCAGACGCTGCACACTCTTGTTCGACGGGCTTACCCCTCCGGCCGCAACGGGGGTCGTCCAAGGCCGGCGGCTTGCACCAGCGTGCGAGCCGGAGCGTTGCCGGAGTCCCGTGGCTTTGGCATGCCGGGCATGGGTTCGGGCGCATCTGCTCTGTCGAGCGGGTCATTTCCCACCTATGCGTAGAGCTCTGACGAACCCGGCGTATCGGCGGTAGTGACGCAATTTGAAATTGACTCCTGCTCAAGCATCCCCACCTATCCTGAGAGCCGAAAGGACCCTTCCCGTGGACCTTCCAGAATGGCGCGCATATCTTGTGCGATTGATGGGATTCCTTGACCAGAGTATCGCCTATTTTCGCGAGCGGAGGCATGATCTGGCCTGTCGGGAAGGATGCAGCTGAGGCGTCCAGCGGTCACCATGCTGATCTGATCAAATATCGGAACGACGCAACCTCTTGGCTAGCTATACTGCCACCTGAGTATCAGCAACCGCACGAGGCTGGCGCGGCTTGTATGGACCGCGCTTCTTCGGGGGAGCCTCGCGAGCTTCGATCAGTGTCACGATATCAGATACCGTCATAGCACTCTTGATCAGCCCGGCGGCTTCGGCCGGTGTCATGCGCGGCGCTTTGTGATCACGACAGAAATTGTGAAACACCACATATAGCGCCATCATGTGATAGTGCGCTTCGGCGCTCTTGCTGAACGCGTTCGTTAGCCTTGTGAAGCGCCGAATGCCCATGCGTAGATTGAGGTTTTGGCGCTCGACGTATGACGTGTAAATGTGCTTCGGATCGGGGCGGCCCTCAATAATCTCTTTGCGGGCACCGATGCACTCACCGGGGCTATACCTGCCAGCCCCTGGCGCATCGCCATACATTTTGATAAGCATTGCGTAATCGACACCAACGCCGAAGGCTGTCTCGACCGCTTCCAAATATGCCTTGTGTCCGTCGCTCGTTAACTGCACCCTGTCGGCGAGACGTTCAGCCATGTCCTGCATAAGCGCATGCGTCGCCTCTCCGCCGCGATTGCCGACCAGATAGCTAATAATGAGCTTGCTGTCCGCGTCCAAGCCAAGCCACGTCCAAAGGTTCCCCGCCATTTCCGGGGCTGCCTTCGCGGTCGGAACGTTCTTTTGCTTCGCATAGCAGAACGACCAAATCTCATCGCACTGCACCCGCTTCGCGTGAACGTTCCGGACCGCCTTGTCGTGGAACTCGGCACATGCCTCGCCGGCTTGGCGCAGCAACGTACACACCGTGTTGTACGAGACGCCGGACACGCGAGACGCGGCCCGCATAGACATGCCTTCGCACAGAAGGGCGAGTACCTGGATGCGTTCGGCGCGAGCGAGCTTGTTCATGCGACATTTGATACTGCCGCATGCGTGGTCCGTCAAGCATCATTCGGTATGAAATCAGGCGGTCCGCAATTCAGCCAACTCTTGTCTTGTTTTCAGGATGAGCCTCTCAGCCAGAGCTTGGCCCTCCCGCCCTGATTGCTCGACATAGTCATCCGACAGTCGCGTTGGTGTGGTCACGGGACGCCGGCCTTCCTCGTCAGCGGAAGGTCGAGGAGCCGTATCGTCGTCTTTTCTCCCGCTCATGGTCTACCTTTCCGTTCCTCGGGACTCGGCCCACTGCATGAGACACATTATATGGGTTATCTCCTGGGTTTCAAGTAGTTGGTAATGTAGGAATGATTCAGGTCTGCCGAAAAGTAATGCTTCCTCTTGATCCATATGAACCCGTCATGCTTGGATATGACCGCAACATCGATCGGTCCTCCGACTGTCTCAAGATCAAGGGATATCTTTTGCTTTAACGCAGTAAGACTGACTAGGTTCTCCGCAAGAGCCGCGAGTTCTGGCTTGTCCAGAAAGTCGACTGTGTCGTATAGCGGTTTAACGAAATGATCGTGCCTTCGATCTGCCATGCTTGCGATAAAATCGGTCGCCTTATTCTCGAATATCTTGCGCAGCGCCTCTATCTTGTCGGGATCGGCAACGGAAAAATGCGCAGCAACTTCGGATGCTAATCCAGGCAGCAGACCCGCGACGCCGTCATCGATGAATCTCTGATAGCCCGGGTCCACTCCGCACATAAAGAGTTGTGCGGCATTACGTTGCGCATACGCTCTTATTATTGACTGGTTCTCGTGATCTATGCGCGTGGGATCGTCCGTAGATATCTTGAGAATTCCGAATATCTTTCCTTCCACCTCGTGCTCGATAATGCCAGGATAGTGCTGCTCGCTGCCGTACCCCGCTACAACAATGCCGCAGGAGGCGTCCGATATCCTGTTACTAAGAATCCATTCTGATATGAGGGCTGCCATCTGGGAAGCCTTCTGGTCCCCGAGCGGTGGCCCATCAAATTCTTCGTTGATAGCGCGTTCAATTATACCGCCGTATCTCGCATCCACTTCCAACTGCGTTATGTGGGCCAGTTGAGCGAATCTGCCAGCTTTAGCGAGACCATTCCGAAGCCTAGCAAGAACCTTGTCTAACGCATCCTCCATTTCTACCGTGAAGCCAGACCGGTCGCGGGCGATTTTTCTAGACCGACACTCCCGATTGAAGCGCTGCTTAATCGTGTCGGCATGATCGGCCGCTATCGCTGCGAAATTGCGCCTATCTGTCTTGTCATCCGATGGAGTAAACGAAGCCAAGAACTCGACGAACTCGCTCGAATAGTCCTCAAGTTTGGGGCGAGATGCATCATGTAGCTTTTCACGGAATTCCTTTATCGCGATTTCTACAGGTAGCGTATCAACCTCGACAGAGCCGTACGTGAGTATACCGACAGGGTGAAATTTCGAAAGAGTGAATAACTTATTGCTGGTGTTGTATGTCTTATCGCCGCGATTGCTGGTGATAGTGACAATACTGTCAGCTGCCAGCGCCACACCTAGCTTATTGAGAACGGCGACTTCAGCGGTCATCTTTCCATCGCGCGGCAGCGGCCCGGCAAGCAATCTCGCGGCGCTCGTCGGCGCTCAGCTTATCGGCGCGCGCCCTTCCCCCTCGTTGGCCGCCGAGCCTCCCCAGGGCGACGGCCGCAGGGTTCTTCGGACGGTGCATCGCACCCTGACCATCTGTTACGAATTCGTCAAGGGATTCTGTCACCTCTCCCGTCGCCAGCCGCACCACCATGACGGCAGCCTGGGCGGGGTCCTCGGGTCGGCGCTCGCCGCGCGGTCCTCTGGCCATGACGGCCCTCCTTATGCCTAGTTCCAGGTTAACCTACGGTAAACGTCCCTGGCAGACAAAGGTTGACCGGTCAAGCATCCGCCGATTTCAAATTGCGTCACTACCCCGAGATGGTTGGTGATGTCAGCCATCGTGACATTGTTCGGATTGCCCTCCGGGATGAAGATCGCTCGCAGTTTCAGTGAGTCGTAGCCGAGCGGATTGTTGTCACTCACAGGCGTGGTATCCGATGTCACATTATGTATTCTAACAGAAACCGCCCGAACTTGTCAACCGCTAACGCGAGGGGCAGCAATTCTCATTATGGCGGAGTGTCGAAATTTTTGAATCCGGAGGGTTGGCGGTACGAATCAGCATTGCTCCGCCCGACGCCTTGGGATTGCGAAAGGAATCCCGCGGTGGCGAAATCCGGCCAAAATTGAGTATTGCTGGCGGGGGGGGCTGTGGTCCCAACCCACCGCACGGGAAACCGGCACCGCCCAAGAGCGGCCTTCGGCGCTTGCAGATCCACCTGTCGGCACGACGCAGGCAGCCTAGCGGCGCACCAGGGATAGGCCGTCGCCGCTGGTCACGACCCAAGTGACCAGGTCGCGACCCCCACGGCAAGGCTCGCTTCGGCCCGCCAGCGTTGTCCCCCGCCGCCATTCCGTTCTACCCATTACCCGGTGACCACCCGCATCCCGCTGCCCGACGCTCCCGCCGTGGTCGCCGGCCACGGCCGTGCCGCCATCCTCACCGCGGATGGCGAGCTTTTCCTCCTGCCCGCCGCCGAAGCCGCAAACCGCCTGCGCGCCCTCCCGCCGCCCCTGCTGGTCCACGCCCCGGCGACCTTCCGCCGCCTCGGCCTGCGTCCCGGCCCCGCCTTCGACCTGCTGGAACTCTTCGCCTTCGTCCTGCCGGCGCGCACCGCCGCCCCCACCCCGCGCGGCCTGGCCCTCGCGCTCGACCACGATCCGCCCCGCACCGGCCTGGAAGCCGAGGCCGCACTGCTGCCCGATGTCGCCGCCACCCTGCTGCACCGCCTGTCGCAGGGCCGCGCCACACCGCTGAACCGCGACGCCGCCGCGCTCGCCGCGCGCATGGGTTCCGTCGGCTGGGGCTGGGCGCCGTTCGTCCTCGCCGCGCTCGGCCGCGCCGACGCAGTCCCGACCAACGACGCGCTGAAAGTCTGGCGCCGCCTGCCGGAATGGGAGGATGCCGCGCCGCCGCCCCCACCCTCCGCGCTGCCGGTCACCGAGGCGGAAGCCCGCGCCCGGCTCGCCGCCATGCTCGGCCCTGACGCCGAGCAACGCCCCGGCCAGTCCGACTACGCCGGCGCCGCGGCCGCGGCCTTCGCCCCGCGCGAAACCCGCGGCGACCCGAATTTCGTGCTGGCCGAGGCCGGCACCGGCACCGGCAAGACGCTCGGCTATCTCGCCCCCGCCAGCGTCTGGGCGCAGAAGAACCACGGCGCCGTCTGGGTCAGCACCTTCACCCGCCACCTGCAACGGCAGATCGACGGCGAACTGGCCCGCCTCTTCCCCGACCCGATCCAGCGCCACCGCCGCGTCGTCATCCGCAAGGGCCGCGAGAACTACCTTTGTCTCCTCAACCTGGAAGACGCGGTCGGCGGCGCCACCGCCGGCTTCGTGCAGCAGCAAACCATTCCGCTGGGCCTGATCGTCCGCTGGGCCCTGGCGACCGACGACGGCGACCTGCAAGGCGGCGACCTGCCCGGCTGGTTCGCCGAGCTGTTCGGCGCCCCGCTGATCGCCAGCCTGGCCGACCGCCGCGGCGAGTGCATCCACGCCGCCTGCACCCACTGGAGAAAATGCTTCGTCGAGCACACCATCCGTCGCGCCCGCACCGCCGAGCTGGTGGTAGCCAACCACGCCTTGGTGATGACCCAGGCCGCCTGGGGCGGCCTCGACGACAACGCCGTGCCGACCCGCTACGTGTTCGACGAGGGCCATCATCTGTTTGACGCCGCCGATTCGGCTTTCTCCGCCGTCCTCTCCGGCCACGAAACCGCCGAACTGCGCCGCTGGTTGCTCGGCGCGGAAGGCGGCCGGTCGCGCGCCCGCGGCCTGGCGCGCCGGATCGAGGAGTTGGTCGCCAAACGCGCGGAACTCGAAACCCCGCTGGACGCCGCCTTGCAGGCCGCGCACGCGTTGCCCGCGTCCGGCTGGTCCGCCCGGCTCGGTGACGAAGGCCCGGAATTTTCCGAAATTGACTCCGGCCGGCCGAACGCCACGGAAACCTTCCTGCGCCTGGTCCGCCACCAGGTCCTCGCCCGCATCCAGGGCAGCGACGGCGAGCCGTCGCGCCTGGCCACCTGGGGCGCCGCCGAATGCGACGTGTTTCCCGTCGCCCCCGATCTCGCCCAGACCGCCGACCGCCTCGCCCGCGCGTTCGCCCGCATCGCCGAGCCGCTCGCCACGCTGCGCGAACGGTTGCTCGCACGGCTCGACGCCGAGGCCGAGGACCTGGACGCCGCCACCCGCAACCGCATCGAGGCGACCGGCCGCTCGCTGCACCGCCGCGCGCTGACCCCGCTTTCGGCCTGGCAGTCCATGCTGCGCCAACTCGCCGCGCCGCAGCCGGGACCGGGCACGTTGTCTCCCCATGTGGCCTTCTTCCGGCTCGACCACCGGATGGGCGGGCGCGACGGCGACGTCGGCCTGCACCGCCACTGGCTCGACCCCACCGTGCCGTTCGCCGCCACGCTGGCCGCGCCGGCGCACGGGCTGCTGGTCACCTCCGCCACCCTGCGCGATGCCAGCGGCGCCGATCCGGAAACCACCTGGGCCGCCGCCGAGGCCCGCGTCGGCGCGCCGCATCTGCCGTCGCCGGCGATCCGCGCCGCGGTCGCTTCGCCGTTCGACTACGCCGCGCAGACCCGCGCCTTCGTCGTGCACGACGTCGCCGCGGGCGACATCGCCCAGCTCGCCGCCGCCTACCGCGCCCTGTTTCTCGCGTCGGACGGCGGCGGGCTGGGCCTGTTCACGGCCATCCGCCGACTGCAGGCGGTGCACGCCCGCATCGCGCCGGAACTGGAGGCCGCCGGCATCCCGCTCTACGCCCAGCACGTCGATGCCATGGGCAACGCCACCCTGGTGGATATCTTCCGCACCGAGGAATCAAGCTGTCTGCTCGGCACCGACGCGATGCGGGACGGCGTGGACGTGCCCGGCCGCGCCCTGCGCCTGGTGGTGTTCGAGCGGGTGCCCTGGCCGCGCCCCGACATCCTGCACCGCGAGCGCCGCATCCACCTGAGCCATGGCGACCCGAAAGGCTACGACGACCGCATCGCCCGCCTGCGCCTGCGCCAAGCCTTCGGCCGCCTGATCCGCCGCGCCACCGACCGCGGCGTGTTCGTGTTGCTCGATCGCCAGACGCCCAGCCGGCTGTTGTCCGCCTTCCCGGCCGGCGTGCAGGTCCGCCGCCTCGGCCTGGCCGAGGTGGTGAAACAGACGCGAGAGTTCCTGAACTCCGCGTGGGTGGCCCCGCCCGCCGCTTGATCTCTCCCGCCGCTTCGCCCAGGGTCCTCCCCCACCGTACAAGAGGCGAAACGAATGCGCTCCCGCGACGCCCTGACCGCGCCCGAGGCGCTGATCCTGACCATGGTCCTGGTCGCCGCCGCCGATGGCCGCATGACGGACCGTGAGATCGGCACCATGTCCGGCCAGGTGCAGACCCTGCCCGCCTTCCAGGACTTCACGACCGAGCAATTGAGTGAGGCCACCGAAGCCGCCGTCAGCCTGCTGAACGAGGAAGACGGGCTGAAGCATGCCGGCGAGCTGGTGCGCGCCGCGCTCAGCCCGCGGCTGCGCGAGACCGCCTACGCCCTGGCCTGCGAGGTCATCGCCGGCGACCAGGGCACCAAGTCGGCCTCGTTCGACATGCTGGAGTTCGTCCGCGCGGAATTGCAGCTCGACCCGCTGATCGCCACCGCCGTCGAGCGCGGCGTGCGCGCAAGACATACGCGGGTCGAATAGGATGCCTGGAATGACGCGCGCCCCTCCGCTTGCGGGCTTGCGCCGCGAAGCGGAGCAAGGTCGGGGGAGGGGCCCTGCGACCCAGGGCCGCCTCCCGACGCGTCGTGCCGCAAGGCGATCGCACCTGGAAATTGAACGCGGGAACGCGGGGTGCCGGCTTCGACACTCAGCGTGCGCTGGCGGGCAAGACCTTTTCTTGTGACGAAGCTGTTCCTCCGGCCAGAAGCCGCTTTTCTCGTCCTGCCGCCGCCATGACAGGAACAAATCATGGACGCTCGACAGCAGCAGATCGCCGCGAAGAAAGCCGGGCTTGACCGGCTGCGCCCTCAGTCACCCGGCGGACTCCTATCCCGTCTGCTCTCACGGTTCGCGTCGGACCACCAGTTGACGGTTGCTACGAAAACTAACACCAGGCGCCCTAAAGACTGACGAACGCACGCGGGACGGAACCGAGTATCATGTCAGCCTTTAGGGCGCCTGGAGTGCGTCGGGAGACCGACAAGGAGCAGGAGGTACAAGTCCTCTACGGTGAAGACATAGCGCGTCACGCCGGCCCCACGCCGTGCGTCGTGTTCCGCGAGGGCAGGGCGAAGCGTTGGCAGGGGAGCGTGCAGTGGGACCTGTCCCCTGCGGTCTGTACAAGCACGACTCCCGCGGCCCCCCGGCTGTTTCTCCGCGGCAAGATTCTTTGCGCTGCCGCAAGCGGGCACCTGCGATCGCAGAGTGGCGGAACGCCAATCCAACCTTTTGCCCCGATCGCCTCTCACGCGGCGCAGGTCCGTCTCACATACCGCGCAACGCGACGGCCCTGAGACGCCCCCGCTCCCAGCCGCCCAGCGGCGCCACAAGCCCGAGGCAGGGTAACGGTGTTGCGTGCGGTCTGCTTCACCCTCACTCTGACCGCCTCCCGCCGCGGCGAGAGAAGGGATTCGCCGTCAATGCGCACACTCGCTCTCGCGTTCGGCCTCGCCGCGGTGCCGGTCATGGCGCTGGCGGCCATGCTCGGCGCCGGCTGGGCGGCTCCCCTCCCTGCGTTCACCGCCATCGTCCTCACCGTCGTCGCGGCGCTCGTCGTCGCTGTGCTCTGGACGCGCGACCTCGACCGCGTGACCGACGCGTTGCGCCGGGTGGCGGTCGAAGGCGTCGGCGCCGGCTCCTATGCCCGCCCCGCCCTGCCCTCGCTCGGCCAGCTTCGGCGCGAGGTGGACCGGCTGTCGCGCCGCGTCGCCACCCGCACCGCGCTGGTGGAGCAATTGCAGCGCGCCGACGCCGCCATCGTCGAGCGGCTGCCCGACCCGCTGATCGTGCTCGGCCCGGACCGCTCGGTGCGGCGGGCGAATGCCGCGGCGCGGACCGCTTTCGGCGCGGATATCGGCGCGGTGCTGCGGCATCCCGGGCTGCGCGGCGCGATCGACCGCGCGTTCGCCTCCGGCAACGTGCAAGGCACCGAGCTGATCCTGCCCGTGCCGGTGCCGCGCGAGGTGCAGGCCGCGGTGGTGCCGATGGACCCGCCGCTGGCTGATGGCGGCCTGGCGGTCGTGGTGTTGTCGGACCGCTCGCGCGAGCGCGCCATCGAGCGCATGCGCGCCGATTTCGTCGCCAATGCCAGCCACGAACTGCGCACGCCGCTCGCCTCGCTGATCGGCTTCGTCGAGACGCTGCGCGGCCCCGCGGCCGACGATCCCCCCGCCCAGCAGCGCTTCCTGGCGATCATGGCCGAGCAAGGCGCGCGGATGAACCGGCTGATCGACGACCTGCTGAGCCTGTCGCGGATCGAGCTGACCGAGCACCAACTGCCGGCGGAGAACCTGGACCTGGCGAACCTGCTGCCGCGCCTGGCCGCCGGTTACGAGCCGCGGCTGGTTGAGCATGCGGCGCGGCTCGACCTGGAGATCGCCGGGGGATTGCCACCGGTGCTGGGCGATGCGGACCAGATCGCCCAGGTGCTGCACAACCTGCTGGACAACGCAGTCAAATACGGCCGCGCGGACGGCACGGTCCGGCTGTCCGCACGGCCGGCGCCGATCGGCGGCACCTGGCCGACCCGGCCCGGAGTCGTGATCGCGGTGGCCGACCAGGGCGCCGGGATCGCCCGCGAGCACCTGCCGCGGCTGACCGAGCGGTTCTACCGGGTGGACAAGGGCCGCTCACGCGCGGTGGGCGGCACCGGACTCGGGCTGGCCATCGTCAAGCACATCGTCAACCGCCATCGCGGGCAATTGCTGATCGAAAGCGAGGAGGGTGTCGGCACCACCGTCAGCGTCTGGCTCCCCACCCAGCTCACCCGCGAAGCGGCGGAGGTCGCCGCATAGCGGCGGGCAAGGGCGATCGGGTCGCCGGCAATGCCCCGGCCTTCGCCGCCGCCGTGCCCGGATGCACCCCGCGCGGGACGGCGACCGACGGACGGCGCGCAGGCGATCCGTTCAATCCCACGACGCATGCTCTCCGATCAGTGCCAGGCCGCGCGCCGCCGCCTCACCGTCATGCCGTTCCGCATAGGCGCCGCAAGCGGAGATCGCGCGCGCATAGAGCGCGGTGAGTTCCGGCGTGCCGATCACGTGCACCACCACGCCCGACGCTCCGGCCAGGGCGGCACGCACCTCGTGCCCGACCAGGATGCCGGACAGATACGCTGCCGAATCGGCCTCGCCGAGGCGGCCGGCCAGCGTCAGCGCGCGCACACCGAAAATATGGTGCAGCAATCCGCCGGACTCGCCGGAACGCCGCAGGCCCGCATCGAACGGCGCGCCGTCGGCTGGTCCCTCCCGCATCATGCGGGCAAGAATCGTGTGCCCGCGCAGCGCCGCGAACACGTCGCCGGTCATGTGGGTGGCAAAGCCGGCGATGCGGCCATCCTCGACGCGCACCCATTTCGAATGCGTTCCCGGCAGGCACGCGACACCGCCGCCGTTGAACACCGAAACAACGCCGACCACCTGCGTCTCCTCGCCGCGCATCACTTCCGCGACGCCCGCGTCGTCGGTGGCGGACAGGCCCGGCACCAGCTTCACCTTGCCCCAGTCGAACGGCACATCGACCAGCGCCGCGCCCAGTTCCACCGCTCCGGCGGGACAGGGGATGTATGGCGCTTCCTTCCAGCCCTGCCGGCTGCCGATCATTCCGGACAGCACCACGCGATCCTCGCCGGCGGCCAACCAGGGGCCGATCTCCTCGCGCAACGTCTCCGCGAAGCGGCCATCCGGCACGTTCATGATGCCGCGCGGGCCGGCGCGGCGGTCGCGGATCGTGCCGTCGCGCGCGACGCGGAACGCACGGAAGCTGGTGGTGCCCCAGTCGATGCCGATCATTGCGCCGCCTCCCGTATCCCTGACCGCGCCCCCCACCCCTTGTCAGTGTCGGAGTGGCCGGTCCCACGGCATCGCGTGCCGAACCCGGGGGTCTCACAACCCGGGACCGGAGCCGCCGATGAGCAATAGTAGCCGCGTTGGCCTGACCACGTCCAAGGCCATGTTCGCCGTGCATTGCTTGGACGGGTCCGGCCGGCGGCCATGCGCCGCGCCGACCGGCCGGACACATGACCGCAATCGAACCGCCCGTCGCATATTCTCATCTCTGTTCTTGCATCCGGTGTTCTTGCATCCGGCGGGCCGTCCACTCATGCGATGGATCGCGGCGTCGCTCCACGCCTTGCAATGACAGCGGGAGGGGGCGGAAGAATTCAGGTGGCCCCAACGCAAGACCGCAAACCGGATCGGACACTCGGCATGATGCGCAGCGAACAGCGGATCCTCACCACCCATACCTGCAGCCTGCCGCGGCCGCCCGAACTCGCGCGCGGCTATCACCGGCGCAACCGCGGGCAGGCGGTGGACCAGCGCGAGATCGACGTGCTGGCCGGCGATCAGTTGCTCGTCGCCGGGGTAATCGACACGCTGACCAACCTGGTGGAGCATCCGGAGGTGGTGGCCGATCGCATCCGGCGCGTGGCCGAAGTGGTGGGCGATCCACGCCGCGTGCTGGCCGCCACCGATTGCGGTTTCGATGCGTCCGCCGGGCTGGGACGGGTCGCCTCCGACGTGGTCTGGGCCAAGCCGGCGTCGTCGGCCGAGGGCGCGCGGCTGGCATCGCAGCGACTGTTTTGACCGCGTCGGCGCGGCACCGGTGCCGGCCGAACCGCCCGCCGCGGCGCCCAATCCGACGCCCGGGCATGCCGTTTGTGCGCCCGCGCCGATCCGCGTAATAATACGGCCAACAACGCGCCAGGAGGACCCGCCATGAACGCCCCGGTCCATTTCGACCCGGTCTCGGACGCCTCCACGCTGCCGCTCGACGCCATCGATGTCAGCAACCCGAAGCTCTACCAGGACGACATCTGGCACCCGTATTTCGCGCGCCTCCGCCGGGATGCCCCCGTGCATTACAGGCAGGACGGCATGTACGGCTCGTTCTGGTCGGTGACCAAATTCAAGGACATCATGCAGGTCGAGACCAGCCACCAGATCTATTCGTCGGACGTGAAGCTCGGCGGCATCACGATCACCGACCGGCCGATGGCCTATCGCCGCCCCAGCTTCCTCTCCAGCGATCCACCGCGCCACGACGACCAGCGCAAGGTGGTCAGCCCGATCGTCGCGCCGGCCAACCTGCAGAACATGGAGCCGATCATCCGCGAGCGCGTCTGCCGCGTGCTGGACGGCCTGCCGCGCGGCGAAACCTTCGACTGGGTGCAGCGCGTCTCGATCGAGTTGACCACCCTTATGCTGGCCACGCTGTTCGATTTTCCCCTCGAGGAGCGGCGCAAGCTGACCTACTGGTCGGACATGTCCACCGCCGACGTCAACGCCGGCGGCGAAGTCGATTCCGAGGAAAAACGCCTGGAAATCCTCACCGAAGCGGTGCGCGTCTTCACCGCCCTGTGGCACGAGCGCAAGGCGCGGCAAGGCGGCTTCGACCTGATCTCCATGCTGGCGCACGCCGAGGCGACCAGGAACCTGGTGGACGACCCCGCCGAATTCCTCGGCAACCTGGTGCTGCTGATCGTCGGCGGCAACGACACCACGCGCAATTCCATGAGCGGCGGGCTGTGGGCGCTGTGCAAGCACCCCGCCGAGTACCAGAAGCTGCGCGACAATCCCGGGCTGATCCCCAACATGGTGCCCGAGATCATCCGCTGGCAGTCGCCGATCGTGCACATGCGGCGCACCGCGCTGGCCGACGCCGAGCTCGGCGGCAAGCAGATCCGCAAGGGCGACAAAGTCGTCATGTGGTACATCTCCGGCAATCGCGACGAGGACTCCATCGACCGCCCGAACGCGTTCATCATCGACCGCGCCCGCCCGCGCCACCACATGTCGTTCGGCTTCGGCATCCATCGCTGCGTCGGCAACCGGCTGGCCGAACTGCAACTGACGATCCTGTGGGAGGAGATCATGCGCCGCTTCCCGGTGATCGAGCTGATGGATGAACCGAAGCGCATGTATTCGAACTTCATCCACGGAATCACCGCGCTGCCGGTGCGGATTCCGGCTTAAGGCGGCGACCTCACACCGCGGCGGAGTGACGGGCGGTGCCGGCCGCCAGATAGGCGTCGAACGCGGCGGCGACGGCCCGCACGAATGGCCGGCCGGTTGGCGTCATCGCCACGCGCATGCCGTCCCACCGCACCAGGCCGTCGCGCGCCATCCCCTGCAACGCCGGCGCGGCGTCCATCAGGCTGGCGGGATCCGCGCCTTGCCGTGCCGCGACGTCGCGCAGATCGACTTCGTTCCGGCACATCAGCGTCTCGATCACCGCGCGGCGCAGCCGGTCCGCTTCGGTCAGCGCGATGCCGCGCGCCACCGGCAGACGCTCGGCCCGCACCGCATCGCGCCACGCCGGGATCGACGGCAGATTCTGCACATAGCCCTGTGGCAGCGAGCCGATCGACGAGGCGCCGAGGCCCAGCAAGACCGGCGCGTCGTCGGTGGTGTAGCCCTGGAAATTGCGTTTCAGCCGCGCGCCGGCGGCGGCGGTCGCCAGCGCGTCGCCGGGCTGGGCGAAGTGGTCGAGGCCGATCGCCGCGTAGCCGGCGGCGGTGATCACTGTCTCCGCCATTTCGCGCTGTGCGAAGCGTGCGGCGGCGCCGGGCAACGCGGCCTCCGGCAGCAAGGCCTGGTGCTGCTTCATCCACGGCACGTGCGCATAGCCGAACACCGCGACGCGGTCGGGCGCGATGCGCAGCGCCTGCGCCACCGTGGCGGCGACGCCATCCACCGTCTGGTGCGGCAACCCGTAGATCAGGTCGAGATTGATCGAGCCGATGCCGGCGCCGCGCAGCCGCTCGGCGCACCCGGCGGTGAGCGCGAAGTCCTGCACGCGGTTGACGGTGTGCTGCACCAGCGGATCGAAATCCTGCACGCCCAGGCTGGCGCGCGTCGTGCCGATCTCGGCCAGCGCGTGCAACGACGCATCGGAGAGTTCGCGCGGATCGACCTCCACCGCGACCTCGGCGTCCGGCACGACGTCGAAATGTGCGCGCAGGCTGCGCATGACGTCGCGCATCTGCGCGGGTGGCAGGGCAGTGGGCGTGCCGCCGCCCCAATGGATGTGCCGCACCTTGAGGCGCCGGCCGATCGTTGCCGCGACGATCTGGATTTCGGTCAGCAGGGTGGTGCCGTAGCTCACCAGCGGCTCCGGCCGGTGCACCACGCTGGTGTGGCAGGCGCAGAACAGGCAGAGCCTGGCGCAGAACGGCACGTGCAGGTAGAGCGACAGCGCCGCATCGTCCTCCAGCGCGCCGAGCCAGCCGGCATAGTCCGCCGCGGCGATGGCCGGGGAAAAATGCGGGGCGGTGGGATACGACGTGTAGCGCGGCACGCGCCGGTCGTATTTGGCGATCAGGTCGGGGAGGTTCATGCGGGGGAGGATCGCCGCGGTCGGCGGCGAACGCCTTGATCTGGGTCAACCGGCATTGGCGCGGGTCTCGTTCCGTTCTATGTGTTCCGCTCAGGCTTTCACCCGGCGCGGGAGGCGGTCGCCATGGAAGTGCAGTCGCTTGGCTATGTCGGCGTCGGCGCGGCCGACCTGGCGGACTGGACCGATTTTGCCACCAACTGGCTCGGCATGCAGATGGTGGAACGCGGCAACGCGGCGCGCGCCTTCCGCATGGACGACCGCAAGCAGCGCCTGATCATCGACCGCTCGCTGGCCGACGGCGACCGCTATTTCGGCTGGGAGGTGGCGGACGCGGCGTCACTCGATGCGCTGGCGGCGCGGCTTGAGCAAGCGGGCGTGGCGGTGCGGCACGAACCCGGGACGTTGGCGGACCAGCGCTGCGTGCGCGGCCTGATCAGCTTCGCCGATCCCGCCGGCAACCGGCTGGAGGCGTTCCACGGCGCGGCGATCGCCGACGAGGCGTTCAAGCCGGGGCGGGCGATTTCGGGGTTCCGGACCGGGCCGCTCGGGATGGGCCACGCGGTGTTCCACGTGAAGAACATCGACGAGTTGAAGGCGGCGGCGGAGGGGCAACGCGCACCGTTGCACGTGATCGACGGCAACTATCAGCGCATGGCGGGCGTTTGCCCGTGGTGGGACGGGGTGCGCGGCCGGGGGTAGCACTCCGGCATACCGCCGCATTCCGCAACGTTGTGGCGTCCGGCGGCTTTTGGGCGTAAGTGTGTCGCTGCACCATCCCCCTAACAAACGGTTCAACGTGTCGCCGCGTACGTCGCCCGATGGCCCCTTGGTGCCCGGTACCAGGATCGCACCCACCTTGTCCTTCAGACGCTGCACACTCTTGTTCGACGGGCTGGCCCCGATGAACCACCGGCCTTATGCGGTTCATGGTGAGGTTCGCGACCAACGGACTGATGACGCCGCCTTGCGGCACGCCCATCTTGCTAATGGCCCTTGGTCCGCTTCGCGGCCCAAGCCCGCCATGCGCGTCCCGTTGGTCCGTCTCTTGCGGCCCAACCCCTGCCGGCCGTTTCGACCGGCGCCTGGAGCCATTGTTTGATCAACCGCAGCATATTGGCATCGACAACCGGTGTTCTCAGGCTCATCGCCAATCACCTCA
>DATLQW010000231.1:0-12806 GCA_035535035.1 Acetobacteraceae bacterium
TGAGGTGATTGGCGATGAGCCTGAGAACACCGGTTGTCGATGCCAATATGCTGCGGTTGATCAAACAATGGCTCCAGGCGCCGGTCGAAACGGCCGGCAGGGGTTGGGCCGCAAGAGACGGACCAACGGGACGCGCATGGCAGGCTTGGGCCGCGAAGCGGACCAAGGGCCATCAGCCGGATGGGCGTGCCGCAAGGCGGCGTCATCAGTCCGTTGGTCGCGAGCCTCACCATGAACCGCTTCCTGAAACACTGGCGCCGGAGCGGCAAGGGGGAAGCCTGGGACGCGCATATCATCAACTATGCGGACGACTTCGTCAGTCCGGCAGACGCCTTCCGGGACATCAGTCCGCTTCGCGGCCTGAGTCCGGCAGACGCCTTCCGGGACATCAGTCCGCTTCGCGGCCTGATTCTCAGCCGGGGCTATGCGGCCGAGGTACTGGCGTGGACGGACCGGGTGATGACGCGTTTGGGACTGACCCTGAACCGGACGAAGACCCGGCTGTGCGATGCACGGTCGGGGCGGTTCGACTTCCTGGGTTACAGCTTCGTCTCGCATTGCCACCGGCAGCAAGGCCGGTGGTTCATCGGGGCCAGCCCGTCGAACAAGAGTGTGCAGCGTCTGAAGGACAAGGTGGGTGAGATCCTGGTACCGGGCAACAAGGGGCCATGGAAGGAAGTGGGCGGCACGCTGAACTGTTTGTTACGGGGATGGTGCGGCTATTTCGGTCCCGGAACCCACTACGTCACGGACCGTGTGCTCGAAGCCCATTTGTATGACCGTGTGCGAAACTTCCTGGCCCGGCGTCACAAGATGCCGCCGCGAAGCATCGGGCCGTTCAGCATGGAAGCGGTGTTCAGCGAGCTTGGTATGCCGAGGCTGCGACATCTGCGGCGCAAAGACGCCATGTCGTGAGTATGTCGTGAAGTCTGTCGGAAAGCCGAATGCGGGAAATCCGCACGTCCGGTTTGATGAGCGGGGAGGGGAAACGGGTCGTGCAAGCGATACCGCGCCTCTCCTCGACTCTACTGTTAAATGCTTGATCTTAAGAAACGCTGAACCCCGAGGACCAAACGGCACCCCCCCGACCCAACCGAGCGCCGGAGTCGATCTTGCGCGGGTGCCGACGGTGGCATCTATCCAGCGGGCAGCCTGCAGAATCAACGACGCAGGGCACTACGCCGGCGCGGCCTCCCGATCGGCGGGTTCATCCCGCTCCTGTTCAGGGACGGCAAACGCATAGATTTCCGCCAGCGGGATATCGACGCCAATGCTCGCGAAGTGAAGCGTCGCGTCCCTGCCGCCGATCGCCTCGAAGTCCCAGGAACCGCCAGGCGTCAGGCGATAAACATGCAGGGCGTATTCGTCCTGGTACAGCTCGACGATCTCGCTGACTCCTTCGACAACCTGAAGGTCGAGCCGTTTCCGGTCCCGGGCTCGCCACTGCCGCATCTCCGATGGCGACACCACCTCGAACACAACCTTTGGGTGATCGCCACAGCGGATCATCGCATCGGGAATCCGCGCCGTATTGCGTTGCCGCCGCCGCGGCACGGCGCCACTGCCGACTTCCGGGCGGCATCCATCGCGGTTGCCACGCAGCCGAACGCCCAAGGCCGTGGCGAATCCGGACAAGATAGCACCATGGTCAGGGCTCGGCGCCGCGGGTGCGACAACCTCGCCATCCACCAGTTCATAGCGCCAGGCGTCGCCAAACTCGTGCTGGTCCGTGGCGAGGAATTTCTCTGCCGTCCAGAGCCACCGCAACTGCTCAGACGTGGCCATCGGTCTTCCTCCGCCGGCCGGACCCTACCCCAACCCGCATCGAGGCACCAGCACCGGCAGACCTACCGCCCCACAAACTGCTCCAGCCAGTGGTTCGTGTAGTCGCCTGCCTGGAACGCCGCATCATCGACGATCCGCTGGTGCAGCGGGATCGTCGTCTGGATGCCGACGATCGCGAACTCCTCCAGCGCGCGGCGCAGCCGGTTGATCGCATCGACACGCGTCGGTGCATGCACGATCAGCTTGGCCACCAAGCTGTCGTAATATGGCGGCACGACATACCCGGCGTACAATGCCGAATCGATGCGCACACCCAACCCGCCAGGCGCGTGAAACGCCGTCACGCGGCCCGGCGCCGGGGTAAAGCTGACTGGGTCTTCCGCATTGATGCGGCACTCGATCGCGTGGCCGGAAAACCGGATATCCGCCTGGCCGTATCCGAGTTCAGCACCGGCGGCGATGCGGATCTGCTCTCGCACCAGATCGATCCCGCACACCATCTCGGTCACCGGGTGCTCCACCTGCAGCCGCGTATTCATCTCGATGAATGCGAAGCGTCCGTCCTGGTACAAGAACTCCAGCGTGCCGGCGTTGCGGTAGCCGAGCTTGCGCAGCGCCGCGGTTGCCGTCGCACCCAGCGCGTCGCGCGCTTCGGAGGTGATCGCCGGCGAGCCGGCTTCCTCCAGCAGTTTCTGGTGGCGGCGTTGCAGGCTGCAATCGCGCTCGCCGAAATGCACGACGTCGCCATGCGAGTCCGCCATTACCTGCAGCTCGATATGCCGCGGCCGGTCGAGGTACTTCTCCAGGTACACCGCATCGTTGCCGAACGCACTGCGGGCTTCGGTGCGCGCGATGCGGAACGCATCTTCCAGCGACGCCGCATCCGGCGCCACCTTCATCCCGCGCCCGCCGCCGCCGGCGACTGCCTTCACCAGCACCGGATAGCCCAACTCGTCCGCCACCGCGCGCACGGTGGCAAGATCGTGCACCACGCCGTCCGACCCCGGCACCAGCGGCACGCCGAGCGAGGCCATCGCCGCCTTGGCCGCGACCTTGTCGCCCATCATGGCGATGTGTGCCGGCGAGGGGCCGATGAAAGTCAGCCCATGCGCCTCCACCATCTCGGCGAACCGGGCATTCTCCGCGAGGAATCCGTAGCCGGGATGGATCGCGTCCGCCCCGGTGATGCTGGCGGCCGACAGGATGGCCGGGATGTTGAGGTAGCTGTCCTTGGCCGGCGGCGGGCCGATGCACACGCTCTCCTCCGCCAGCCGGACATGCATCGCCTCGCCATCGGCGGTGGAGTGCACCGCGACGGTCGGGATGCCCAGTTCGCGGCAGGTGCGCTGGATGCGAAGCGCGATCTCGCCGCGATTGGCGATGAGGATCTTCTGGAACAAGATGCAGGCGCGCTCAGGATTCCAGAATCATCAGCACTTCGCCGTACTCGACGGGTGCGCCATTGGCCACCAGCACGCGCGCCACGGTCCCGGCCTTCGGTGCCTTGATCTGGTTGAATGTCTTCATCGCCTCGATCAGCAGCAGCGTCTGACCGGCGTCAACGGCCTGACCAACGGCAACGAATGGCGGCGACCCTGGATCCGGCAGCAGATACGCAACCCCGACCATCGGGCTGGCCACCGCACCCGGATGCGCGGCAAGTTCCGCTTCGGCCGTCGCCTGCGTCTGAGCGGCGACGGGGGCGTGCGGGATCACGGCCGACACCGGCGCCACCGCCGGCCCGACCGCGCGCACCAAGCGGATCCGGCTGTCCTTTTCGGCGATCTCGATCTCCGACAGCCCGGTCTCGGTCAGCACCGCGGCGAGCATGCGGATCGCATCGGGATCGAACGGGATGCGGGTCATGCGCCGGCGCCTTCGCTGTCGGCTTGCAACAACTCGGCCATGGCTTGCAGCGCCAGCGCATAGCCGCGCACGCCCAGCCCGGCAATCACCCCGACCGCGACCTTCGACACGTAGGAGTGCTGGCGGAATTCCTCGCGCCGGTGGATGTTGGTCACGTGCACCTCGATCACCGGCAGTTCGCTGGCGAGCAGCGCGTCCATCAGCGCGATGGATGTGGTGGTGTAGCCAGCCGGATTGATGATGATGCCGTCGGCTCGGCCGCGGCATTCCTGCACCCAGGACACCAGTTCGCCCTCGCTGTTGGTCTGCCGGAAATCGATCGCCAGGCCCAATGCCTCCGCGCTTTCGGCGCAGAGCTGCTCGACGTCGTCCAGCGTGGCGCTGCCATAGAGATGCGGCTGGCGCAGCCCGAGCATGTTCATGTTCGGGCCGTTCAGCACGGCGATCAGCGGGGGCGAACCGGATTGGGACATGGCCGGCTCGGGTAGCACAGGCGGGCGGCGGCGTCACCTGGGCGCTCTTGGGGGCGCACCGGGGGGTGCCGTGGACGGTGCATAGGCTCACCTCGGCGTCCGCGGGGCGGCAGCAAACGCCGCGCACGGATGGCGCCAGCGCCGCCAATCTCGCGGAACCACTCAACGATTTGTGCTAATGCCGAGCCGGCGTCACCGTGGGTGCCCACAGGGCACGATACAACGTATCAACACGCCTGCCGCAGGCGAAGCGCGGCAAGAGGCACCCGAGGCCGACTCACCGCAGTGGAAGCCGCATGAGCAAAAAGCCGCTCGCACTCCAGTATGGTCCCGACGACGCGCCGCCGGTGAGCGCGGTCCTGCTCGCCGCCACCCAGCAAGTGGGGTTGATGGCAATCACTCTTGTCGTCCCGCTTTTTCTCGCCCGAGACAGCGGAGCCTCGGCTAGCGCCACGGCCACGCTGATCAGCCCGTCGATGATCCGCGCGACGGAGGATATCCTGCGCTTGGTAACCTGTTACGTGCTTTGATCTGCCGGTTCAGTGCGCAGGAAGAGTGGCATGTCGCCGGCTCCGAAGACTATCAGGCTTCTCGACGTGGTTGCGCTGACGGACGACGTGGCGGAGAAAAGTCTGGTTCGTGGTCAGGTAGGCACGATCGTTGAGCTATTGGCTCCTGATATTTTCGAAGTGGAGTTTGCCGACGATGCCGGCAGGACCTACGCGCAAGTGCCATTGCGCGCCGACCAGTTGCTCGTCCTTCACTACGAACCGGTGTAACGCAGGCGCCTGACCCACCCGGTCTCCGCTTTCGCGGGGACGACGGTAAGCGCGCGACCTTGGTCCTGCCCTCCGCGCTCGATCCGCGGCTCCTGACCCCGCCTTCCTTGCCCCTTAGCCCCGCCGCGCTCATATTCAGCCTCATGCAGACCGTCATCACCGTCTTGCTGAACGGCGAAACCCGTGCCCTGGACGGGCCCGTTTCGGTGTCCGGACTGCTCCTGACCCTCGGGCTCGAGGGCCGCAAAGTCGCCGTGGAACGCAACGAAGCCATCGTCCCACGCTCGCGCTACACGGAAACCTGGCTCACCAGCGGCGATTCGCTGGAAATCGTGCATTTTATCGGTGGAGGCTAAGAATGGATGGAACGCTGCCGGTTGAGGATACCTGGACGGTCGCCGGCCGACGCTTCCGCTCGCGCCTGATCGTCGGCACCGGCAAGTACAAGGACCTGGAGGAGACCGCCGCCGCGATCGAGGCCAGCGGCGCCGAGATCGTCACCGTGGCGGTGCGGCGGGTCAACCTGTCGGACCCCAAGGCGCCGATGTTGCAGGACTACGTGGACCCCAAGAAATACACCTACCTGCCCAACACCGCCGGCTGCCACACCGCCAATGACGCGGTGCGCACGCTGCGCCTGGCGCGCGAGGCCGGCGGCTGGAACCTGGTGAAGCTGGAAGTGCTCGGCCCGCCGCCATTGCTCTACCCCGACATGCGCGGCACCTTCGAGGCCGCCGAGGCGCTGATCAAGGACGGCTTCGAGGTGATGGTCTATTGCGCCGACGACCCGCTGGCGGCGAAGCGGCTGGAGGAGCTGGGCTGCGTCGCCATCATGCCTCTGGGTGCCCCGATCGGCTCCGGGCTGGGCATCCAGAACCCGGCCATGATCTGCATGATGATGGAACACGTGACGGTGCCGTTCCTGGTGGATGCCGGGGTGGGGACGGCGTCGGACGCGGCCATCGCGCTGGAGCTGGGCTGCGACGCGGTGCTGCTGAACTCGGCGATCGCCAACGCGAAGGACCCGGTGCGGATGGCGCGGGCGATGAAGCTGGCGGTGAAGGCCGGGCGGCTGGCACACCTTGCCGGGCGAATGCCGCGGCGCATGGGGGCGGACCCGTCCAGCCCGCTGACCGGGCTGATCAGGTAGGCGAGGCCCGGTCGTCTTCCGTCCCCGCGGCTTGCGTTTCGTCTGTTCCTATCAAGGCACCCCGCGGGAGCCCATCCACGCGCGCACCCAACAGCGAGACCCGGACCCAAATTTCAGGCAATGCCGCTCGGTAGAAGGCGGGACCGGAGACGGCAACGCCGAGCAGCGGGCGCGACAGACGAACTGGAATTATCCGCCGGCACGCCGGACGGCGCAAACCAACAGCCGCGGACCGGAATGGTCCGGCCCGCCCCTCAGCCACCCATGGGGTCGCCGCGTCAGGCCGCCAGGCGGCCTTCCGCGACATTCTCCACGATATGCCGCATAGCGATGCCGACCTGAACTTCCACCATCGCCGGACTTTCCGTCGGCCGGATCGGCAGCACCGCGTCGCCATTCATCCAGCGCCACATCGTGGCGTCGTCGCGCTCCACCGCGTGCCAGCCCTGCGTCAGACCGGGATGATCCGGCGGAATCTCGGTCAGGCCGGCACTGTCACGCACCACGATCCGGCGGATCGCGACGCCAAGCTGGCGCCAATCGTCCCGATAGGCCTCGAAGTAAGACGGTACGCTGGCCCGCGACACCAGGCGCACCGACGACACGCCAGCCGGCAGAGTGAAAACGTAGCGGTTGGCATCGCTGGACAGCGGCCGGATGACGTGGCCATCCGCCACCAGGCGCAGCTCCGGATCGTCGGTCGTGGCGTGGTTCGGGTGCTGGTAGCCCAGCGACCCGGCGCGCTCCGCCAGACCCTGCCAGATCGGCTGCACCGCCTCCTGGCTGACGGCCAGAGAAGCACAGGAATCGGTTTCCCAGCATTTGAGGCTGGCATTCACCGCGAACTCCGGATGCAGCACCATGGCGAGGCCAGTATTGGCGAACATCGCCCGGTTGCCGGTGTCCAGGTAGCTCTCCGCCGGCAGGCCCTCCGCGAACATCACCGCGTGCTGGTCAAGCTCGACATGATAGTAGTGGACGGCAGCGGTTTCGCGCTCCTGCACGATCGTCATGTCGTTGATCAGCAGCTTGGCGGGGACCAGCCTGCCGGCCACGAACAAGCAGTGATCCGGCGATACCAGCAGGTCGCGCGCCGGCAAACTCTGGCCGAACGCGTGCCGGAGCACCCGGACCGGCGCCACCAGATTGGGCTGCGGGTGCTGCCGCAGGTTCATCCACCGCTGTCCGATCCACGTCACCGGCCGCAGCAACCTGGTGTCGCCCGACAGTGTGACGACCATGTCGCCCTCGGCGAGATCCTCGACCGCCACTTCGCCATGCACGGTCAGGATGCGCGTGCCCGCGACGTAGCAGGGGTTGGTGTCAACCCAAATCGACGCGAGGCTGCCACTGTTCGTCCAATCGACGTGATCGAGCGGCAGCGACGCAGTGGTGTCAAAAAGATAGGTGGTTGTGTTGACGATCGCCTCCAGAGTCGATCCGCCGATGATCGCCGTCTGGGAGATCGTGTCGCCGGCGCCGATGTTGAATACGATCTGGCTGGCGCTAGCCGAGCTGTTGACGGTCGTCCCGACTTCCGGATTCTCAATTCTGGCGTTCAGCGTCAGGTCGGTTCCGGAAACCGTCCATAGCGTCGTGGCGTTCGCAACGTTCAGAACGCCTGTCGAATTCGTGAAATTGATGACGGGTTCGGATGCGCTCAACAGCTCCGTGTTGACGCCAAATTGCAGCACGGCGCCGGTGTCGATCTGATAGTTGCCCGACACCGGAATGACGGCGCTGTTGGCGCTGCCGGCGACATAAAGCGTCCCGTTCCCGCCGCCGCCGTTCACATCCGCTACGATCAGGCCGTTAAGGCCGGTGGTGAGCGTCGCGCCGAGCGCGCCGACCCCCGGGTCGGTCAGCGTTCCGTACCCAAAAATTTCGCCGGTGCCGCCGACGTTGATCGTGCCATATTTCAGGATGCCGCCGGACAGATCGACGGTGCCGGCATTCATCGCGAGATAGTCACCCGCCGTGGCCGCCGCAGCGGCCTGCAGCGTCTGGCCACTGGCGATGTCGAGCGTGGCGTTCGCCGTGATGCTGATCGCGCCGGCATTGACACTCGCCTGGCCCAGGGTGATCGGCCCCGAGGTTGCAGTGCTCAGATCGATAAGGGAACCGTTCGCGCCCGATCCGCTGGTCGGCGGGGCGACGCCGCCAGCCCAATTCGACCCGACGGTCCAGATTCCACCGGTACCACTATTCCAGATGTATGTTGCACTCGCAGCCATGACGCGTTCTTAAACCCCCAACCTGAAAAGCTCCGCAGGCCCCAACGCCTTCCACAGGAATCACTCCCCGCGGTTCTCACGCCAGTCCATTCTGCTGAGACTCTGGAAGGCCGTCAATCAAATTCGCAACGCTCTCCAGCGCGCGAAACCGCTTGCCGGCCACAGCCGATGCGGACCCGGCGCGAATTCACGCATCCTGTGCTATGCTGATCGCCATGGCGAAACCACGTCCCGATCTGCTCCGAGACCTCCGGGCCGGCCTGGCATTCCACCGGGCGAATCGGCTGGACGATGCCGAGGCGGCCTACCGCAACGTTTTGCGGCGCGCACCGAAGGACCCGGATGCGCTCAACCTGCTCGGTGTCATCATCCAGGAACGCGGCCGGCCAGCGGAGGCGGTGCAGATGATCGCCTCGGCGCTTCGCGTGCGCCGCAATTTTCCGGAAGCACTGACCAACCTCGCCCGTGCCCAGCGCGCCGCCGGCGACCCGGAAGGCGCCGCGGCCAGCGCGCGCCGCGCCGTTGCACTGGTGCCGGACCTCGCGGAAGCGCACGTCCAGCTTGGCCGGGCGTTGCTCGATCTCAACGACGATGCCGGCGCCGCCGAGGCCTGCCGCCGCGCCGTCGCACTCGATCCAGGTTCGCTCGACGCCCAGATCAACCTGGCCGCCGCGCTGACCCGATTGAAGGACTTCCTCGCCGCGGCGCAAGTGTATCAGGAAGCCCATCGGCTGAAGCCCGATCGCGCCGAAACGCTGACCGACTTCGCTGTCGCCTTGACCGAGATCGAGCATTACGACGATGCGCTGCGCTGCCACGAACGCGCGGTCGCTCTCGCGCCGGGCGACCCGCGCGTCCATGCCAGCCAGGCGGTCACCTTGAAGCGCGCCCAGGACCCGGCGGCCGCGGTGGAGGCCTGCCGGCGTGCGCTGGCCCTTGCCCCCGACCGCATCGACACCTTGTTGTTGCTCGGCGGCGCCCTGGCGTCGCTCGGCCGCTTTGACACGGCGATCGAGTCGTATCGGCGCGTGCTCGAGCTGGATCCGGACTGTGCCGAGGCGCGCCGGGCGATCGTCGTCGCCGGAGTGAGAATTGCCGATGCCGCCGAGCTCACCCGGCTGCGCGCGATCGCCGACGCCGCCGCGGCGCCGACGCCGCAGCGGGCCGCCGCCGGCTACGCCCTCGGTACATTGCTCGACCAGGCCGGCGAATACGATGCGGCCTTCGCTTATTTCGCCAGCGCCAACCGGCTGCGCCGGGCCAGCCGGGTCGCCGAGGGCAAAAACTTCGATCACGCTGCATTGCGCGGCTACGTGGATGGGATGATTGCCGGGTTTACCCCGGCGGTCTTCGCGGCGACGCGGGGCTGGGGGGATCCATCGGAATCCCCGGTATTCATCGTCGGCATGCCGCGCTCGGGTACAACGCTCACGGAGCAGATCGCCGCCAGCCACCCGGACGTGTACGGCGCCGGCGAGCGGCAGGAGATCGGTCAAATCGCCAAGCGGCTCGAAGCCGCCAATCCCGGCCTCGCTTATGCGGCCTGGAATCCGGACACGGTACGGCAAGAGGCAGCGGCGCATCTCGGCCGCATGCGCGGGCTCGCCGGCGACGTTGCGCGGGTCACCGATAAGATGCCGGACAACATCCTGTATCTCGGCGTGATCGCCCTGCTGTTTCCGCGCGCGCGGATCGTGCTGTGCCGGCGCGACCTGCGGGACGTCTGCCTGAGCTGTCATTTCCAGAGTTTCAGCCAGGGCATGCCGTGGACCAACGACCTGGAGGAATGCGCGTCGCGGGCGCTGGAGATCGAACGGCTGATCCGCCATTGGCGGTCGGTGCTGCCGCTGCGGATCGTCGATCTCCATTACGAAAGCCTGGTGGCCGATCTCGAGGGCGAGAGCCGCCGGTTGATCGAGTTTCTCGATCTGCCATGGGACCCGGCCTGCCTCGACTTTCACGTCACCGAGCGGCAGGTGATGACCGCCAGCCTGTGGCAGGTCCGTCAGCCGCTGTTTGCCAGTTCGGTTGGTCGTTGGCGGCACTATGCGGCGCATATCGGGCCGCTGATCGCCCGGCTGGAGGAAGGCCTTCCGCCGGCGGAAGCGGTGCCGGCCGGCGTCCCGGACAGCGCCACGGCCAGCCGCGGCAACACTGCTCCGCCCGTCTGGGCACGGCCGGGTGTCGGATGAAATCGGCGGCAGGCCGGGACACCATCTCACGCGGTGGCTGATGTGTCGGAATTTCTTACATCGTTCTCCCTCACGGGACAACGCATGGGTGCCAACCCTTTGAATTGGGCCATCTCTCGATATTGGCACGAGACTTGCGTGTTACTCCGTGCCGAATTAGACACAGGCCACGTTTGGCCGAAACAGGAGCCTTTTGATGCGCCGAATTCTCCTCAGCACAACCGCCATCGCAGGGATGGTCGCAACGCTCGTCGTGAGCCCGCTTCCGGCAGCCGCCACGCCGCACATCCATCGCCACACCACCGCGACCCAGTCGTTTTCATCCACGGTTGCCGGGCTGAATTGGACCGGATACACGATCGCTCTCAATGAGTTCGATACGACGCTGGGCAGCCTGCAATCCGTGCTTGTTACGGAGCAGCTCACAGGCTCCTTCAAAGGGTCCGCAAGCGCAAGCAGCGCGTCGACCACCGCGACCGTCACCGCCGCCACAAGCTTGACCGTTACCGGCGGCCCAGCCGCGCTGGATGGAATGCCATTGCTGACCTTGAGCGGAAATAAGGATTTGGCCGTGGGGCTAACCCCAGCGTCCCTCCTCATAGACGCCGGTTCAACCGGTTCGCCGATGAGCTACGATCCATCTGTTGACTGGGAGAGTGTCGGGCCGGCGACGACGTTGATTATGCTGGATTCTCTTACTTCGGCTGCTTCGCCGCCTGGAATACTCGTCAATGTGACCCCAACCCTGACGTTCACTCTTGACGTGGCTTATAATTACCAGACGACCACATCGGACAGCGCGACGCCAAGTCGCGTACCGGAGCCGGCGTCGGCGTTGATGCTGGGCGCAGGTCTGATCGCTCTCGGAGCGGCGCGGCGCTGGCGCAGGCAATAACCGGCTGGAAATAGCCATCGGCCGCGCTTCGGTTGCCTTGCTCCGGAGCGCACGGTGAGGTTGTCAGTTTTTTTTACACCCTGAAGGAGTGACCTGAGCCGCCGCAGGGGCGCGCTCAGGCACGTCCCTCTCACGGTCATCGAGAGTGTCGGGATTTATTTTCGCTCTTATCGCGTTGACTGTTGCGCGGGGTGACAGTGCCGGTCAGCGGAGGCGAAGGGCGGGAGATGGACGCGGCAGCATTTGCGGTGTGGCGTATCGGGGTTGGTGCATTGGACCGGGGCCAACGGAGCGCGGTGTTGCAGGGCCTGGCTTTCGCCGAAGCGAATGATCCAATTGACCTGGCGGGCCCGGAGACCGCCGCGGACCCATCGCGGGTTGCGGCCGAAGCCGCGCCACCGGGGGCCGAGAGTTTCGTCAAACCCGCTGCGGACGGAGATTTAATGGCGCAAATCGGGCAGGCCCGGATCGCCAGCTTTGGCTGTCCGCACTGCGGCGGCGATGCCATTCGCCGGTGGGGTGAGGCCAACGGCAAGCCGCGCTACCGCTGCACGAGCTGCCGCAAGACGTTCAATGCGTTGACCGGGACGCCGTTGGCTGGTTTGCGCCATATGGACCGCTGGAACGACCAGGCGCGGGCCTTGATCAGCGGCGAAACGGTTGCCAAAGCGGCGGGCCGCTGCGACGTGGCCTATACGACGGCATTCCGCTGGCGACACCGGTTCCTGGCGGCGCTCAATCTTGACAAGCCGCAGCATCTGTCCGGGATCGTCGAGGCGGATGAGACGTTCATTCTGGAGTCGTTCAAGGGCAAGCGCTCAGACCTGCCGCGGGCCGCGCGCAAGCGCGGCGGCAAGGCCGCCAAACGAGGCCTGTCAGTCGAGCAGATCCCGGTTATGGTGGCCCGCGACCGCGGCGGTGCGACCGTCGACGCTGTCCTGCCGCGTCTTGATACGGTCAGCATCACCCGGGTGTTGGGCAGCGTCATCACCCGGCCGGCGGAATTGTGCTGCGATGGCGGGTCGGCGATCACCGCGTTCGCACGGCGCGCCAGGCTGACCTTCCATGTCCTGCCGGCCCCGGGCATTCCGAAGCCGGAGGCGCCAGAACTGCACATCAACAACGTGAACGCCTACCACGGCCGTCTCAAGGAATGGATGCAGCGCTTCCATGGGGTGGCTACCAAGAACTTGCCGAACTACCTGAGTTGGCGACGAACGATTGAGGCACTCGGGGCCACCCCAACCCCGGAGGCTTGGATCAAGGGCGCGGCTGGATTGGGGCCGTATCAACAGTTAACGCGATAATAGCGTAAGAGAATTGATGCGCCCGGATAGCGGGCGGCCCGGTCGGCGGACCTGTGGCGGTACGGGCAAAGACCTGCCGGCGGAACGCAGGCGGCCGTGCAGGCTCGGTTTCCGAACGCACAATG